>CAJUFH010000069.1 GCA_910585755.1 uncultured Muribaculaceae bacterium | reverse complement strand
TTCGGGGGTCAAATCAACCTGGCCCCAGGGGTCATCCGCGCCTGGGTTTTCCACTACATACTCGTTGTGAAAGAAATTTCCCACGCCGTTGGCCGTGCTCTCATAGACAATCATCGTGTAGGGGCGGTAGAGCACGCCGGAACAGGCGGAGCGCACAATGTCCTCAGGCTTCTTTCCGTCCGTGGCTTTCCACAGGCCGACCTCCGAAAGGTGGACGAGGGCGTAGTCCCCGCCTCGGCAGGAGTCGGGCGACTCAGCCGAGCCTATCGATATTGTGGCGTTGCGCTGCGGCACGAGCTGGGTAAGGCCGGAGCGGCCGACGCCGACAAGTTTTTCCTCATTTTCCGAATAGACATCCCCAACCTCGTGGAGCATCGCCACCGGGTATGCGTCGATCATCTTCTTAAACATCCCCTTGATGGTTTCCGAACCCTTGTTGTAGTTTGAAATGATGAGCGAGTTCAAGCCGGTGCGATGAATGAGCTGAAGCCACGCCATATAAATCTGCGAGGTCGTTGAGCCGCCCCATTGCCGCGCCTTAAGGAGGATTACGCGTATCGGCTTTCCGGTGAGCCTCATGCGTTCGAGCATAGCGACAAACCTGCGTTGGGGGTAAGTCAGCCGGAAAAGGCAGTCGGGCTGGCCGACCTCCTTGTTCTTTATGTAGACGAAAGTGGCGGCCCAAAACGGGAAGTCGTGCAGTGAGCGTAGCCGGACAAACCGGTCAATGACCGCCTCCCTGTCTTCAGGGGTTGGTTCGACCCCCATATTGTCGCGCAAGAATCCGTCAATCCCGTTATTCCGGATAAGGGCCTTGACAAAAGCGTTGTCGGCCATTGAGACGGGGAGCCATTGCTTCCTGACCGGGAAGTCAGGGATAGAGACAAAGAAACGGTCCCCTACGGACCCTTCTCCCGTAATCGGGTTGAACCGCGAGAACATCTCCCCGCGGCGTCTGTCATTTTCGGCTATTATGTCAGAAATATTACCTGCCTCTTCCTTTGTCATACCAACCATTCCGGATTTTGAACAGCCTCTCAAGAGCGGACGAAGCTTCCATATAGAATTTTGGAGCCGGGGAATTAACGACCTCGGAGACGAGCTGGCAGAGTTGCCAGTCGGGATGGGCCTCTTTCAACGCGACCACACGGCGGTGTATCTCCTCGAACATCTCGCGCTTTGACGGGCGCATGGAATCCAGTACCGGTTTGCCCCGCATGATTGCGGACACCACAACCGCGGCCCGTTCCTCCGATACCCAGAAACGAGGAGATGGCGAGTTCACAATCCGCTCTCCTATCTCGCTAAGTCGGATATACCCCGTGGAGGTTATTTGTTCCCTGTAAGCCTTAAGCAACGCCGCGTTTCGTTTGCGGGTAAAGGCCAGCACACTCCCGAATGACTTCATCGCACTACGCACTAATGTTTTATCTTCATACAAAGATACAATAGGTGACTCAAAAGATAAAGATGGCGAGAGCGTAAAGCCCCTTAACTTTGCCTACGATAATCGCACCCATCTAACACCAATTGTAATTATGGCTGAGGATAAGCAAGTTAAGAGTAGACGAGACCAATTCGGCGAACGACTGAAAAAGAAATATCCCGACCGGGAATATGCCGATGATGAGGCTCTGTTCGGCCAAATCAATGACGATTATGACGAATATGACAATCAGTTGTCGGGTTACCGGGAGCGGGAGCGCAAGCTGACAGACATGTTCACCAACGACCCTCGGAGCGCCCAGTTCATAACGGACATGGCGCAGGGGAAAGACCCGTGGGTGTCGCTCATCAACCGCATCGGGATTGACGGCGTGAAAGAGATGCTTGACGACCCGGCCAAGGTGGACGAGTTCGCCGCGAGCAACAAGGAATACGTCGACCGTATGGCGAAACAGAAAGGGCTGGAAGAGGAATGGCAGAAAAACATGAAAGCCACTCTCGCCATGCTCGAACAGAAACAGCGGGAGATGGGCCTTACCGACGAGCAGATAGACGCGGCCGCCGACTGGATCAAGGAAGTCACGAACGACGCTGTCATCGGTATCATCAAGCCGGAGACAATCGATATGGCCCTCAAAGCCATCAATCATGACGCGGACATTGCCGCCGCCAGTAAAGAGGGGGAAATACGTGGCAGGAACGCGAGGGCTGAGGCACAGCTTCGCAAGCCAAAACGCGGTGACGGCACTCCGGCTCTCGGCGGCGCGAATAACGCACCCGCGCCTTCGCGTCAGAGAAATTCGATTTTCGATGTGGCAGACGGGGCACGCTGATGGGAGAGCATATACGGTTTGTTGATAAGCCCCCGCGCCCGGCGGCCGGAAGCGCCGGACTCTCCACCCAGTTGCCGGGTTGCGCCACGACGGTTGGTAATCTCGCGGCGGCTACAGGCGGCATCAATCCGGGCAACATCGTATCAACAGATAGATAAAAGAAACACTAACAATCAAATTCAATAACGCTATGGCAGCAGAAGAAACCGTAATCGCAGGTACGGGAGCGGCAGTTCCCACCTCTCCAGGCTCAGCCGGGATACAATCCCAGGCACCTGGCACCCCCACGACCGTCAGCAGTGTGGCTGGCGCTACCGGCGGCATCGCCCCCGGCAACCTGGTAGAAACCGACATTGACGACCAACTGTTCCGTTTCCAAAGCGAGGACACCGCCCTGATGTCGCTCATGCTCAAATCGAAGAAGGTCAAAGTAAACAGCCCGGAAGTCGAGCATTACATGATTGACGAGCAGCGAAGCACCCTCACGACGGATACGGCAGTGGCCGCGAGTTCCAAGGCCCAGTTCGTCCTCCCGCTCGTATCGAGCGATCAGAACATTCCCCGCGACTACCACACACTCCTCGTTCCCGACGTAGACGGTTACGCCGAAGACGGTCAGACCGTCACCCCCGGGAAGAGCCTGATGCTTTTCGTCACCGGGCGCGACTCCACGACAGACAATCCCGTGGTGCGCGCCGTCAACGGCCCGAAAGCGAACGCTACCGATGTGTTCTGCACGACTCCCGTGATTCCCGCGGGGTCCAAAATCAAGCTCCTCGCCAACGCGATGTACGAGACGCAGAAGGAAGTCGATCCCGATCTCATCGTGCCCCGTCCCTCCCGCGTTTATCTTCAGAAGCGAGGAATGAACCAGGTGGTTTCCGACTACTTCGAGGCGCAGAAGAAGCATATCCCGTTCACCCAAAGCCTTATCGCGGAACAGGCTATCCTCAACTTCAAGCGCGCCGGCAACCGCACGCTGTGGGCCGGGCACAAGGGAAAGTTCCCTGTCAAGGTGCCCAAACTCGGCGAGCAGATGGTCTACTTCACCGAGGGCATCCGCTGGCAGTTCAAGCGCGAGCTTCAGCACACGGGCCGCTGGACGTATGAGAAACTGATCGCGCTGGCCAAGATGTACTTCACCGGTGAGGATGTTCCCAAGACCGCCCTTCTCCTGGCAGGTAAGAACCTGCTTGAGGAGATTCAGTGCATCGATTTCAGCAAACACAAGGAGATACAGATAATCTCCAAAACCAATCCCGTCGGCTGGACTGTTACGAGCATCCATACCGTATTCGGCGACATCGACATCAAGCGCGAGCCGACACTCGACACCCTGGGCTGGTCCAACTCCGGCGCGCTTATCGGCGAAGACCGCCTCGTACACTACATGTATTCGCAGCAGCATGAGTTCAACGACCGCGTAGAGGGAGAGGAAGCGACCCGCAAGGGTATCGTCGTGTGGGACGGCCTCGCTCTTAAGGGCGCATGCCACATATGGATTGATGGAGAGGGGGAAAAGGCTAACGCCGGAGCCACTACCTACACCATATGGGACAGCGCTGAGGCACCCAAAGGGGACGACCTCGTGGACGGCAGAGTCTACCTGCTGACTGTTGACTGCCCTGGCATCAACGCCTCGGCGCAGAATGGCCAGATGTGGCAGGCCAAGGTTGCCACGACAGGAAGCGGTGAAACCGCGACCACGACGGTAACGTGGAGCGAGTTCACCGGAGAAATCATCGCCGGCTAAGGTCGAAGTGAAAGAAGTGAAGGGTGAAAACCGGGCTATGCCCGGGTGGAGATAACGGTTAAACGGAGAATCCTCTTCACCCTTCACTCTTCACCATTTAAAGTCATGAAACCCCAACAACACGATGGAAAAAATCACATATGGAGCGCCCCGACTTGTTGATTGGGTCGCACAGATTAAATCCGGTTCAGCTACCGTAAGGGTCCATTTCTCAGGGGGCGCTCTTACAGCTTACGGAGTAACCCCCGCCGAGTACACCACTTCCGACCCGTTCATTCAGAAAGTGATTGAGCGAAGTTCGTACTTCAGGGAGGGGCGTATCATACTTTTGCGCCGCACCGGGAAACCCGACAAGCCTAAGACTTCCAATTTACAAAAGGCTAAGGCACAACCTGAGCCGGAACCCGCGGCCGGGACTGCCGCACCGCTTGCCGAACAACCGACAACGGTAATTGAGGAGGCCGAAACAGCCGCCGAGCCGGAACCGGTAGCCGAAGCACGGGCCGAGGAAACCGCAACCGTCGGTTTTACGAAAGTCGAGGTCACCTGTTTGCCGGACGCACAGGCATACCTGCAAGAGAATTTCAACATTCCCTCTTATAAGGTCCGCAACTGCGAGACTGCGCAGCGCATTGCAGCCGAGCACGGCATTCAGTTCACAGGCGGCAAGTTTGACACCCTCAACGGCAGTGAAGCCGAGGACGAGGCTATGGAGGAAGAATAACCTCAGACGCTATGGTATATAACATTCACGATGTCATGCGCGACGTTCGCGTATGCCTTGACCAGAATATGACGAGCGAGCAGTTATTGCTCACCGGCGACGTTGACACTCTCGCGTTTGACGACATAGTCAGAAGCAAGGTACTGGAAGCTGTCGTCAGGGTGCATAACGATGCGCCGACATATCTGCTGGAAGAGGGTCATAACTTCGGGGATGCGGTGTACTGGGGCGAGCTTGAAAGCGGATGGGTTCTGCTTCCACAGGACTTTATGCGCCTGATAGCGTTTGAAATGAGCGACTGGGAGCGGCCTGTATACACGGCCATAAGCACATCCGATCCAGAATATGAGTATCAGAGGCAGCGAGTGAAGGCGTTACGCGGTACTTCGCAGAAGCCGGTATGCGCCATAGCAACACGCCCGGAAGGAAAAGTGTTGGAGTTCTACTCCTGCAAGAGCGAGAACGCGTATGTTCGCCGCGGGCAATACCTGCCATATCCGAAGATTGACAGCGAGGAGGGCATTGACATATGCGAACGCTGTCATACCGCCGTCATTTATTCGGCGGCTTCGTTGGTACTACTCACGTTGGGCGACGCGGAAAAGGCATCGGCACTCTCTGAAATTTCTAAGGCAGCATTACAATGAGCGCTATTCCCACGAAACATATAGACGGTGATGTCTCGGTAGGCAGAAATGTGTCAGTCGGAGGCGATGTCAACATACAAGGCCGCACGCGTGTAGGCCACGACCTCGTGGTCGAGGGTTGGCTTGACGCTCCGAATATCAAAGGGGCGCAAAAGGGTCTTTTCGCCTCGCCCGATGACTTGCGAGAGAGTTATCCGCAGCCCCGCTCGGGCTGGTGGGCGTTGGTGGGAACAGGATTCCCGCTCAGGCTTTACAGGTCGTTCGGGGGCAAATGGAATGATACCGGCACGGCGGTAACAGCAGTGAATATTTCCGGCTTCGACTATATCAAAGAGGTTGAAGAGGAGATACGGGAGGAAGTGGATGCGCGCTTTTACTCCGAACAGGCCGCCCGCGCCGCGGCCGACGGGGAGCTTGCGGGGAAGATCGCGGAGCTGGAGACACAGGCAGGAGCCGCGTCAGGGCAGATGGCTGAGATAGAGAGCGCCGTTTCCAATTGCCAAAAATCCATCGACACCCTGCGGGCCAGGATTCAGAAACTCCCGGTGCTCGACTTTGCCGGGACTGTGGAGGGGGTTGCCGCCGCAGCTCTGGGGCCGGGGAGGCTTCAACTGCAGACTGCCCACGCCCAGGGACTGACCTCGGTCGTGTTCGACACGACCGCCAATAAATTCCTTCTGAGGATCACCTCCGGCGAGACTGCCGCTTATTACCAGACATGGAACTCCGCCGGTTCGGGAGAGAACGCTCTGAGGGCATCGTCGGAATACGTGCCGGGAATACTGCTGGTATCATCAGGTACGCCCGGGGTATTCCATACCTGGGACGGACAGGGCGGACCGCGCCTGTTGGGGGATATATCCGATATTTCCTCCGACCTCGCGAGGCACGAAAGCCGCCTTGGCGACCTTGTCTATAAGACCAACAAACTGAGGAGCGACGCTGACACCCTGCAAGCAAATCTGCAAAGCGCCGCGCGCATAGCGCTCGACGCACTCAACCAGTCGGAAGACAACGCCTCGGCAGTCGATGCTCTCGCCGCCAGAGTGACGGCGCTGGAGGACGGAACGGGCGGCTCCGGCGGCGAGGTCGGAGAGTGCGGCTGCGGGGCGATCGTGTCGGAACGCATCGAGGCGCTGTTCGAGGAAGAGCCGGAGCCGGAGGGACCCGCCGATGGCGAGCCGGTGACGACGGCGCAGCTCGACGACCTCATTGACGACGGGGTGGCGCAGACCCCCGTCGAAGCCCCTCCCGGAGAGTACCGCCTGGACGAAGACGACATCAACGCCCTCATTGAGGACATTTTCAAATAATCACTTTTTATTAACCAACATTAATTTCTAACGTTATGGCAACAAAGTATTTAGACTACGCAGGCCTGGAGTACATCATCACCAAGCTCTACGAGCGCGGCTTCAACGGCATGGGCCTCTCGCACGAGGACTTCACCGCCGAACTCAAAACCCGCCTCTCCGGCCTGTACGACACCCTGAAGGACTTCGACCCCTCCACCGTCGCCTCCGACTCCACCCTGACGCAGCTACAGGCCAAGGTCAACGGGCTGGAAGCCGTCATCAACAGCGCCGGAACCGCCGACGGGGACAAGATCATCAACAAGCTCAACGAGGTGTTCGCCTTCCTGGCCGACGTTTCCAGCGACGACAAGCTCAAGGCGATTCTCGACGGTAAGGTTGACAAGGTTACCGGCAAGGGTCTCTCGACCAACGACTACACCGCGGCTGACAAGGGCAAGGTGGCGAACCTGCCCGACAACACCGTCACCGAACTCGGCAAGAAGGTCGACAAGGTTACCGGCAAGGTTCTCTCGTCCAACGACTACACCGACGCGGAGAAGACCCAGGTCGCGAAAATCGCCGGAATCGAGACTGCCCTCGGGGGCAAGCTCAACACCGCGGACGTTACCGCCATCACCACCACGGAGATTGACAACCTTAT
Organism: uncultured Muribaculaceae bacterium; assembly: GCA_910585755.1. GTDB lineage: Bacteria > Bacteroidota > Bacteroidia > Bacteroidales > Muribaculaceae > UBA7173. Next base: position 6,050 of record CAJUFH010000069.1, on the reverse strand, counting down.
CAATCCCGCGTAACCCCGCTTCTCCCGGAGGCCGGGAGAAGCGCCCGGCCTCCGTTATTTCCAACCGACATACTAACCGAAAATGGCAATGAAATTCTTAGACTACGCCGGGCTTTCGCTGTTCTGGAACCGGGCGAAGGCGTACATAGACTCCGCCGTGGCCGCGCTCCGCTCGTCTCTCGCCGCAGACATCGGGGCGGTCGCCGCGGCCGACCGGGTGAACCTCCTTACGGGCACCAACCGCGGCAAGGAGGGGTGGTCGGCCACCTACGCTTCCGGCTACGAGGTGCGACTTTCCGGCACTTCTGACAGCAGGGAGCTGAGGGCTGAAAACCGGGCGGAGGTCGACGTTCCCGCGGGCGCTTACCAGACAATTTTCCGCCCGCTTCCCGCGGGCCTGTTCGCCAAGGACGAGGATTATGTCCTCAGCTTCGAGGCTTATGCCACACGCGAGCGGGGCAGCGGGCCGCTGGTGCTCAACGTGGCGGTCGGCGACGCCGCCTCGACCCGCACGCTGGCAGATTCGGGATGGTTCTACGTCGAGACAGGCGGAGGATACGCGCGGTACACTGTCCGGCTCAAGGGACTTGCGGCCGGAAGCGTGACGAAGGCTTCCGACATGCTGAAAATCGCCTTTGTCGCCGGGCAGAATCCCGGCTGGCTCGAGTTGTATATCCGTGACATGAAGCTCGAGCGCGGCACCGCGGCCACCGGCTACACCCCGGCTCCCGCCGACCTGACCGAGAGCCTGGAGGAGCGCGTTGCCGCACTGACCGAGGCGGTGCTGAAACTCGCCGAGGCCCGCGACCGTCAGGGCGCGACCGTCTGCGTGCTGCACGACGTGGTCTCGTCAATCAGCCAGGCACAGACCCCGACCACCGCGCTTTCCGGCCGCCTCGTGCTGTCTACCGGCGATATGGCTGTCTACCGCTGCCAAAGCAACGCCCTGCGCCAGATGGAATGGGCCGTCTGCGACCGCTGGATGGACACCGAGGAAGGCTCCTGCCGCGACGACGTGCTCTATTTTTACGAGGGCGCTTTCTACAATTGGGTCCAGGACGGAGCCGAACTCGTACAGGAACCCACCTGGATGTACTGGCCGTCCTTCACCGTGCCCGGCATCTCCGCGGCCAGCGCCGCCGCGGTTTCCGAGGAAGAGGAAGCCCCGGAGGGATAAGCTGCCCGGCGCTTGTAACACCGCCGCCCCGGCCTCCTTCAAAGGAGCCGGGGCGGCATAAAAACCAAACGGTAACGATATGAAAGCGAGTAACGAGATAAAGGAACTGATAAAGGGCTGGGAGGGGCTGCGCCTGACGGCGTACCGCTGCCCCGCCGGAGTGCTGACAATCGGCTACGGCCATACAGGCCCGGACGTCATCCCCGGACTGAGAATTTCTAGGGAACGGGCCGCGGAGCTTTTCGAGGCGGACCTGGCGCGCTTCGAGGCGGAGCTGAACCGCTGGATGACGATCGACGGGGCATCGCTCGGACAGGCTCAATACGACGCCGTCCTGAGCTTCGCCTACAACGTCGGCACCTCGGCCCTGCGCCGTTCGACACTCTGGAAGAAGGCATGCAAGAACGCCGACGACCCCTCCATCCCCGCCGAGTTCCGCAAGTGGACCCGCGCCGGAGGCAACGTTCTTCCCGGTCTCGTCAAGCGCCGCGAGCGCGAGGCCGCCATCTACGCCGGAGGAGACTACGGCATTTCATACAACACCAAAGAGAAACCGCCATGCAACAGAACCAGCTAATATCGGAAATACTGCGATGGCTTTTCACCGCTATCGGAGGAGCCGTGGCTATTCTTGAGCCGACGCTCCCCTACATATTAATCTGCACGATGATGATTCTCGCCGACTGCTATACGGCGTGGTCCCTGTCGCGCCGCGCCCGCAAGGCACACCCCGAAAAGGTAAGCCCCGACGGGAAGAAGTTCAAGAGCCACCACTTCGGGGCAGTCATCCTGACGATACTTAAGGCGTGGACGCTCATCGTTATGTCGTTCCTGATCCAGCGGCACATCACCGACGGGATGCCCGTCGACCTGACGAAGGTCGCCGCCGGGGCCATATGCTTCTGGCAGCTATGGTCAATCCTGGAAAACGAGAGCTCCTGCAACGGCGCCAAGTGGGCCAGGATGCTCCAGCGCATACTCGTTGACAAGACCGCCCGACATTTCGACATCGACTTGTCGGAAATAAAGCATGAGGAATGAATGGGTGAGCATATAAAGTTTGCTTCTTCGCTCGGCTAACGCCTCGCGCACCAAGCGGGGACTTCGGGGCCGAGGCCCCTCACACCGGGACCAGAACCCATTCGGGCTGGTAGGGCCTTTGGGGCTGGGGGCGAGAGTTGAATAATTAATTGTATTAGTATGAAGGCAAAACATTACTTGTATTTGACAATCGCGGGGCTGGCGGTTTTTTCTGCCGGGTACCTCGTAGGAAAGGCTCCGGCCACGCAGTCATCCCGCGCGGAGACTGAGACAATTGAAATGGCAGTGGATACCACTATGTACCGGGCGCCCATACAGCGCTCGGAAACGGTTCTCGGCACGCTGCCGTACAAGCTGCCCGTAAGCCGTATTGCCGACGCGGGTTTCGAGCAATCCACCTCGGACGAAAGCGTAGTCGGAGATACTGTCATTCCCTCCGCGATGTACGGGGCTGGAGCCGGGGGGAAGCCGCGATGTAGCGCAGACAGTGCGGTCGCGGAGCTGCCGTTGATACAGCGCCACTATGCCGACAGCGCTTACGAGGCATGGGTGAGCGGCCCGGTGGCCCCGCGGCTCGACAGCCTGAGAGTGTTTACGCCTACGACCGTCATCACCCGGCGGGAATGGAAGCCTCCCAAGCGTTGGCACATAGGCTTGACGGCAGGGTACGGCTACGGGCCCAAGGGTCTGCACCCTTACGTCGGCATCGGGATTACTTATTCTATAATCAGCTTTTGACATGGAGATAGCACTATCAATCAACAAGGAGGATGTGATGCGTGAGGTGGCGGTCACTACCGCCTATACCGGCGGAAAGATGGAGAATGACGAAAACGCCCTCCACCGCATATCGACCGTTGACGAGGACGAGAACCACCTTGAACGATTCTGGGAGGAAAGCCGGGCAGACATATGTCAGGAACTTATCGGCCTCGTCACTTTCGAGGGTATGGCAACACCACCCGGGAAATACTATGAGTTGAGGCTGGACGTGTCGAAATCTTTTGACGACGCGCTCCTGCCAAGTATGAGGCTCAGCCTTTTCAGCTATTTCGTCCAAAGCATAGTTGCCAAGTGGTATGTCTATACCAACAAGGGGGAGGCTGGAGAATACGCAGACAAAGCGGCGACCCTGCTGGATGACATCCACCGCAAGGCCGTGTATAAAAAGAAGCCGACACGCCCCACATACGATGACTAATCAATAAATCTTATTCCTATGGAACAGAAAAAGACCATTGTCGTAACGCTTGAGTCGAAAGAAATCAAGTTTGACGTGATGAACAAATCGCATCTGACCGGCCAGGCCCGCAATGCGGAAGGGAAAGACTACCGTTCCACTGCCTACATGCAGGCCAGTGAGGACGACGAGCACGCTTATCAGATTCTCCGCTCCATCAGTAACGCATTCTCGCATCTGAAGGTGGAACTCGGCGAGTATCTGCACGAGGACGGCTCGACTTCCAACAACCGCATTAACAAGGCGGTTGAGGATGGAGAAAAGTTACAGCTGTCGTTCCTTCTCCCGTCAAATTTCAACAACTCGGCATGCGACAGCCTCGGAGGTATGCTGCACGAGTATATCGTTGACCGCACCCTGTCGGAGTGGTTCGTCATCACTGACAAGGAGGACGCTCAGAACTACGCCACCCTCGCCACTGACGCGCTCGACCAAGCCAAACAGGCACTCTATAAGCGGGAGCGCCCGACACGTCCCACCTATAACGACTAAGTCATGTATCACATTGGTTGCAACGAGGACTGCTATAACAGCGATGCCGTAAACAGCAGGGAAACAAAGAAAGTTACCTTGGTGTTCCACCGCGAGCAGCTACTCTACGACATCAAGAACTACGCCTTCATCGAGGGGCATGTGTGGGGAGAGGAGAACCAGCACGCCCAGCACACACTCGTCGAAATCGGCGAGGAAGGCAATGTTGACAGAGTGAACCGCATACTCGGAGTAGTCCACGCCGCAGTTGTCGAAATGCTTTATCCATATACCAAGCAGGAGCCGGTAGAGGACGAGGTAATCTGCGACCATATGTGGGTGCCGGATGATTACAAAGTCATAATGAAAGTGCCTGTTACAATGTCGCGTACCACCCTTCACCTGCTAAACAGGCTTATCCACGAGTTTATGGTGGCGAGGGTGATATACGACTGGCTGAGCATCACGCATCCCGAAGCCGCGCGGAACTGGCTCGACAAAGCGATGGAAGCGCAGGAAGAAATCAACAGCATAAAGAGTACCCGCACGGGGGTGCTCCGGCGACCCTCGCACCCGTTCTAAGAGCATTACCAATCCGGGCTATTCCGGAACCATTCCGACAAGGAAGAGAGCCGAGACGCGTTACGCGCCCCGGCTCTTTGTCATAAACAACCGATTCTCACCTTATGTTTCTTTTATCGGAGCTGGTTGGCCTGGCGCGGCGTGAATTGCAGCGACGCGCCAAAAACGCTCTCGCCTTCCGCAAGAGTCGTGACGCATGCGATGCGGAAATACTTGTAGGGGGTGCCGCGGAAACCGCGGAGGTAGTGGTCTTTGCTCGACCATACGAGGTGCCAGTTGAAGAGGTCGCGGGAGCCGTAGAGGACGGACTGGACGTGTCCTTGTTGGAAATGGCCCCGTTGGATCACGGTGTCGATGGTTTTCAGCACGTCGGGAGCGTCGAGCTTGATGGGACGGGAAACGAACAGACCCTTTGTCGGCTCTCCATCCATAGAGGAGAAATTCAGTAATGCGCCATCATGGTCAACGGCCAATGCTTCCGGGTAAGAATTTATGCCGGCTTCGATTGTGGAATACATCATGCCCCATTCTTTTGACTTTAGGGAATAGACATAAGCATAGGTATAATGAGGATTATATACAATCACACGTTGGTGCGCATAGTCGTAGAGCATGCCACACTCTGCAATAAACTCCAAGAATGGAGCGGTCGGCAGACAGGTATCCGCGTCATGTCCGAGCATCGAATGTAGTTTATCCATACCTGGGAGCTGCAACACATCGAAAGGTTCTTTGGCGTTGATTACATCAGTTATACATTGCGTCTGAGAGCCGGATATGAGCATAATGCCCCTGTCAGTTGCGAACAAAACGGCACTATCCATTTGCAGAGGGTCTGTATTGTCGAGGATTATATCACGGGTTATCGGTTGACGAGCCGAGTAAGAGCCTGTGGAGGACACCTCCAATGCCCACACTCCTTCATCGGTGAACGCATAGAGAGGAAACTGACCGAACTGACCTTCAGAAAGTGCCTTTGCCGCCGTTGATATAGCCTTGATGCGCCCGGTGCCTACTGTGTTGATGCCAAGCACTGGGAAAACATAGGGATTATTAACCTCTGATGTATAAACTTTGTTGAACACATCAATTGTGCGGTCCGCGATAGGGGATTCTTGCGGGCGAGATTGAGATACCCCCGCAGGTTCTTCCCATCCACCGAAGTAAAAAGCACCATTTAGGAATCCGTGAGGTTCCAATGGAATTACCAAGGGTGGCAAATCGAATACGTTGGTACGAATTATCACAGCCTTGTAAGCATTGACATTAGGATAGTAAAAGAATAGGAGTGGTGCCTCATATCCACAAATACCGCCGGAGCCATAGGTTATAATATCCTTACCATCCTGTTTAATATATACAGCAACCACTACATTGTATGTATAATCCAAAGCTATAGGAGTCGCATCAGACCAATTATTGACATATCCATCAGAGTAATTGAACAGAGAATAGCTATCGAAACCTTGAAACAACTGTTTCTTTATCACTACTGTCCACTAAAAATGGACGGGTTAAAAATTAAATAAATTCGGTTCA
>CAJUFH010000068.1 GCA_910585755.1 uncultured Muribaculaceae bacterium | reverse complement strand
GGTGTGAGGGGCCGCGGCCCCGAAGCTGCCTCTTGGTGCGCGAGGCGTAAGCCGAGCGAAGGCGAGCCCTTCCTCCTTGTAAAAAACAAGCGCCCCCGCGGTCCGGTCCGCGGGGGCGCTTCAGTAATAGACCCTTTCGTCCGTTATTTGACTACAACCTTGACAACCGCCTTTCCGGCTTTAACCAGGTATACCCCCTGGTTTACTGCGATCTTGGCATCCCCGTTTCCGGAGTAGATAGTCTTGCCGTCGAGGGTGTGGATTGAGGCCGCGGCGGTGCCGATACCGCTGATAACGATATGCCCGTTGGCGGCGTAGATTTCCGCGTTGACCGCGATTTCCTCAATCCCCGAGTTCAGCGACGCCTCGTTGGAAGCGCCCGATTCCCCCTTGCCGTCGTAGACGGCGGTGACAACATACCTGTGGTCAGCTAACCCTTCGTTGTCGAGGTAGGTCGGGTCGCTGACCGGGCTGAGGTTGAGCTTCTCCCCTTCGCGGTAGATGTTGTAACCGGCCAGGGTAAGGTTCATCTTCTTCGCCGCCGGAGTGAAGGTCAGGTCGTCGATCATAAGCATGAACGATTCCTCGCTGCTCGAACGTATGGCAAACCGTTTCGCCCCTGCGGGAAGTGTCACGGAAATCTGGTTCCAGCTTGAGGGGAGCGTTGTCAGTTCGCCGAGCGCCTGGAAGCTCTTCGTGTCGGTCGAGCCGGTGGAGTAGAGGACCTGGATTTTTTCGGGATACGACGCGGAATAGCTCTTGGCGAAGAACGAGACGGTCTGTGCCGAGCCGTCCAGTTCAGGCGAAATAGCCCAGTCGTCGGTCAGCCCTCCGTCGAAGCGGAAGAGCGCCGCCAGGTACTTCGTGCCGGAGTGGGCCGCGAAAGTCTGGCCGCTGAAGCGCTCAACCGACGTGTCGAAGATGAAGAACGAGCCCTTTGTGCTTCCCGGGAGTATGCCGGGGATAGGAATTGGATTGTCGTTCATATCGTTGAAACCTCCGACTGCCGACCCGTCGACATCAACAAACGTCCATCCTTCCAGGAAGTGGGCAAACGATTCCGCGTCCTCGAAGTCAAGCGTCACCTCCTCGGCGACCGCCTTGTCCGTGTCGGGCGCGTTCCAGTCCAGGCGCATCCCGCCGTTGCCCTCCTGGCTCACTTTAAGCTGTTCGGGGGCGGGCAGCGTAGACGCTTTCGGATTCACTGTCGCGAACTTCGACGTATTGTTGGCCGGAATCTCGTCCGCGGCGTAGTTCACGACTGCGTAATACTCTACAGGAGCCTTTGCCAGCGCGTGCATCTCGCAATCGAAATCAAACGTCGCTTTCTGCCCGGCGGCCAGGGCGTTTCCGCTCTTGCTGTCGGCCTTCACCCCGTTGGCGAAAAGGTCAACGCTGTATCCGTCGGCGTTCTTGATTCCCTCGTTGGCTACCGTAACCGTGACGGTGAACGGGGTGCCTGTTGTCGCGGTTTCTGGTGCCGCGATACCGGTTATGGCGAGGTCATTGTCAATCATCGTGCCGATTTCGATATTGTCGAGCAGGATGACCGGGTGCGACAATACCGTCATCAGCAACTGCACCTGTATAGTCTTCCCGGCATACGCCGTCAGCGGTACGTGGATTTTGCCCCACTGGTCCGGCTCGCTTACCTCGTTGACTTTGATGGTCTTTACAGTCGTGTAGTCCGCTGCTCCGATTTCCCGGACCCCGATTTCGATGTCGTTGATGTTCTCGTCGGAAACGTTGAAAGTGAAGAAGCTCAGGCCCGGATTCTGGATATTGGCCAGGCTGACCTTACCGCTGAAGAACGCTCCGCAGTCACCGATTGTTTCGCCGATCATGCCTAAGAAGCCGTTGTCGCCGTCCTGCGAGCTGATGCCGCTCTGGTCGTCAAACAGCGAGAACTGGGCGTTGCGGATAGCGCGGGTGCCGAACAGCGTTGTCGTTGTCGCATTGGGGAACGATTCCTTCCACCCCTTGAACGGTACGCCGACCGGGATGAGGTCGGTCAGCGCTCCTTCGCCGATTCCTCCTTCCGTCTGGGCGAAGACAGCGTACTGGACGAGGTCCTGCGCGCCGGTTGTGGCCCGGAAGGTATGCGACGTGGTTGTCAGCCCCTCGAACAGGGGTACCCACCCTAGGCCGTTGTTTTCGGCAATAGTGTAGGTGATTTTGTCGGAGGAAACCGCGTTCCCGTCCTGGTCGGTGGTGACAGCGCTCCAGCTTACCGTTACCTCACCCTCGTTGGCGGTCTCCACGACCGACGCGCTCGCGGGCTTGGCGGGAATCCCCGTGCCTACATATACCTTGACGGTCGCGGGCATACCCTGGCCGAAAAGGTTGTATGCGTAGACGGTATATGTATAGGTACCCGCGGCGCTGAGGTTGTCTGTAAAGCTCAGGGCCGAGTTAGTCTCCGCGTAGCTGAACGACTTGCAAAGCTCCCCGTCGCGAAGTACCTCTACCTTCTTCAGCGACATCAGCGCTCCTCCGGCGATGCTTGTCCCCGGGGTGGTGAAGCTGATGGTTGCCTTGTAGGCTCCGCTCGGGTCGGCGACGGCCGTGAGGTTGGTGGCAGCCGCCGGAGCACCCGTGTCAAGGCCGCTCTCGATTGTCACGTTGTCGAGGTTCATCATATAGCTGTCTGCCGACGAGATGCCGTGGAAACCGATGAAATAAGTGCCCGATTCTTCGGGGGTGATTTCGGCGGTGACGGTCAGCGGTGCGTCGTAGGTTGCCGTAACGGTCGTCGGCGCTACTACTGTCGTCACCATTGCCGCCGCGGTGTTTGCAGCGCCCATCTTTACCTCTATCCGTTCGGGATACATCGGCGCGTCGCAGAAGACGTCAAAGCTCATGCGGTAGACGCGCCCGGCTTCCAGGCGCAGGGCAGGGGTGATTACCCAGTCGTCCATCGCCTGCGAGCCGTTCCCCCCTATGCGGAGGTTCTGCATCGTGCTCCACATCCACATCCTGCGGTCCGCGTTGACATCCAGGATGGTCCATCCGCTGAGGCTCGCTTCCGTGTCGAAGGTCTCGCGGAGGGGAGGCGTGATTTCTCCGAGCGCGATTCGGTTCGACAGTGCCTCTTCCGAAACCTTCCCGTTGTATTTCGCGGTCACACCATAATAATATGCCGTGAACGTGTCGGGAACGGGCACCGCCTCGCTGTACGCGGTGGTCGCCTGGTCGGTCGATACCGTCATCCCGTCCGGGTAGCGTTTGATGGTATAGGTCACCCGCGCCGGGTCGATATAACCTCCGTCGACGCTCGCGTCAACCTCGGTCCAGGTCAGCAGCATCGTCCCGTTGCGGTAGGAGAGGGTAGCGTAGGGCGTCGCGGGAACTCCTGTCCCGATATACAGCGTCGTCTTTGCCTCAGGACTTTTGCCCGCGCTGTTGCTTACGCTTGCCCCGATTCTGTATTCGCCTGCCTCAGTGAGGGTAACGTCAGCCTCGACGCTCCCTCCGTAGGTGGTCGTGCCGCTCGCGACGGTGGTGCCGTTGGCGGTAATCTCATAGCTGAGGCTTCCCGTCGCAGGGGTGCCGTCGTACAGCGCGGAAGGGGCGGTGAACGATACCTTCCCCGTCAGCGAGCCTTGCGGGAATGTAGCGGTCAGGTTCTCGACCTTCCCCGGAGCCCCTTCGGTTGCCGCGGGGGAGGGGGCGTATAGCCCGACAACCTCCTCCGAGTGGGCGAAAGTCTTGAGTACGGTGGCCTCCCCGGTAGTAAGATTTACCTCGGCCAGAAGCCCGGAACCGTCGTCGGGACTGATAGTCCAGAACATTCTGCCGCTCTTCTTGTCGATTGTGGCCGATGTGAGAAATTCGGGCCGCTGCCCGGTCTCGCCGATTGGCGTGATCGCTCCGGTCGCCTTGTCGATTTTGTTCAGTGTCGAGCCGGAGCATACCCAGTAGCCATCCTCGACGACGTTTGTCTTGCTGATGCCGTAGAGCTGCCCCTCGGCGTCAAACGCCAGCGCGTTCCAGTTCCCGCCAAGCCCCGCGACAAGCGTCGAGGTAACGTCCGTGTCGCTGAAAGTCAGCTTTGACAATTGGTAGCTCTCCATATTCTTGTCGAAGGTGATCGCGTAGACCTCCCCGCTGACAGGGTCGATATCCATGTCGGCCGGCATGATTGACCAGTCGGTTCCCGTTTGGTAATTCTTGTAGAAAAGCTCCTCGCCGGTCTCCGCGTCGTAGATTGTGTAACGGGGATAGTCGATGTCGAGCATCTCCATCGTGACGCGGTTGATTGTGTATATACGGTCGTCGATTACGATGCTGCTCCCGTTAGGTCCGGCGACAAGCATCTCGAAATCGCTCCCCGCGGTCGTAGGCAGGGAATATATGCCGGTCTTGGCATTATACCCCCAGTTGTCGGCATAAACGACAACCCCGTTAAGCTGCGGCAGGTTCTCTCCGGCGGTAAGGCTCTTTCGGGGCGACATACGGGCATAGCTCCGGGCCGCTTCAAGCCCCTTGACGCTTTTGACCCCGGCTGTGCGCGTCCTTGTCGGAGCGATTCCTTTTCTCACCTTGTCGCCAACGTCGGCGGTCGCGGTAATCCTGAGCGAGCCGTTGGGGCTCCCTCCTCCGTGTTTCCGAACTGCCAGCGGGGCCGACGTCGCCGCAAGGGCCGTAGTCGCCGCTATCGCGAGAGCGGAAATTTTGTGCAAGGTTTTTCTCATTGCGATTGGTTATAATGGTTTGGAAAATTAGTCTAAGCTGTGGTATGCTTGGTTAAGACTGGCGGTTTCAAATTGACCGGTTTCTCAATATCTCATCAAGCACAAAGATACACATATTTTAAAAAATATACAAAATATCCGATAAAATCCCCGTATAATTCCATCTTGCTTCCCCTTCCCCCCTCCTTCTTTTTCTTTTCCTGATTGTTGGGTGGAGCGAGCCGAAGGCGAGCGGCTTCCCAGCCGAAAGTAACTCCTGTTCAGTGCGGCCGCCGGAAGGCGGTCGTCTCCCTCTTCCCCCTCCTTTCCCTCCGAATGGGTTCTGATCCCGGTGTGAGGGGCCGCGGCCCCGAAGCTTCCTCTTGGTGCGCGAGGCGTAAGCCGAGCGAAGGAGCAAAGCCCCTCCTCTCCTTGCCTGTCTTATAGGTTGGAATTGTAATATCGCGGATCCCCCGTAACGTTCTCTCCCACAAACGGCGGCAGCTCAACCTCCGAAATCGCGATTCCAGCGTCCGGCAGCTCGATTTCCGCGACCGTCAGCCCCTCATGTCCCCCGTGGAACTCGTCAACCTCCCATACCCGCCCTCCGTAGGGAACAATCCACCGTGTCTTCCTGATAACCCCCTCCAGGCAAACCCTCTCCAGCATATCCCGTGCCTCTGAAACAGGAATCCGGTACTCCCATTCGTCCCTCGTCGCCCCGCGGTTGGCGCCTTTGACCGTCAGGTACCCCTCCTCATCCCTGATTCTCACCCTCACGGTCCCCTCTTTCCGCCGGGATATGTACCCCTGCTCTATGCGGCTGCTTCCCGTCGCGGTTTCTTTATAGCTTTCGTTTATAACGAGGAATTTGTATTCAGTTTCTTTTGCCATAATTAATTATATGTTAACAACCCTAAGTTGGCAGATTAACAGAATATAGCTAACTTCGCGAAGTTAAAAAAAGATAGTGTTAATTCCCAACCCAAGCCATATTATCTCGCTCCGGGCGCTGGTGCTCGCGCTCCTGGCTCTTCTTGCCTCGGTCTCTCCCGCTTTCGCCCGCAAGGTGTCGGTCGCGGTGACTGATTCCGTTACTGGCGAGGGGGTTCCTTATGTCGCCGTCTATGTTGTCGGGACAGGGCAGGGGGCTCTTACCGATGACCACGGAAAGGTCGTCATGAACATCCACACCCCCGAAGCCCTCCTGGAATTTTCCGTCATGGGATACGACAAGCTCCAGGCCCCGCTCGCTTCCGGCCAGAGCCGTGTCGCGGTCTCTCTATCCCCCTCCGGCCACCGCCTCGACGAAGTCGTCGTCCGCCGCGGCAAGGAAAAGTATTCAAAGAAGAACAACCCCGCCGTGGCCTTCGCCGAGCGTCTTCGCAAGGCCGGACCACTTACCGACCCCCGACGCAACCCCCGCTTCAATTACCGCAAGTACGAGCGCATTACCTACGGCCTTAACGATGTCTCCTTCGGCGCGGAAGCCGTTCCCGAAGGGGGCAAGAAAGGGCGCTTCGACTTCATGCGCGAGCATATCGACACCTCCGACGTCACCGGCAAACGTATCATCCCGATGGCCGTCAAGGAAAAGCTCTCCGAGGTGCTCTACCGCCGCGACCCGGAGTCCTCCAAAGAATACCGCCTCGGAGTGCGTCAGCAGGGTATCGACGAGGCGTTTGACGCGGCCAACCTCCAGACCCTCCTCGACGACGCGTTTCGCGAAATCGACCTCTACCAGAATGATGTCGCGATTCTCCGCAACCGTTTCGTCAGCCCCCTCTCCTCTATCGCCCCCGATTTCTACAAGTTCTACCTCACCGATACCGTCTTCCTCCCCGACAGCACCCGCTGCGTGGAGCTGAGTTTCGCCCCCCATAACCCTGCTACATTCGGCTTCACCGGCCGCCTCCTCGTCGAGGACGATTCGACGATGTTCGTCCGCCAGGCCCGTATGAACGTTCCCCCCTCGATTAATCTCAATTTCATCGATTTCCTCCAGATCAGTCAGAATTTCGACAAGGCCCTCGACGGTTCCCGTCTCAAGACCCTCGACGACTTCTATGTCGAGATGTCCGTCATGCCCGGTACGCCGAGCGTCTTCGCCCGCCGCGTGGCCGCCTACGACGACTTCTCCTTCGGAGAGACTCCCCATGACGAAATCCTCGACGAACTCGGCGCGGAGTATTCCGACCCCTTCGTCTACTCCCGCGACGACGCTTTCTGGAACGAGACGCGCCTCGTCGGCACCTCCCGCGGCGAGGACCGCGTTGGCTCCATGATGCGGTCCCTACGCCGATGGCCCCTCTTCTACTGGGGAGAGAAGTTCGTTAACCGCCTCTTCCAGGGCTACGTCCCGACCGGCAAGAACTCCAAGTTCGACATCGGCCCTATCAATACCTTCATAAGCCATAACTCCCTCGAAGGATGGCGTCCCCGCTTCGGCGGAATGACTACCGCCGCCCTCAGCCCCCACTGGTTCTTCCAGGGATATGTCGCCTACGGCATAGACGACCGCCGCTTCAAATACGGCGCCGAGGTCGAATACTCCTTCAATAAAAAGCGCCAGCACCCCAAGGAGTTCCCGATTCATTCCATCAAGATTTCCGAGAAATACGACCTCGACCGCCTCGGGGCCAACCTCGTCAACGGCAACCAGGATAATTTCTTCAACTCCTTCAGCCGCGGCGGAAACAAGCTGATGACCTACCGCCGTCAGACACGCCTCGACTATACCCTTGAGCTTGACAACCACCTCTCCTTCAACGCCGGTTTCAATTTCGAGCGCCAGGAGACCTCCCCCTGGGTCCCCTTTACCCTCGGCGACGGCTCCTCTATCAACCATTACGACGAGGCCTGTTTCTCCTTCGGCGTGCGTTACGCTCCCGGCGAGAAGTTCCTGGAGCGCCCCAAGGGTAGGCTCAGTATCGGCAACGACCGTATCGTGCTCGAGCTGAATCATCTCTACGCCCCCAAAGGGCTCTTCGGCAGCCGCTTCACCGTCAACCGGACAGAGTTCTCCGTCTCCCGCCGCATTTGGCTCTCAGCCTTCGGATTCATTGACGCAAAGGTAGGCGCCGGACATCTCTGGAGCCGCGCCCCGTACCCCAATCTCCCTCTCGCCAATTCCAGCCAGTCCTACATTATCCATTCCCAGACCTTTACCCTCATGGACCCTATGGAGTTCGTGGCCGATACATACGCCGAATGGTTCATTTCCTACCAGGCCCGAGGCGCGATATTCAATTACATCCCGTTGCTGAAAAAACTGAAACTCCGCGAGGTCTTCTGCTTCCGCGGATGGTGGGGCGCGCTTTCCGACAACAACCGTCCCTGGCTCCATCCCGAGCTGTTCGCCTTCCCCCGCCATGCCAAGGCCAAGATTCTCGAAGGCGCGCCGTATATGGAGGTATCTGTCGGGGTTGACAATATCTTCCGCATTCTTCGCGTCGATTACGTCTGGCGCGTTTCCCAGCGCCGCGGCGTTCCCGCCTCGATGCGCTCGGGCCTCCGCCTCGGCCTACATGTGACCTTCTGACGCTCCCCCTGTAAACCGTCGGAATCTCTCCTCGTCCCCGTTGAAAACATTGAGGTCCACTGTCCCCTCGACCCCTTCGAGCCGTCCCCGGTGGCTGTACTGCCAGATGGCCCAGCGCGTCCTCGCCCCTTCGAGGGGCGGGTCGGTAAAGGAGCATATCCATAGCGGATAGTTGTCGAAATTCCCCCTTACGAAACGGTAATACCCGTCCTTGTTCGTGTAGAGCACCGGGCGGTACCCCAGCCGTTCGAGCGTCTGCAGCATTCGCCGAAGCCGCTCTACGATTTTCGCTGTGTCGTGGCCGTCGGGATTCCCCCATTCCTCTATATCTATCGCCGGGGGAAGCGTGAAGCCTCTTCCTCTCAGGGCGTTATGGAAATTCAGAGCCTGAAGCTCCCCGTCGGAGTCGAAACGGAAAAAGTGGTATGCCCCGCAGGGGATGCCGCTCAGGAGCGCTCGACGGGCGTTGTCGAGGAAATAGCGGTCGGTGAAGTCTGTCCCCTCGGTCGCTTTCTGATATACGAAGTCTATCCCCTGCGCCGGAAGCAGGTCAAAGTCTACCGCTCCGTTATGGGCCGAGAGGTCGATGCCGCGGATAGGGTAGGCCTCTTCCGACGGCTCCGGCGCTTCCCCGAAATACCGGCCGTAAAGAAACAGCCCGGCGAACGCGCCCCCCGCGAGCAGCAGCGCCGTTGTCAGTATGGCTATCCCTTTGCGATGTTTCATGCCCGTCTGGTGCTTTTGGTGAACAACCCTTTCCCGACTCGGCAGATAAAGTACGCCCCGCACATGACCCCGACAATCAGCGCCGAGCAGGGAACATCGACCATCGTAGCCAGCGCGAGCCCGCAAAGCCCGCAGACCAGCGATATCCCCCCCGACAGAAGCATTATCCCCTTGAACTTCCTGACGAATACCTCCGCCGTCATCTGCGGCAGAGAAATCATCGACATAAGAAGCATAATCCCTACCAGCCTGATAGTTAAAACGATGCACAGCGCTACCAGCACCGTCATCGCCATATTGATCCATTTTACCGGCAGCCGGTTGACCCGCGCGAAATCCGGATCAAACGCGCAGGCGACAATCTCTCTGAACTTCCAGGCGAAGAACGCCCCTGATATTATAGTGTATATGGCAAACGCCGCCAAATCCCCTTTGCTGATTGTCAGTATGTTGCCGAACAGGAAGGTGTTAAGCTCCGGCACGAACCCCGGCGTGAGGAATACCAATAGCACCCCGACCGCCATCCCGACTGACCAGACTACCGCGATCGCGGAATCCTCCCGCACCCGGTGCTTCTCCGACAGCCATTCGACCCCTAACGCCGACGTTACGGCGAATACCGCCGCCGTGGCGATCGGGCTGATTCCCAAGAAGTAACCCAGCCCGAGCCCTCCGAAACAGGCGTGCGTGATACCCCCAGAAATCGCGACGAGACGCCGGGCTATTATATATGTGCCGATCATCGCCGCCGCGACCGATATTATGGCCACCCCGGCGATAGCGTTCTGGAAGAAGCTGTAGCTCAGAAATTCAACCATGGCTCCTCTTGCTCCTTTCCTCGGCTACAATCATCAGCAGCTCCTCCCTGACCTCTGTCGGCAGGTTGATGCCACGGAGCTGGATGCTCCGCGCCCACGGCGCTATATCCTCCGGCAGCAGCGTCAGAAGTACCTCCCTGAACTGGTCGGCCTCTTCCTCCGTGTAGCTGTCGGCATCGCGCCCGGCGTAGGCGTCAAGCTCTTCGTCGTCGAAATATTCTACCTCCCGGCTCACCCCCGCCAGCAGCGAGTCGCGCTCGCAGGTGATGTGCATCCCGCAGCATACCTCTTCGTCAGTCGGGTCTGTCGGCAGCGGAGGATCGCTGACTGGAGGCAGGGTAGGGGCTTCCGCCTCCCCCCGCCGGATGTCCCTCCGATGGAAGAAATACAGGCTTGCTCCTACTGTTACGAGCGCTCCTAATATGATTAATGAGACCTCCATCAGTCCTTTGTGAATACCGTGGTTACCTGTTTCTTGCCAGCGACGCTTCCGTCGGCCCAATATGCGGTGATCTCAACCTGGTGAGCCTTTCCGTCGCAATATTCCGCGATGTTTGGGAAATGGGCTGTATAGCTGTGCGTCAGCGCCTCGGTTAGCGGGAGTCCAGCCAGCGAGAACCCGCTCATTGCCGGGTCGGTGTAGGTGACAGTCCCTCCCGTGCGGTCCGAAAGAAGCCGCGCGCTTTCGCTGAATAGCGGGCGGAAGTCGGTCGGCTCCTCGGCAGAATAGACCGTGTGGACCTCTCCCATGCGACCCTCCCAGTTGTCAAGCAGCCAGTCCGCCGAATATTCGGCGTTGCCGTAAGGCTGGTTCGGCTCGTCTGTGAAACTGATATAGACGCGCTCCGCGTCCTCCCGGAACGATAGCTGCTCGTCGCCGAAACGAAGCGCCAGCATGCAGCATTCAGTGTTGAGGGTAGGGTACCCCTCCGCCTCCCGCTGGAGCCGGTCGCTCCCCGGGCCGCTGAAATGTGCCGTCCTGTCCCTGCCGCTGCGGTAGTTGAAGAACGCCTCTAAGTTCTCGGCGGTCGAGAAGTCGGTCGCTCCGTTGATGGTTCCCTCCTCCGAGTGCCCGACAGCCGCGTAGCGGATGTCCAGCTTATCGGATGATAGAGCCGCGGTCCAGTCTTTGATGCCCGCTGCGATCGCGTCGTTCTCCTCCTCCATGGATTCGGAATTATCGACGAGCAGCGCTATGTCTGCCTTGAATACCGTGGCATCAGGGTCGTCTGAATTGATGAACTCTGCCTTGGTCTCCTTGCCGTCAATCTTGACGCGGGCGTTCTGCCCGGCGCTCCCGCTCCCGATGAGCCGCAGCCATTCCCCGTTGTCTGGGTTCCGCAGTCCCGTCATATAGAAACGCAGGTCGTAGCTAACAGGCTTCCCGGGCTTGTCGTCTCCCCCGTTGTTCCCGCCGTTACCCCCGTTGCCTCCGTTCACTCCCTGCGCGGGATCGGCCGGGTCCACCAGGATAGTGTTTACATCATCCTCAAGGCACGAACTGGTGGCCACACCCGTGGCCGCCGCTGCCGCTATGGCTAATATCTTGATTCCTTTCATAAGTTGCTTAAAATCAATAGTCCAGAATTTCAAACTCGACGCGGCGGTTCAGCTCGCGTCCCTCCGGGGTCTCGTTCGTGGTGATCGGGCGGCTCATCCCGTAGAAAGAGTAGGTGAGTTTCGCCGGGCTGACACCCCGTCCAACGAGGTAAGTCATCACAGCCAGTGCCCGCTCTTCCGACAGCCGGTTGTTGACCTCCTCAGAGCCGATATTGTCAGTGTGCCCCTTGATTTCAACCCGCGTGTTCGACCGCGAGATAAACCGCGCCAGCTTGTCAAGGAACGGGAACGACGCCGGGCTGATTTCGCTCTTGCCGAACGCGAAATTGATGTCGGAAATCGAGCAGATTGTCTTCCCCTCGATTCTCTCCCCTTTCGCCATAAGCGAGATAATCTCGTCAAGCGTGTAGCATCCGTGCTCCCTCGCCGGGGCCGGCAGCGAGCTGACAGGCTCCTCCTCCCTCGCGGGAATCGGCTCCGGCTTAGGTGCGGGTGCCGGAACAGGCTCCGGCTCAGGCCGCGCCGCGACAACGACTGGTACCGCCGCTGCCTTCTTCTTCCCGAAAACACTCAGCGGAATCCCGAACGTTGCCTTGATTTCAAGACCGTCGAGATGGCGCCAACCCTTCGCCCGCTTCCCCGACGCGGGATTCTCCGGGTCGTTGACAATATACGCCTCCCCGTTTTTCTCCTTCGAGCCGAAAGTGTCCGTCAGGCCGAATTCATAACCCGCCTCGATGCCCGCGAAAAACGGACACCCCGCGATGTCGAACTGGAATTTAGCCCCAGCGCCAAGCGCCAGAGCCAACTCCGCCCCCTTCATGTTGGAAGTGTTCAGGTTAACCCGGTAACCCCCGTATTCCCCCTCCGCGTCATAAGCCCGCAGAGTAGCGTTGCCCCCCGTCGAAAGCCCCAGGATAGGCGCCGCGAAAACATACGGCCTAACCCTCGACTCACGGCCCAGGAGCTGGTAAGCGACCGGGACCCGTATATCAATATAATGGCTGAACAGCTTGTAGCGGATTTCCCCCACGGGAGCTGCCACTCCGTCACCCTTGTCAAACGTCAGCCCCGGCCTGGTGTTCGACAGCGTTCCCCCCCGGTTGAGGAACGAAACCTCCGGCCTCACCGCCAGCCGCCCCTCATCCAGGAAATCATACTCGAAAAACACCGAGAACACCCCGGAGCCAATCCACCCGTTGTCCGGGAATACCCCCCGGCTCAAATCCGAGTACCGCAAATGGCTCCCGTGCCATCCCCCCGCGACCCCGATCCACGCCCGGTTCTCTCCCTCTCCTCCAAAATAATCCCCTTCAATCGCCTTCCCTTCCCGGTAGTCTCCGTCCAAAGCCTGGTAGCCTCCGTTCCCTTCCCCGTCCTGGTAGCCTCCGTTCCCGTTCAGAGCCTCCCTGTTTCCGCCGAAATTATTCCCTTGTGCGGCCAATACCGTCGTCATCAAAGTCGCTGCTACTATCGTGTATTTATTCATCTTGCAAAACTAATTCTTTTTCCGCCGCAAAAATACAAAAAAACTCCCTCTCCCGCAACCCGCCCCCGTTTCCCCGTCTCCCGTTCCCTTTCCATACGCCTCTCTTTCCTCGTTCCTCTGAATGTTGGGTGGAGCGAGCCGAAGGCGAGCGGCTTCCCAGCCGAAAGTAACTCCTGTTCAGTGCGGCCGCCGGAAGGCGGGTGTCCTCCTCGCGCCTCTCCTTCTCCTCCCTCTTTACCTCTCCTTCTCCCCGAAGGGCTTTTGTCCCTGTGCCGCCCCCTTGGGGGCACTCCCCCTCCCGGGCTTCCCGCCGAATGGGTTCTGGTCCCGGTGTGAGGGGCCGCGGCCCCGAAGCCCCCTCTTGGTGCGCGAGGCGTAAGCCGAGCGAAGGGCAAGCCCTCCCCCGCGCAGCCTGTCGGGTGGAGCGAGCTTTAGCGAGCGGCGCGGCCTCCTCCCGTCCCTCCGCCAGCCCTTTCCTTTCCCCCTCTTTCTCTCCGCAGGGCTTTTGTCCCCGTGCCGCCCCCTTGGGGGCGCTCCCGCTCTGAACCCATTCCCCGCCGTTTCCTCTCTTAGCCTCCTATTCTTTCTTATAAGCCGAAAATTGCAAACAAGTCTTAAATTAGCCCCTCAAATCGCCTTAAATTGAAAACTATTGTTAAATTTCGCCCTTTTCTTCCCTGAAAATTATGTTATAAAACATATAATCTCTACCTTTGCATCAGTTTTTCATGGTATTAGATTTAAGGTAAGAAGATTATT
>CAJUFH010000067.1 GCA_910585755.1 uncultured Muribaculaceae bacterium | reverse complement strand
TTGCGCCCGCGCGCCGAAAAACCGGGAGCAGGGGCGGGGGCCGACCGGGGGCCGCGCGAGAAGCTCGGCTGACGCCTCGCCACGGTAAGAATTGCGGGAGATTTGCCTGGGTGGAGGATTTTGACTAAATTTGGAAATAAATTTGAGTCAGTATGGAAGAACAGGAAGAATACGGACAATGGGTCTGCGCTCCGTTTGAGAGCAACGAAAGTCATCGGATGATTTTAGGCGCTTGTCGTCTGGATGTGGACAAGTTCCGCAAGAAGGGAAAAATGGTCTACAGGCTTGTCATCGGCTGGGCTTATGACAAGGAATCCGACTTGCCAGGCGAGGAACTGTCTATGGAGATGGAGCAGGTCCATGAGCGTCTTGAGAAGGTATTCAAAAAGGATCCTGTCGCTGTTCTGACGGAAGTTTACACCGGCGACGGGCTGCGAGAATGGGTGTTCTATACGGCAAGTCTCCATATCTTTCAAAAGAAAATCAACGAGGCATTGGCTGACCTGCCGCCATATCCTCTGACTTTCTCTGCCGAAGAGGATCCCCGCTGGGAGGAGTATGACGCGACTGCGGAAATAGTGAAGAATCTCGCGGATGAGTGACAGCCTGCTTAAATAGACATATGCAGTCATTTGACATTCGGTTTTGACAGAAGCTATATATTCTTATTTGGTATAAAGATTGTCGATAATGAATGAGGAAATCATATATAAGTACTTTCCCGGCCTGACAGACACGCAAAAAGAACAGTTCGCAATGTTGGGCACTCTCTATCCCGAGTGGAATGAGAAAATCAATGTAATATCCCGGAAGGATATCGGGAACCTGTATGTAAACCATGTGTTGCACTCGCTCGCGATTGCCCGTTTCATACAGCCGACTGAAGGAACTACAATGCTTGATATGGGTACCGGTGGCGGTTTTCCGGGGATTCCCCTCGCGATAATGTATCCCGGTTGCCGATTCCATCTGATTGACCGTATCGGGAAGAAAATTAAGGTCGCGCAGTCTATTGCCGAGGCTATCGGATTGACCAACGTGACCTTCCAGCACGGAGATATCGGTGAATGCCGGTCGAAGTTCGATTTCGTCGTAAGTCGCGCGGTAATGCGTCTGGACGAGCTTGTTCCGCTGATTCGCAAGAATGTCAGCCGCACGCAGCGCAACGGACTTCCCAACGGCCTGATTTGCCTAAAAGGAGGCGATTTAACCGAAGAATTGAAGGGAATCGGCCGCGATGTTTTGCGGGAGCGCGTTTCCTCGTATTTTTCAGAGCCGTTTTTCGAAACAAAGGAACTTATCTACGTTCCGCTGTGTTAAGTAGGTGATGGCAACATAACGGACTGCCGCGAATAATATGGAAATACAAAGATTTGAGTTCAATCTCTTCGGAGAGAACACCTATATCATCTGGGACGCTGAGACGCTCGAGGCGGCTGTCGTGGATCCTGGTATGTGCGATGAAGCGGAAAATGCTGTTTTTGACCGCTTCATAGCGAGTCGGAGGTTGTCGCTGAAAGCGATTTTGCTGACCCATATGCACGTTGACCACACGTTTGGCATTAACCATGTACTCGACAAGTATTCCCCTGTGACGATATACGCTCATCCGGCGGATGCTCCGTTGGGGCGGACGCGTGACGAGCAAGCCCGTATGTTCCATCTTCCGTATCGCCTCAGCCCTGTTGTCGCTGACCGACTTGTTAATGACGGAGACGCCGTGGCGCTTGGCAAAGAAAAGGTTGAGGCGCTTCATGCTCCGGGACATTCTCCGGGGAGTCTCCTCTATTATGTGCCGGCTGCCGGTTTTGTCCTTACGGGAGATGTCCTGTTCCGGGGGAGCATAGGGAGGACGGATTTGCCCGGCGGCAACCATACGCAGTTATTGAAGAGCATTGCCGATAAAATCGTCAAGCTGCCCCCATCAACCATTGTTTATCCCGGTCACGGACCTTCAACCACCGTCGGGGAGGAGCTTGCGCATAATCCCTTCCTATAATTTCGAAAAATCTACAGGCAAAGCCTTATAATTAACAGAGGCCCGGAAGATATGGTAATATCTTCCGGGCCTCTGTTGGTTTTCTCTATTTAATTTTTCGGGAGGATGTCACTGGTGGCAACCTGGTAGATTCATTGGAAGAATAGCGTGTCGCGACTCGGATGCCTGGAGGGACCTATTAACAGGCGTAGCGAGGTAGAGTAATTAAAGTAAGCCCATATCCAGTTGAGAAGCACGGCTATTTTGTTCCTCATTCCGAGAATAGAGATAAGGTGGATGAACATCCAGACAAGCCACGCCATAAAGCCGTGGAAGTGAAGATGTTTCATATCCACAACCGCGCGGTTACGCCCGATGGTCGCCATAGAGCCTTTGTCATCGTATCTGAACGGTTTCCATTCGCCTGAATCCGTGGAATCCGAGTTGAGATTGCGGGCGAGAGCACGCCCTTGCTGTATGGCGACCTGCGCGAGCTGGGGATGTCCCCCGGGATATTCCGGGTCACCTTCAACGATGGATATGTCGCCGATAGCGAATATATTCCGCAAGCCGTTAATGCGGCTTAATCTGTCGACAATCAGACGGCCTCCGCGGCCTGTCAGCGTTTGGCTGAGCGGCTCGCCTGCGGAGGTGAAGTTGAAGCCTTCGGCTGTGACCCCGGCGGTCCATATCACCATCGAGGCCGGGAGTTCCGAGCCGTCGGAAAGATGAATGATGTTATCGGAATAGCTTGTCATATTCGCTCCGAAGCGCAGGTCGACCATCAGGTCGCGAAGCGATTTGGCCGCGGCAGCCGAGGATTGTCCGCTCATGGTGCCTAGCACTTTGCCCGAGCCTTCGACAAGCGTTATGGAAATTTCGTCAGGGGAAATTGCCGGATACTCTCTCGGAAGGACATACTTCTTCATCTCGCCGAGCGCTCCGGCTATCTCAACGCCGGAAGGGCCTCCTCCGACAACGACAAAATTCAGCAGGGCGCGCCGCTTTTCGGCGTTCGGTTCGATAGACGCTCGTTCCAGCAGCGACAAAACCTCGTTACGGCAACGCAGCGCTTCGGGAGTCGACTTGATGGTAAACACGCTGTCGATGAGCTGGGGCATATTGAAAAAGTTGTTTGTAGTTCCGGCTGCCACTATCAGGAAATCGAACGGAACAGTTTCCATCGAAGTCCGGACCGTTCGGCGGGCAACGTCTATTTCCTGAACTTCGCCCATATTGTAACGGACCCGCGCGTTATGGCGTTTGCGTAATTCCCTCCTGAGCGGAAAGCATATGCTTGACGGATCAAGGCCCGACGAGGCTACCTGGTAGAACAGCGGAGGAAATGAATGGTAGTTGTTTCTATCAATAAGCGTCACATCGAATTTTGACGCGTCGATATGCTTTACAAAGTTAAGTCCGGCGAAACCTCCGCCGATGACAACGATTCTTTTCCTTGGTTCTTCCATATCTTATCCCTCAATAATAATACATATGGAAAACAAGCGTCGGAGGGCATTTGTTTGCCTTCCGACGCCTGGATGGGTTACTCGGAGAAAAGCGGGGTCAGTTTCCGAGCTCTGACAGGAATTTGATACGCATAAGCCGTATTTCGTCCTCTGAGTACTCGGAGCCGAGCTCCTGGATTGCATCTTCGAGGGAGTCGGTCTCCGCCTCCTTGAAGTATTCGAAAATGTCCTCCTGATGGTCTTCGTCGATTACCTCGTCGATGAAGTAGGCGATATTGATTTTGGTACCGGAATAAACAATCGCCTCTATGTCGTCAAGGAGTTCGGAAAACTCCAACCCTTTGGAGTTTGCCAGTTCGTCAAGGTCGATTTTTCTGTCGATTGCCTGGATTATTGAAATCTTTATCCGGCTCTTGTTGGCTACCGAGCGCACCCTGAGGTCTTCTGGGCGTTCGATTTCGTTTTCCTCGACGTGGCGGCGGATTACCTTTATGAACTCCTCTCCGTAGCGGTGGGCTTTTCCGGCGCCCACGCCCGAGATGTTTTGCAGTTCGTCAAGGGTGATGGGGTAGGAGGTCGCCATGGCTTCCAGCGAAGGATCCTGGAAAATCACATACGGCGGCAGGTTGAGATTGCGCGCCATCTTCTTGCGCAGGTCCTTGAGAATGGAGTACAGCTCCGGATCTACGGCGCATGTGGCGCCCCCTTTGACCGGTACGGCTTCCTCGATTTCGTTGAACTCGTTGTCTTCCACGACCGAGAAGTGAACCGGGTGTTTCAGATACTCCTTGCCTTTATCCACCAGGCGTATCAGGCCGAAATTCTCGACATCGCGGTCGAGGTATCCGGCGATAGTGGCCTGGCGTATGACAGTGTTGAGAAAGCGCCGGTTTGAGCCCTGGGCGCAACCGAACACTTCGAGCTGGTCGTGTCCGTAGTTTTTAATGTCCGGGGTCTCGCGCCCCAGCATTACGTCTATGATATGGTCGGCTTTGAATTTTTCTTTAAGGGCGGCAACAGTCTCGATTACCGCGATTAAGTCTTCTTTAGCGTCCACGTGTTTCTTTGGGTTTAAGCAGTTGTCGCAGTTCCCGCAGTTGTCCTCGCCGAAGTCCTCGCCGAAATAATGGAGCAGGGTCTTGCGGCGGCATACCGACGATTCGGCGTACGAGGCGGTCTCGGCCAGCAGTTGTCGGCCGATTTCCTGTTCAGCCAGAGGTTTCCCCTGCATGAATTTTTCCAGCTTCTTGAGGTCCTTGGCCGAGTAGAACGTCAGGCAGATGCCCTCGCCACCGTCGCGTCCGGCGCGTCCTGTCTCCTGATAGTATCCTTCAAGAGATTTAGGCATGTCGTAATGGATGACGTAACGCACGTCCGGCTTGTCAATGCCCATTCCGAAGGCAATCGTTGCGACAATTACATCTACCTTTTCCAGCAGGAATGCGTCCTGGTTTTCGGAACGGGTCGCCGAGTCCATACCCGCATGGTATGGGAGCACCTTGATGTTGTTGACTTTCAGGAGCTCCGTCAGCTCTTCGACTTTTTTCCGGCTGAGGCAGTATATGATGCCTGACTTGCCGGAATGGGTCTTTATGAAGCGTATGATGTCCTTGTCGACATTAGCTGTTTTCGGCCGGATCTCGTAATAGAGGTTGGGGCGGTTGAACGACGAACGGAATACCTTGGCATCGGTCATTCCGAGGTTCTTCTGAATGTCGTGCTGCACCTTCGGGGTGGCCGTCGCGGTCAGGGCGATTACCGGGCGGACTGATATCTCGTTGATAATCGGCCGTATCCTCCGGTATTCCGGACGGAAGTCGTGCCCCCATTCCGAGATACAGTGGGCTTCGTCGACGGCGTAGAACGATATGGGAACTGTTTTGAGAAATTCGATGTTCTCTTCCTTCGTCAGCGACTCCGGGGCGACATAAAGCAGCTTGGTTTTTCCGGCGGTAACGTCGGCCTTAACCTGGTCGATCGCCGCTCTTGAGAGCGACGAGTTAAGGAAGTGGGCAACGCCGTCGTCGGCAGAGAAATTGCGCATCGCGTCGACTTGGTTCTTCATCAGGGCGATCAGAGGAGAAATCACGATGGCGGTACCGTCCATGATGAGCGAGGGGAGCTGGTAGCACAGCGATTTTCCGCCCCCGGTAGGCATGAGCACGAACACGTCGTCGCCCTCGAGGAGCGACAGCATGATTGCCTCCTGGTTCCCCTTGAAGGTGTCGAAGCCGAAATTCTCTTTCAGCGCGTTGGTCAGAAGCTGCTTGTTAGTCATGGAGTCGATGATGGGAAAGTTTGGGAGAAATAGAGAGGTTTATTTGTTTAACTCGTAATGGGACGAGCGCAGTTTGTCGAGCACATACTCGCCGGTTACCTCGAAGGATTTCTTTTTGCCGGAGGGTATCTCGAACATCGCGTCAATCATCACGGTTTCCACAATCGCCCTCAGGCCGCGTGCGCCGAGCTTGTACTCGATAGCCTTGTCGACAATCGTGTCGAGGGCTTCGGGCGTGAAGGTCAGTTTGACGCCGTCCATAGCGAAAAGTTTCTCGTACTGGCGGGTGATGGCGTTTTTGGGCTCGGTCAGCACCCGGCGCAGCGCGTCGCGGTCGAGCGGGTCGAGGTGGGTCAGAATAGGCAGGCGCCCGATTATTTCGGGAATCAGTCCGAAGGACTTGAGGTCCTGCGGGGCGACGTACGCAAGGTAGTTGTCTCGGTTAATACGTTTTCGGGCCTCGTCGGTCGAATAGCCTACGACGTGGGTGTTGAGGCGCTGGGCTATTTTTCGTTCTATGCCGTCGAAGGCTCCGCCGCAGATAAAGAGTATGTCCTTCGTGTCAACCGGAATCATACGCTGTTCGGGATGCTTGCGGCCTCCTTGGGGGGGCACGTTGACAATCGAGCCTTCAAGGAGTTTGAGTAACCCCTGCTGCACTCCCTCGCCGGAGACGTCGCGGGTAATCGAGGGATTGTCCCCCTTGCGGGCTATTTTGTCGATTTCGTCGATGAAGACTATTCCTCGCTGCGCTTTTTCGACATCATAGTCGGCTACCTGGAGCAGGCGCGTCAGGAGGCTCTCGATATCCTCGCCTACATATCCGGCCTGGGTAAGTACCGTTGCGTCGACTATTGTGAAAGGAACGTCGAGCATTTTGGCGATAGTCTTGGCAAGAAGTGTCTTGCCCGTTCCCGTGGGGCCGACGAGCACGATGTTGCTCTTTTCGATATCGACGTCGTCGTTCTCTCCGCGGGGTTGCTGAAGCCTTTTGTAATGGTTGTAGACCGCTACGGAAAGGTAGCGTTTGGCGCTTTCCTGCCCGATTACGTATTGGTCGAGGAACTCGCAGATTTCTTTGGGCTTCGGGATTCTCTTCATTTCCTGGCTGTCGTCTGCTCCGGGGCGCTTGGCACCTTTTCCCGCGGCGACGTTACCCCGGAACTCTGTCAGGAGTTCGTGGATGGAGTCGGCACATTCGGAGCAAAGGAACACGCCCTCGTCGACCGCCGACGGAATCAGGACGTCGGCGTGGTCGGCAGGCCGGCCGCAGAACGAGCAGCACTGTTGCTGATTTTTCTTTTTTGCCATCTGTTTCTATGGAAACTGGTAGAAATGCGATATGGTCAGCAACCCGGTCGGTTGCTGACCTGAAATTGTCCTTATGTTCAGTGTTTTGCTTTCACAAGCACGGAGTCAATCATGCCGTAGGCCTTGGCTTCGTCGGCAGTCATCCAGTAGTCGCGGTCAGAGTCGCGCTCCACTTTTTCGAGCGGCTGGCCGGAGTGGTCGGCGATAATCTGGTATAGCTCTGTCTTGAGCTTGAGTATTTCGCGGGCTGTGATTTCGATGTCGGAGGCCTGTCCCTGCGCGCCACCCATCGGCTGGTGGATCATGACGCGCGAATGTTTGAGGGCGAAGCGCTTGCCTGTGGTGCCGCTCACGAGCAGGACGGCCGCCATTGAAGCCGCCATGCCGGTGCATATCGTCGCGACGTCGGAGGAGATATACTGCATAGTGTCGTAGATGCCGAGTCCGGCATAAACGGAGCCGCCGGGGGAGTTAATATATATCGACACGTCCTTGCCGGGGTCGGCGGAGTCGAGGTAGAGCAGTTGTGCCTGGATGACGTTGGCGGTATAGTCGTTGACGTCGGTGCCGAGGAAGATGATGCGGTCCATCATCAGACGCGAGAACACGTCCATCTGCGCCACGTTGAGCTGGCGCTCCTCGATGATGGTGGGAGAGATGTAGCTTGAACGGATAGCGTTGTCTGTGGCGGAAGTGTACTGGTCAAGCGCCAGGCCGTTCATGCCGAGATGTTTTACCGCGAAATTGCGGAAGTCCGTTTTGTTATTCATAAGTTATGCAGAAATTTCAAGGTTATGCGGAGCGTTGGGCAATCTGTTTGGGAAGCGCGTCAGACAATCTCCGTTTTTTCTAATTCAAAGGTACTAAATTTTCCGCGCATTTCCGCTATATGGGCGTAAAAAAACACCATCCGCCCAGAAAAAAGAGGGGCGGATGGCGGGAAAATTGCCTATGTCAGTGTCGCCGACGTCGCGGCGACAGTCAGGAAGCGGTTTATTCAGCGGCGGGGGCGGGGTTTACCATTGCCTTGAATTCATCGAGGGAAACCTCTTTGTTGTCGAGAGTAACGAGGGCCTTGACAACGTTGAAGAGCTTGCGCTCGCTTACGTCGTCGTGGATGCGGCGCGCCTGCTGCTGGTCGGAGAGGACTTTCTTGGCGTAGTCGGTCAGCACGTCGTCGGTGAGGTTGGTCATTCCGTATTGCATGAACTGGTTGTAGACGATTCCCTTGGCGAAGTTGAGCATATCGTCCTCGTTCACCTTGATATCCTGGTTGGAGCGGATCTGGTTGCTGAGAAGCTCCCAGCGGATGCCGGGAATCATTTTTTCGAACTCGGCGTCGATATTCTCCTCGTTGAGTTCCTCGTTGCGTACGATCAGCCATTTCTTCAGGAACGCAGCGGGAAGTTCGATGTTGCCGAATTTCTCCATGAGCACTTCCTGGGCATCGTGGTTGAACTTCATCTCGCTGTTGGGGGCGAGCTGCTGGGCGATCATCTTGCGGAGCTGGTCGAAGTATTCCTCTTCGGTAGTCACGGTGTTGCCGGCGAATACCTGCTTGTAGAAGTCTTCGTTGTGCTCGGCGAGCTTGAGGACGATGATTTCGGAGATTGCCATTTCAAAGTCGGCCTTGACTTCGGCGGCGCGCTCTTTGTCGATATTTAGCATCGAGGAGAGTTCGGCAACGGAGTCGCCGGCGGCCTTGGCGGGGTTGAAGACAACCTTGTCGCCGACTTTCTTGCCGAGGAACTTGTCGGCCTCAGCCTTGTCGTGGAAATACATCGGAGCCACGATGCCGGCAACTACCTGGATGGCGTCGTCGGTGGTCTTGACGTTGCCGTCGGCGTCCAGCTCCATGATCGCGCCTTTCACGAGGGCGGTGGCGTCAACCTCTTCGCCGGGAACCTGCGAGCCGAAGCGGCGCAGAAGAGCCTGGTCCTGTTCCTTGACCATGTCCTCGGAAACGGCAATGGTGTAATAGGGGACGGTGATTTCCTTGTTGACGTCGGCTTCTACTTTGGGGGCAAGGCCTATTTCGTATTCAAAAGTATAGTCCTTGTCGTCGAGGTTCACTTCCTGTACCTTTACGGGAAGGGGCTCGCCGAGGATGTCGATTTTGTTGTCGCGGAGGTAGCTGATTACGGCGTTGAACACCTCGTCGTTGAGGATGCGGCTCTTCACCTCTTTTCCGAAGCGGCGGCGGAGCTGGTCGAGGGAGACGTGGCCCTTGCGGAATCCGGGGATAGTGTGGGTGCGGCCGATTTCTTTGAGTTCTTTGTCAACCTTGGTGTTGTAGTCGTTTTCTTCAACCTGGACCTTGATAATCGCGTCAAGGTCGCCGGTCTTTTCAAGCGTTACTTGCATATAAGTTGTTTGTTGTTTAGTATGTTAGCGTTTTCTTTTCGGATGCCGGGCCGCGGAATCCGCGTGTCGGGCGGACGGCCCCGCACGATTTTTCAAGATGCAAAATTAGCGCTAAAATTCATAATCTCCAAAAATATCGTTTTCAGAGTGTTAAAATAATGTTAATTAGGGCGGCGCCGGGAGGGTTTGCCCTATAAAGCGGGTAAATTTGCACCTAAATATTATATTGGGGTGCGTAGGCGCCGCCAATAAGGAAACATATCGCCAACATATGAGTATCATCAAATATAACGACGTGGAGATTCTCCGCAAGGAGCTTGTCGTGTTGAAGCATGTGAGCTTCACGATTGAGCCGGGAGAGTTCTGCTACCTGATAGGGCGTGTCGGAAGTGGCAAGTCATCTCTTATGAAGTCAATGTACGCCGAAATCCCGGTGTTTAACGGGAGCGCCGAAGTGATGGGGCGACAGCTTGTCGGGATTCCCCGCCGGGAAATTCCGATGCTGCGCCGCGAAATCGGGATTGTCTTCCAGGATTTCCAGTTGCTGACCGACCGCACGGTGTACGACAACCTGCATTTCGTCCTCGAGGCCACGGGCTGGAAGTCGCGTGACGAGATGGACGATCGCATCGAACAGGTGCTCCGACAGGTTGGCATGGGCAACAAGTCGTATAAAATGCCCCACGAGCTTTCCGGCGGCGAGCAGCAGCGTATCGTGATTGCCAGGGCGCTCCTTAACAAGCCGAAACTGATTCTCGCCGACGAGCCGACGGGGAACCTCGACCCGGACACCGGGCAGCAGATTGTGGACCACCTGCGCCGTATCGCTGCGGACGGAACCGCCGTGCTGATGGCGACCCACAACATGCAGCTTGTCGAGCAGTATCCGGCCCGCGTGCTCCGATGCGCTAACAAGCAGCTTGTTGTGTCGGACCCTGTGTGCGCCGTTGAGGAAGCCGCCGCGGCGGATTCCGACGACCCTGTTTCCGGGGAAACGGAGAACTGATTAGACGCGATTCGTATTGTTGACTGTATCCTAACAAGATAATAACGGATGAAAGTGATGAAATTCGGGGGGACCTCCGTAGGTTCCTCTGACAGAATAAAGGAAGTAGCCTCCCTGATTACCGGGCGCGGACAGAATATCGTAGTGCTCTCGGCTATGTCGGGCACCACCAATACCCTGGTCGAGATTTCCGACTATCTGCGCAAGCGTAACATAAACGGTGCCAAGCAGATACTTAACTCTTTGGAGAAGAAGTACTCTGCGACAATAGCGATGCTTTTCTCGGAGGTTGACTACCGCATGGAGGCAGACGAGGAGATTCGCGCGATTTTCAGCCATATCCGCGCGCTCTGCCACGACAATTTCTCGGATGTCGACGAGAAGGAGATTCTGGCCCAGGGAGAGATGATGTCGACCACGCTTATGTATCTCTACCTGCATGAGCGCGGAATAGACGCGGCTTTTATCCCCGCGCTCGACTATATGAAGATTGATGCCGACGGGGAGGCCGATACGGAATACATCCGCGAGAAACTTCGCAACCTGCTTGACGAAAGTCCGGCGGCCACCCTCTATATAACCCAGGGCTATATCTGCCGGAACCATCTCGGCGAGGTCGACAATCTGCGGCGCGGCGGCTCCGACCTGACCGCTACGCTGGTAGGCGCCGCGATCGAGGCGCAGGAAATCGAAATCTGGACCGATATCGACGGGATGCACAACAACGACCCCCGCTACGTTGAGGGTACGACCCCCGTCAGCGAACTGCATTTCGACGAGGCAGCCGAGCTGGCGTATTTCGGAGCAAAGATCCTGCATCCGGCGTGTGTGCTTCCGGCGAAGGTCGGAAACATACCCGTGCGTCTGCTGAACACCATGGCGCCCCACCTCCCGGGAACACTGATTTACAACACTGACCGCTCCGGCTGCATTAAGGCTGTCGCGGCGAAGGACGACATTATCGCGATACGGATCAAGTCGTCGCGCATGCTGCTCGCCTCGAATTTCATGCACCGCGTGTTCGAGATTTTCGACAATTATCGCAAGCCGATTGATATGATTGCGACGAGCGAGGTAGGGGTTTCAGTCACGGTCGATTCGCCCCTGAAACTGGAACATATAGTGGACGAGCTGAAGGAGATAGGTACCGTTACGGTCGATACCGACATGGTGATTGTCTGTGTCGTCGGTGACCTCGAATGGCACAACGTCGGCTTCGAGGCGGTCGCCCTGAAAGCGCTCGCAGGCATCCCTGTCCGTATGATTTCTTACGGCGGAAGCAACCGTAACATCTCGTTCCTGATAAAGAAAGAGGATAAGATAGCCGCACTCAACGCGTTGAGCGCGACGCTATTTCCCTCACACTGATAATCCGTCTGAATATGTCGAACAACAAACTTGAACAGATTGCCACGGCGCTTCAGCGCTATTTTGCCCTGACTGGCTTCCTGCTCCCACAGGAGGAGTCTGAAAAGGCGATACGCGAGGGGGTATCTTTCAGAGGCCCCAATATCCTGATCCTGATTTTCGCTATCTTCATAGCCTCGCTCGGACTGAACACCAACTCGACCGCCGTCATAATCGGCGCGATGCTTATCTCGCCGCTGATGGGGCCTATTATCGGAATCGGTCTGGCAATCGGCATCGAGGATTTCGATTTGCTCAAGCGTTCGGGCCGCAACCTCCTTGTCGCGGCCGGGTTTTCGATAATCACCTCGACGGTCTACTTCCTTATCTCGCCGGTAAGCGAGGGTCATTCCGAGCTGCTTGCCCGCACTTCCCCGACGATTTACGACGTGTTCATCGGCTTTTTCGGCGGTTTCGCTGGCATTATCGCGATCGCGGCGAAAAGCAAGGGCAACGTTATCCCCGGTGTGGCGATAGCGACGGCCCTTATGCCCCCGCTCTGCACGGTCGGCTTCGGCCTCGCGACCTGGCAGATTCATTATTTCCTGGGGGCGCTTTACCTCTTCCTGATCAACTCCATCTACATCGCCCTCGCGACCTTTATCGGAGTAAAGCTGATGAAGTTCTCCCGCCACGTGCAGGAGCCCTCTCCACGGGCCAAGCGCGTCAGGAAAATCGTTTACGCCGTGGCGATACTGACGTTGCTCCCCTCGGTGTATCTGACATACCAGATGCTTCGCCAGGAACGGTTTGAGATGAACGCTTCGCGCTTCGTACAGGACGAGTTCGTGTTTCCCTCGACGCAGGTCCTCAGCCATAAGGCATCCGACCTTCACGGCCGGCGCACGATTTCCGTCACGCTCATAGGGCGCATCCTGCCGCAGGACTCTCTCGAGTTGGCTCTTTCGTCGAAACTGCGCCTGTACGGGCTTGAAGGCACAGCTCTGCATATAGTGCAGGGCGACGCACCGACGACAGTTTCTGGGCATACAACCGCGCAGATGTTCGAGTTCGCCCAGCAGGCGATTGCCAGCAAGCAGGTCACCATCGACTCCCTCGAAGCCGTTCTGGCATACCGCAACATGAACGATACCGTGGCCGCGAGCCTTGCTCCCGAGCTGAAGGTCGTGTTCCCCCAGGTCGCCGACATCGCGGTGACGAAGGCCGTTTTCGGCAACGTAGAATCCGACAGGCTCGACACCCTTAACGTCGCCCTTGTCCGCTACTCCCGTCCGATGACCCAGGCCCAGACCGCCGCCTTTACCCGCTACCTCGAAGCGCGCCTCCGCCTCAAATCCGTCATCGTCCAGCCGATGCGCTAACCTGCGCCCCGCGCTACGATTCGATTTACGGGCATTTGAAACCGGTTTTATAGAATACTATGATACAGGATAGTCACAATCTTGACCGATTTGTCGAAGCCCAGGAATATTCCTATCCGATAGCTTTGGGCGAATTGCGGGAAGGGCGCAAACGCTCTCACTGGATGTGGTACATATTCCCGCAGCTAAAGCACCTCGGCCATTCCTACAATTCACAATTCTACGGAATTTCCGGCATTGAGGAAGCAACGGCCTATCTCCAGCACCCGGTTTTAGGCCTGCGTCTACGGGAAGTCTCCGAAACGATTCTCAATCTTCCCTCTGCCGACCCCCGCGAGGTCTTCGGCGGGATAGACGCTCTCAAACTCCGTTCCTCGATGACCCTCTTTGACCGCGTATCCCCCGACGACATTTTCTCCCGCGTCCTCGACAAATACTTCTCCTCCCGGCGCGACCCCAGAACCCTCAAAATCCTGGAAGGAACCGCCTGAAAAAGTATCCCTTCAGAACCGCGGATTGCGTGCGGTCTTTGAGTGTATTTTCGGCGTAAGCTGAATGTCGAAACCAAGCTCTTGACTTGTCGTTAATCTTATTTGAGGTCGGCATCCGTGAGGTCGCGGATGTCCATCGTGTAATACAGCGAACCCAGCGATATGTGGAAAACCCAGGCGCGGATGACCCCTGGGGCCAGGTTGATTTGACCCCC
>CAJUFH010000066.1 GCA_910585755.1 uncultured Muribaculaceae bacterium | reverse complement strand
CGGGGGTCAAATCAACCTTGGCCCCAGGGGTCATCCGCGCCTGGGTTTTCCATTAGGTGATTATCACCGAATTTTGTTACTTTTGTGGTGTCGAATCAAAAAATAACAATATGAGTAGAATTGAATTTTCAAGAGGACGCGATGGTGCAATCAAGCGCGAAATGTGGGATACTGAAGATATTGCGATTTATTGCAATATTGATTTTGACTCGGCAGGCAAACTTTTGGTAATAGCAAACAAAGCCTTTGGTTACAAAGGTTATGGAGATATTCTCAAAGAGGATTTCCTAAAGTTCTTTGCTGAAATAGAGCGAATGCGCGAAAGCCGCAGACTACAAGATGAAGCAAATGCCGCTACGATTTTATTCGCTGAAAAGAATTATAAGTTCAATTTCGGCTCTACACTGATAAATCAGGCAATTTCCCTTCTAAATAATCTCTGATACTGTAACGGATCTCCTTATCATCCTTCCTCCTAATATCTCTATTTCTTACATCGTAGTAATATGGATATTTTAAGTTATCGAATAGATGGCCTGACATCATCAATGCGTCAATTTCTTTATCAATGATTCGCTCTGACATTCGCAAATGTCTTAATAAGGGCCTCAAACCTCCTGCAATTACCTCTCTCATTTCAGGGATAAAGAAAGAATTGCCCAATGTCGTCTCAATATTGGCCGTTACTTTTATATCCGAGGGAGAAACAAGATCATCTTCTCCGAAGTCATACGAAACTGTTATTTTCATGCTCATTTAAGTTTTGGGAACGGAGGCAGGGCTCGAACCTACAACCTGACCCTTGTTGGGGTCGCTCTGCCAATTGAGTTACTCCGTTCTGATTTATATATGTGGAAACTCAGGTGCTGTGAGTTCTTGGCATACTTGGTTATTACCGGTCCATTTGCCACGGGCGGACACGACTCAACCCGCCATCCGCCATTGTTCGGCATAAGCACGGATGGTTCTTTCTTACCGTAGCACCGACCCGCTTCAATGTGCCGTTCACCCTTGCGAGGCTATTGGGCTGCATCTTTATCGGCCACTACTCATCGCTGACTTCTCCGGCGGTCTCCCGTCCGGCAGTCTCAGCGGAATCTACAATACGTCAAGGTACTCTTCTTTGGTTGTGGGAGCGGCAGGACTCGAACCTGCAACCACTCGTTTAGTTCGCGAGCCTCTATCCGATTGAGGTTATCTACACTCCCGTTTTCAACCCCTTTCGGGGCCGGGGCACTCTTGCCCCTCGGCATTGCTCACTCTTGAGCGCCGTTATTGGTTGGTTTGACTTGGCGAAGGTTACTTCTCAGGGAAGATTGAGTTCACAAGTACCGCAATCGCCTTGACTTGGCTCTTGACGCGATCGGCTTTTTCAGATGTCTCGTGATACCACTTCTGGTACAAGTCGCGGTTTTCTTTGGCGGAGTCTCGCTGCTTGGTGATGTCATCGAGAACAGACTTGTGAGTTTCGGCCATTGCTCGCTTTTCTTCCATCATCTGGTAGATGATTTTGCGGAGGGTATTGGCATCGGTGGTCTCACTGTCGATTACGTCGCGGAGGTTGTCATCATCAACCTCTATCGGATTGATGTGGAAGTCGAGACCGTTCTCGTCGATGAACTCGCCGACTTCCTTAGCAGCGTCCTCGGAGATTACGATTGTGAGGAATCCGGGGTGCAGGGTTACGGTCGCAGGGATTGTGGATGCGTAGGCGGCGAGGCTGTTGTAAGAAGCCTCGTTGATGGCCTTGTACTGGTAGGAGGTTGTTAATTCCATTGTGATTTGGTTTTATTGGTTTGACTTGGGGTTAGAGGGTGAACACTTTCACCTTGTAGTATTTCATCTCGGGGACACGTATTGCGTAGCAGGTTCCGTCCTTGAACTCGATTTTGTTGCCAGCCTTGCAGATTATGGGATTCTCGGCTGTGGCAAGTGCCATTACTTCAGATTCCGTCATAGTTGATGTTGATTTATTGGTTTGACTTGGGAGGATTATGCTTCAAAAAAGCGGGCAACATAGCCATCGAGAGTTACTGCTACTGCCGCCTGAGCGACAGAGATGGTTGAGCCATCATCAAGGTTGCCCTTGGAGTGCTGATAGTAGGCATGGTAACGGATGAGGTTCTCAGCCTTCTTAATGTCTCGCTCAATTACCACAGCCTTGATGCGGTAGAGGTAGTTGATGACAAAGGCGTTGAGGCCGTAGCGAAGATTTGCCTCTTTGAACTCTTCGGGGGTTGCATTTAATTTTTCAAGAGTCTGCATGGCTGAATTAGCCACGTTCTCATGTTTTGCGATGTCCTGACTGATAGCGTCGAGGAGTGCATTGATTTTGGTCGCTGTTGTGTCCATATTGAGTTGAATTGATTAGTCCGAGATTTCGTCAAGAGTTTCAGTGGTCACATACCACTCGTAGCGGCATTCGCTCAGCTGCTCATCTGTAAGGGAGCAACAATGCTTAGTGGCGTAGAAAAAGAGAGCTTGGATATGCTTTCCGTTTTCGTCCTCAATGGTGCCAAAGGATCGGTCGCGCTTCTTGAAGCCGAGTTTCTTAATCTCGCTCCACGGAGCAAGGAGTGCCGGACGATGGCCACCCCAAATGGGAGCGCTGATTTCTTTTCCGTTGATTTTCGCTGTCATAGCTTGTAGTTTTATTTCGGTTTGGTCGCTGTTATCCCAATCAAAATCGCTATCTTTGCGATATTGATTGATTGATGCTGCAAAGTTAATCTAATTAGATTAATTATTCAAATAACATCTCTAATTAGATTTGTAATTTAAGATATATTAACAAAATGGCGCTCTTAGAGGTATCTAATAGGATTAAAACATTCGTGGATTACACGAAATTGTCCGTGCGCAAATTCGCGGCTGAATGCGGCTTGAAACAGCCTACACTCGACAAGCACATACGCGGCACGGCTGACCCCAATGTTGTTACTCTCATCGGAATTGCAAAACGATTTCCCGAGTTATCATTGGATTGGTTATTACTCGGAGATGGTAATATGCTGAAAGGCAAAAGCGACCTTGAAACTTTGGAGGACAAAAATACTGAACGCATGATGAAGCTCATCGACACCATCGCTTCACTCCAAGACACAATCAACGCCAAGAACGAATCAATCGCTACGCTCACTGAGCGCATCAAACAACTCGAAGCACGACTAAAAAAATAATCATGGGACTCTTTAATATTTTCAAAAAGAATAGGACGGAATCAAAGCCTCAGCCAACGCAACCTCCTATGTATCAGCAAGCTGATGTAATAGCGAAACAATCTATCGCAGACTATTTCAGTTTCGACATCATTCATCTATCACCCGATGATTATCCTGAGCGAACTATCTTGACCACAAAGGAGCTTGGCATGTTCTCTTACGTCGAGGTACATTCTAAAGAGGGACGTGTAACCAGTGTTGAGTTTATTTCCCATTCAAAAAGATTCACGCCTCAGGTTACCGAGTTTATCAATAGATGTGCAGCAACATTTGGGCCGACAAAAGCTGGAGAGTCTACATTAACTCAAAAAGACAGCATTCTGCTTCAGCGTGGGCTTTTTTCTCGTATGTGGCCTGCGATTTGGTTTGAATGTGGACCAGACGAGGAGAACGGAGGCATAACAGCTGTTAGGATTACGGATTTCAATCCTTCTCAAAACGGCATTAAATGCCTAACGCAAATCTATTAAACTAATATGGAAAAGAAACTTTCATTATTCATAAGCAGCCTGATGTTGATATTCATGTCTGCTTGTGGTAGTTCTTCTGACGAACCGGAAAATCCCAGCGGCCTATACGATTGGGATGTTACTGAAATATAATCTAACGTGAAATTTCAGTTCACAAGTTAAAACAAAGTGTGTGGTCTACAACAAGAGACCGAAGATTAGAATATCCCCAGACACAACACCCTCAGATATGGATTTAAAAGAATTTATCAAGGAAACAGTATCCCAAATCTCGGATGCCATTGTTGACCTCAACGAACAAAAAGACGGCTCACGGTTGATTGTAAATCCTACATCAACCAATGGGAATGATATGATTACAAAGTCGGATGGCAATAGTTATAAGCAGACCACCTTGCACTACAATATCGCCCTCACTGTCTCAGATGAAGGCTCGTCAGGTGGTAAGATAGGAGTTTTGGGTGGTTGGTTTGGCGCGTCCGCAGATGCAGCTTCGAAAAACCAATCGCAGGCTCTTACTTCTTTGGCCTTTCGACTTGATGTATTATTCCCTCAAGGTTAGGATAGGTGCGTTCATAAACTTCCCCCGTTTTGACATCCTTTTCAATAAAAGTGCCATTCACAATGAACCTGTATATGTATGCCGCCGAAGCAAGATTACCACTCGCAGCGTATCTGACGCAACGCTCACGCAGTTCTTGCTCGCGCCGTATCTGCCGCTTTGTCCGCCAGCCTTTAATCCGGCGTGATATGAGAACGGCGAAAATCACAAGTGCGAGTAATACAATGACCAATACTGCAATTTGTTCCATAATCTATTGTGGTTTATTGGTTTGACTACACAAAGTTAATGAAACATCCCGACATACACAATATGGCAACGACCAGTCTGACCCCGACAGACGCAATCACTTGAATTTATTTCCGCGAAATTGTCGGAGCGGAATTAAGACCTACTGAAAATAAAAATCAAAAAGGCATCAATGGATTGGAACACAATATTTAATTGGCCCGGAATCGCTTTGTGCGTCAGTGCGATTTCAGCAGCATGGTACTTCGTGAAAAAAGAGATGCTACATAGGCGGAACGCCCGATTTGAAATCGCTATGTCAAAGATTTATTCAGCGATAGAGAGATTCATCTGCGCGGCAAATACGGTCAGAGTAAACATCAATACCATGCCGTTGGATTTACTTTTAACGCGAAAATCCGGAAAAATGGATGAGTGGATTACCATTCCAATTTTTGAAATGGAAAACATAGCCTTGCTCACTGAAATGTTTTTCAACCATAAAGACCGTGGCTGCTTTGATGAAATGGTTATTGCAGCAAGAGATTTTAAACTGGAACTCCATAAAGCCTCATCGGCTACCGTAGATAGTGATAAATTAAACATATATGATACGGCTCGCGTTGCATTCAATAAAAAATACAACTCAGGTATGTCGAATATGGTTGAAATGCTACACAGACGGCTTCTCGGTGAATGGGAATACGACCTCACAGGACTGAGATTAAATACAAGCCGGCAAAAACAAGTAGAACATAAAAGAAATCAATGATTGCTATTGTAGCCACACTTTTCCAATACCAGTTCTCGTCCCAAGCGGTCAAGAACATAGGGAAATTAATAAGGAAGAAAAATATGATGGCTGTCGCTATAACTGGTTCCATAATCCATTGGGGCTTATTGGTTTGACAATGCAAATTTACTCAAAATAAACAACATATACAATATGGCAAAATACTCCACAGGCGCATTGTAACAACTCTCCCGAATTTATTTCCGCAAAATTGTCGGAGCGGAAATTAAAACCCTCCGAAATTCAAGAAATCCAGACGGCTGCGAGGATATTCCGCGGATTTTGCGTATTTTCGCGGGATAATTTTTTTGTTGATAAACCATATATATCACCAATATATATTATACGCAAATGGCTGAAAACACTACCGCCAACCTCCCCGAAGAGGAGAAAGGTCTCAACTTCGTCGAGCAGATTATCGCTGACGACCTCAAAGAGGGCAAAAACTCAGGAAGAATCCAGACACGCTTCCCGCCTGAGCCGAACGGATACCTCCATATCGGCCACGCGAAAGCTATCTGCATGGACTTCGGAGCCGCGGACAAATTCGGCGGCAAGTGCTTTCTGCGCTTCGACGACACCAATCCCATCAAGGAAGATACCGAGTATGTCGATGCCATCCGCGACGACATCCACTGGCTCGGATTCGACTGGGGAGAGAACGAACGCTATGCCTCCGACTACTTCCCGCAGCTCTACGACCTTGCCGTGCGCCTGATCAAGGAGGGAAAAGCCTATGTCGACGACCAGACCTCCGAAGAGATAGCAGCGCAGAAGGGAACTCCTACAACTCCCGGAACCAACTCCCCCTATCGCGACCGCTCCGTAGAGGAGAATCTCGACCTGTTCGAGCGCATGAACAAGGGGGAATTTCCCGAAGGGGCGAGAGTGCTCCGCGCCAAAATCGACATGGCATCGAGCAACATGCATTTCCGCGACCCGGTAATGTACCGCATAATCCACACCCCGCACCATCGCACCGGCACGACCTGGAAAGTCTACCCCATGTATGACTTCGCCCACGGCCAGAGCGATTTCTTCGAAGGTGTGACCCATTCGATCTGCACCCTTGAGTTCGTGCCCCACCGCCCGCTCTACGACTATTTCGTCGATTTCCTGAGCGACGGCACTTACCGCCCCCGCCAGATCGAGTTCAACCGCCTCAACCTGACCTACACCGTGATGAGCAAGCGCAAACTGCTGCAGCTCGTCAAGGAAGGACTCGTCGCCGGATGGGACGACCCCCGTATGCCGACAATCTCCGGCATGCGCCGCCGAGGCTTCACCTCCAAGGGTGTCCGCAACTTCATCGACCGCATTGGCTACACCAAAATCGAGGAAGCGATGATTTCCGTCAGCCTGCTCGAACACGCCGTGCGCGAAGACCTCAACGCCATCGCTACCCGCGGAATGGCGGTCATGAACCCCGTAAAGGTCATCATCGACAACTATCCCGAAGGGGAAGTCGAGATGGTCGAGATGGAAAACAACCCCGAGGATCCCGCGGCAGGAACTCACAAGATGCCCTTCGCACGCGAAATATATATCGAACGTGACGACTTCATGGAGAATCCGCCCAAGAAATTCTTCCGCCTCGCGCCCGATTCGGAAGTGCGCCTCAAGGGGGCATATATCGTGAAGTGCGTCGGCGTCGACAAGGATTCCGAAGGGAACATCACGACTATCCACTGCACCTACGACCCCGAATCCCGTTCGGGGCTCCCCGGCGCCGCGCGCAAGGTAAAGGGAACGCTCCACTGGGTTTCCGCCCAGCACGCCGTCGACGCGACAGCCCGCCTCTACGACCGCCTGTTCTCCTGCGAGAACCCCTCGGCCGAGGAGGGAGACTTCCGCGACCTGCTCAACCCAGACTCGCTGAAAGTCGTCGAGGGAATCAAGGTCGAGCCGTTCATCGCCGAAAACGCCCGCAAGGGCGAGAAGTTCCAGTTCCAGCGCATCGGCTATTTCACGCCCGACTACGATTCGACCCCGGAACACCTCATCTTCAACCGCACCATCGCCCTTAAAGACTCCTGGGAAAAAGCCCAGAAGAAGTAATAAACCTACAGAGAATTATCGTGCTCGATTCAGACAACAGCCTTGAATACATGAAGGAACTCTACGACCGCTTCCGCCGCGAAGTGCTCGAAGAGAAGACCGTCGACTACTATGAGGAAGACGAACTGCTCGACATATACGACTACGCCCAGGACGAAGGGGACGTTATGGTACAGTTCTACGTGTTCCTCACAGCCCGCCGGCTGCACCCCGATTCCACGCTGTTCGACGAGCGAGCCGGGTTCTTCCTGTCGTACATCTCCAACGAGGCCGGAGCCGACATGCTCGCCCGCCGCGACCGGCAGGAAAGCCCGCTGTGGGACGTGCTCGCCCTGAGCATCGCCCACTATCCCGACGGCCATCCCGACGACGATATGCGCTCGCTCCTGGCCAAGCACGACAAATTCGACTGCGAGTCGGTCCTCAAGCTGATGGACCTCCTCCGCGACCTCACCCGCCCCGACCTTGTCGCGGAAGCCTATGTGGCCCTCCGCGACAAGGCCGAGGACACGCGGTCGCTCCTCTTCGAGACCGCAACAATCCTAAAGGATTATCCCGAACACTCGGCCCTCGCCCGGCAACTCGCCGAGGAGCTTACCCAGACCGAGCCGTTCAACATCGACTGCTGGCTTCTGCTCGCGAAGACGGAATTTGCCAACTCCCATCCCGAGGAAGCGATTTCCGCCGCTGACTACGCCCTCGCGATTGACCCGGATAATCTCGAGGGAGCGCTCGTCCGCGCCGTGGTCCTCTCGGCCCAGGAAGCCAACCGCGCCCAGGCAGAAGAGGAACTCAAAGCGTTTCTCAAGCGGGTTCCAGACAACGCTATCGCGACAAAGGCGCTCGCCGAATGCTACCGCGCCCGCCACAAGGACAGCGCCGCCATCGAGGCCTACGCTTCCTTTATGAGCAAAGGCGAAGAAGGGAATCCCGAAGCCCTCATCGAAATTCTGCGGCTTAATCCCGACAACGCGACACCTTATATAGATATATACAACTCCATCGTCGGAGACAACGTCGAGCAGTGGCAGAAAACAGCCCTCGCCCTCTACAACGAGAAGCTATACATCCAGGGAGCCATCCTCCTCGACTACTTCACCGAGAAATACGGCTTCACATCCATTTCCGAACTATATCTGCGACTGCTGTATCTCGCAAAACGCTACGGCGACTACATAGCCCGCTTCGAGCAACTGAACGTGTATCGGTCGGAAAACCATCCCTCCCCCATCGAAATCTCCATAATGGGCTACCTGCTCCTCTGCGCCTCGCTGCTTAAACAGCACCGCTTCGGAGACCTTGACCAGCTCAGCTCCGTGATTCTCGCCAATCCGCCCGAGATACCCGACATGGAGGACATAATGAAGTTCAAGGGAATCCAGCTTACCCTCCAGCAGATGCGCATCCTCGCCCAACACGAGGCGTACACCCTGATTGACGACCCGGACTTTGACCCCGTCAGACAGCTTTTCCCGTTCAGCTCGCCGGACGACACTCCCCTCGACCGAGATTCCGAAGATGACACTATCACCCGAAAGGGGCGAAAAAAGCCAAGGTAACCGAATACTCGTTCGGCGAAAAAAGGGCCGATTCGCCCATTCTGCCCACTTAACCGCTTCCACGGGGTGTCAAAACCGAAAAAACAGACGCCGTTAACATATTTTTGCATCAAACCTCTTGCAGATTCAGAAAAAGTCCGTACCTTTGCAGTGTTCAAAGGAACAACGCTAACAAGCGATAAGAAAATGGCGATTTAGTGTAGTGGCCTAGCACGCCACCCTCTCACGGTGGAGACCAGGGTTCGATTCCCTGATTCGCTACTCGCCAAAGGCTCCGCTTCGGTGGAGCCTTAATTTTGAAAACTTAACAACCCAACATAAACGGGACAGAAGTCAGCATCCCCGGCCCGACAGCGCCCCTCCCCAGCCCGCCTTGTTCGCCTACCCGATTCAAGCCGCCGCCAAGAGAACAGCAAAGACCGCCGCCGACCGAACTCCCACCCTCCGAGGCCCAGTGCCTCGATTTCTCAAGCCGCAATAGCTCAGTT
Source organism: uncultured Muribaculaceae bacterium (assembly GCA_910585755.1). Lineage (GTDB taxonomy): Bacteria > Bacteroidota > Bacteroidia > Bacteroidales > Muribaculaceae > UBA7173. Next base: position 5,335 of record CAJUFH010000066.1, on the reverse strand, counting down.
GGTAGAGCATTTCATTCGTAACGAAAAGGTCGCCAGTTCGAACCTGGCTTGCGGCTCTAAGAAAAGAAGTTGATAATCAATAAATTAGCTATTGATTATCAATTTCTTTATTGTTAAATATGTGTTAAAATGTCGCCTTATTGAATTTTTTTGCTGAAATTTGAGCCGCAAAACAATACAAAAACAATACACGAATTTTTATGGAATCAATACTTGGCGGCAAAAGCAATCGTATGATTTACGCAGAGAATCGGGAGAAATACTTTGAACAGGTTATCGCTATGTTTGAAAGCGGTATGATTGCCAAAGAGATTATCAAGGTCGTTCCAGTAGGGAAATCCACAGTATATAGATGGTATGATGAATATATCGCCACAAATAAGGATGCCAGCATTCGCAAATCTCCCAAGGAGGCGGCGGAAGTCATTCGACGACTACGGTCGCGGGTGGCTCAGTTGGAAAGGAAGTGTGATGTTGACAAAAATGCTGTTGTTTTGGAGAAAGCCTATATAAAGGCTCTTCAAAACGAGATTGCGGGAATCGCAACCGATATAGCAACAATAGCGGGTCGTCTGTCATCCCTTGAAGAAAAACTCAACTTGATAATATAATACCATATGGCAACCATATCGCTTGGCATAAGAAAGACAATGCCTAACACCGATGGCTCATTCGGCATTAAGATTGTAATTGGAGCAAAAGGGAAAACGACCTATATCCCTACCCGATTCAAGATTGACAACCTAAAACAATGGAAAGATGGACGAGTTGTCAAAAACAAAGATGCCGATTACATTAACAGGCAACTCCAAAATATCTTGCGGGAATACCAGGAGATATTTGACACCATGCCCGCTATTGACTTGTCGGCATCCGAAATTCGAGAGTTTCTTTTGCTCCGTCACCGCAAATCCGATTCACTCAAAGAATATGCGGAATCATACATCGAGCGTCTGAAAAACGAGGGGCGGCTTTCATACGCCCGGAATATGGGCTACACGCTTAAATATGCCCTTGAGGCATTAGGCGAAAACGTGGCACTGCAACACTTCACCTCAAAGACGTTGCTTCAATATGAAAAGTACCTGCGGGACGGGGGCAGCTCAGATACAACCATCAACATCCGTATGGCCCATCTTAAAGCGCTCCTAAATTCCGCAGTCAGCGACGGTGTCGTGGAATACAAGGTGTTCCCCTTCCTCAACTACAAGATACCGACAAAGGCCGTGCGAGACATCTGCATCTCCAAGGAAGAGCTTAGGAAGCTGCGCGAGGCGGAGTTCACGGGCGATTGGGCGAGGCGGTATAACGTGGCAAGGGATTTGTTCATGCTTTCGTTCTACTGCGCCGGGATAAACCTCACAGACCTTATGGACGCGCACCTCGAAGGCGAGACCATAACCTTCGTGCGCAAGAAGACCGCGGCGAAGAAGCGCGGCGAGAAGGAGGTGTCTCTCACGATACAGCCGGAAGCCCGCGCCATCATCGACAAATACATCACCGAGAACGGAACACTCGATTTCGGCTACCGTTTCGCCCAATACGAGCAGTTCCGGTCGTTCGTCACCCATGGGCTGAACAAAATCGGCGAGGACTTGGGCTTTGAAAAGAAGCTGATGTACTACTCGGCCCGAAAAACGTTCGTTCAGTACGGAACAGACCTCGGCATACCCCTCTACATTCTTGAATACGCTATCGGGCAGACCATCAAGGACAAGAACAGCCGACCGATTCACGATTATTTCAAGGTCATGCGCCCCCAGGCGGATATGGCTATCAGGACAATCATAAGTTATTCGCAGGACATAGAGGAAGAATCCGCCCCTATCCCGGAATGGGCGCGCAAGTACATCACGAAAAGCTGAATCCGCTGAGGTCGAATGTCGGATTCTTTACGTCGTCCCATGCCGCGAACCGCTCTTTCGCCTCGTTCAAAGAGCGAAGAGAGGGGCGGTTGAACTTGTGCTCTTTGCCCTTGCCGTCTTTCACCGTGTCAGTCTTGGGATAAACCGTCACAGCGCAGTCGGCACACATGAGTTCGACCTGTCTGCAACTCATTCTTAACAGGTAATAGAACGGTGGCGTTATCGGGATTCCGAGGAATCGTAGCGGCTCGGCTAACCACGGTCGTTCTTTGCAGATTTCCCACTGCTGACCGTAGAATGTTCTCGAAGGGAAGCTGCGACTTCCTCCCTGCTCATCGACATCATCGTTTCCCTCATTCCTATCAGCAATGTGGTATTGAAGAAGTAACTCCCCGATGCTACTTTTTTTTAATAATACAGATAGCATCGGTCAGTTCCGAATCGGTATAATTGCGGAAATAGTAATACCACCGCCACAAAATCCACCAAAACCACTTTATCCTGAAATAGGAATTAAGTCTTGCGGCGGCGATGCACTTGCAACCTACTGCAAACTCGTCGCCGCCTTCTTTAAGCAGAATCTTTGATATTTTGCGCTTCGCAAATCCTCCAAGGTCGCGAAGTCCGATTCTTTTGCCGCGCAATTCAATATAATCGGTCTCGTTTTCAACCGCACCGAACAACGCCCTCTCTTCTGACATAAGCGGCTGTGTCGGTGCTTTGATTTTTCTTGCCATATCCGTGTGTTAAAAGGGCGGCGGCATTAAATACCGCCGCCCATAATTCATCTGTTAGTTCCTGTTAAACGCCCTCCGTAGTGGTGGTTTTGATGCCGATGTAATAGTCGGCTCCGGCATTGTCGGGAATAGGGGTAAGCACACAGTTGAAGTACGAGGGATTGTCGCCGTCGCCGAGAACGGGGGTCGCGAAAATCTCCACGTTGGGGAGATAGACGCACACCGTTTCGTCGTCGGACACGAACAGAAGTGAGCACAGCACTTTCTTCGGTGTTGCGGAATACCCCTGGAACTTGATACCGAGGGTCGTATTGCTTGCCGCTGTTCCCTGTTTGTTGCCGAGGATAGAAGCGATGTCGTCGGAGAACGAAGGTACCTGGAATGAGATGTCGGGGTCTCCCTTCTTGGCGTAGGAAGTCCAGTTGGTCTGGTCGATGAGCTTGACACGGGTCACATCCGCATCACCCATGTTGAAGGTGATGGATTCGTCGAGGATAGGCAGTTTGAAGTCGAACGTGCCTGTCAAAGCCGAAGGTGCCTTATTGGTCTCATTGTTGAGGAAGACTTTCTCAACACGACCGAGGACATCGTGAAGGTCGCTCGGATTTTTAGTTGCGGTTATGTCGGTTGCCATAACTTAATGGTTTTAGAGAGTGAATAATTCTGTTGGATGAATGTCAAAATCCTTGTGGATTCTGATGTTGAACTGGATGATAAGCGAGTGGAATCCGGCACCGTCAGAGCCTCCCGGAAGGAGGATTGGTCGTGTCGCTAGATAGAGGTTTGAGCGAATCGGAAAGAGCGAGCAGACGGCATCCTGTATCCGTTCGAGTACAAGGCTGTTTTCCAGCCCTCCCTGAATGTCACGGGCGAAAACCGCAATCTGCCCGGTGGTGAGCTGGTAGGTGTCGCCCGGCTGCGTGATGCGCTGAGGCAGCTTTACCAGCAGGAACTCGTCCATCTGTTTGCCAACAGCATTGGGGCGCGTCGTGACGAATCGATTCGGCGTGATGTCGGCTGTCAGTTCGTAAAGTGACTTTAACAGCCCCTCTCTCGGATATTGGGTATTGCCCATAGTCAGTCAGTGATTGGCTTGAACATTGACGGCATAAACATCTTGGCATAGTCGAAACTGGACGTGAGTACGTCGATATTCATTTCGTTTTCTTGAAATGTGGCATATTCGACGCCATTGCAGACTACCAAGGCCCAGCCTTTTGGCGACGGCTTATGTGACTGGAGAAAATCGATACTCCGCTCCGGTTCCATAGCGCCGTTGGTACCGACCTGGGCCGTGTAGGTGTTCTCCTGGGTCTCCCCATCCCATCGCTGACTTCCGGCATAGAAGCGCTGTCCTATTCCGAGTTTGCGGCGCAGAGGGCTGGAAATACTTCCGGTTGGTGTTTCAATATGCGCAAGTTGCCCTGCGACATACACCCCTGCGGCATAGGAATTGATGGTGTTACCCGTCATGTTATGCCCGAAAGACACACGCGCTTCCGTTGCGTCACGAATGAGCTCTTTTGCCGCCGGGATAAGGATTTCATTGAGCATATGCCGCGCTATGATTTCCTTTGCCCTCCGGCTTCCCATCTGTAATGCCGCCGCGTTGCCCATAACCTTAGTTGCTTGAAGTGTTACACAGAACCGCGGTACAACCACCCATAAGTTGCGTAGCCTCGGCCATGACAATGCGCATCCCCTTTTCAATACATGTGAGGTCGGTAACGTCGATAAGGTCTCCTTTTTGGATTCCCTTGACGATGCCCGGCACGCTAACCCGGTAGTCCGCTATGTCAACCTTGCCCGTGGTGTTCGAGCCGGTGTTGAACGTGCGAATATTGGTGGAGCTGCTTTTACGGCATACACCTTTGTACAGCTCTTTAACCTTGCCGCCTCCGAAGCTCGTCGCTCCTTCTTGGCGGTAGATTACGCACTGATGCGGAAAACGCGGATTGCTCATGCTCAGAGATTGATTATGCGGATTTTGCGCTTGGTTATCACTTCCTCGCCCCACTTCTCACGGAGCGCCGCATACTTGCGATACCACTCAGAGAGGTTCGCCCCGCTCACCGTCCAGCCTCCTGTAGTGCTGCTCCACGAGCCGTCCACCTCCTTGTTGGTGGCGCCGCCCACGGGCAGGTTGGAAAGATGGTAGTAAGCCTCCGCTTCGGCAAGGTCAAGCTCCCTATCCTCCATATCCTCCGTAGGGGTGTCGGGAGATAGGTGGCGCTTTGCGAGAATCACCCGCAGGACTCCCTCCGTAAGAAGCGGAGAGATGTCCTGCAAGTATTCCTTGATGGTATATGCGCTTTCCTCGCCCATCGTAGTTTACGCGGTTACGGTGCAGATGAACATCGCGTTGACGTTGTTAGGCACGCAAAGCTGTGCGAACTCGGACTCGATGTAGATTGAGTGAGTAGCCTTTTCCGCACGCTGGGTGAGAATCAGGCGACCCCCGTCATACTCGGCAACCTCGTCGGGGTCGTAGCCGAGAGTGAGCGGGCGCACTCCCTGGATAGTGCCGACATTGCCGACGGGGATAAACGAGATGTTGGTGCGCTTGAAGTTCTCCACGGGTACTTCCACAAGGTCTTTCTCGCCGTCCTCATTGGTGCCCGGCTTGCACACATACGCGATTGAGTCGCGCACGGTGATTTTCTCGACCTTAATGAGCTTGGTGGAAAACCCAGGCGCGGATGACCCCTGGGGCCAAGGTTGATTTGACCCCCG
>CAJUFH010000065.1 GCA_910585755.1 uncultured Muribaculaceae bacterium | reverse complement strand
GCGACCCCGACCTTGGCAAGGTCGTGCTCTACCAACTGAGCTATTTTCGCAAGTTATGTTGAAAGTTCTCTTTTGCTTTCGCCTTGAAACGGGGGCTTTCGCTTCCGATTCGTTGCTTTCGGATGGGCGTCCCTCTCAATTGCGATGCAAAGTTAGGCATTATTTTTGAACTGGCAAAATTTCGCAAGGATTTTTTGCATATTTTTTTCGCGGCATACACCACGCACAGCGGGCCGTAACGCCGACGAGGCTTTCCGGGAGGCCGCTCAATGGCGCCCTAACTGCCAGAAGGCCACCGCCGCGGCCGACGCCACATTCAGGGAATCGACGCCGCGGGCCATAGGAATCTTCACCGTATAGTCGGCGGCGGCAATCGTCTTTTTCGGGAGGCCGTCACCCTCCGTGCCCATCACAATCGCCAGGCGCTCTTCCGCCGCAAGGGCCGGATAGTCGAGCGGAACGGAGTCGTCGGTCAGGGCCATCGCGGCGGTTTTGAAGCCGTAAGGGCCGAGCGCCTCGATCCCTCCGTCGAGCCACGTCCAGGGAAGGAGGAACACCGACCCCATCGACACGCGCACGGAGCGGCGGTTAAGCGGGTCGCAGGAGTCGGGGGTCAGGAGCGCGGCGTCGATACCGAGCGCGGCCGCCGCGCGGAAGATAGCCCCTATGTTGGTGGTATCGACAACGCCGTGGATCACGACAACCCTCCGCGCACCCTCCAGAACCTCCCCAACCCCTTTCGGGGCCGGACGGCGCATGGCGCAGAGGACGCCGCGGGTCAGCTTGTAGCCGGTCAGCTCGGCGAGGAGCTCCCGGCTTCCGGTATAGACGGGCATTTCCGGGGAACGGGCGATTATATCGGCCGCGTCGCCCGAGATATGCTTAGCCTCGCACAGCAGCGCTGATGGCTCGTAACCGGCATCGAGGGCGACGCGTATCACTTTCGGGCTTTCGGCGATAAAGAGCGCCGAGGCCGGGTCGAGCCGGTTTCGGAGCTGTGCCTCCGTAAGCGACGCGAAAGGCGCGACACGGGGGTCGGCCAATGAAGTAATCTGCTCGATTGCCATATTATCGGTTTCGTTTTTCCAGGGATGAGAGGAGATCGGCGACGACGAAGGTGCTACCCCCGACGAATATAACCGCCTCCGGGTCGCGGCGCGCCTGGCGGAGGGCGTCGTTCAAAGCCTGCTCGACACTGAACGTCACAGCGCCCCGTATTCCGGCCTTCGCAGCGCGCACCGCCAGCTCCTCGGCGGGGAGGGCGCGGGGCACCGACGCACGGGTGAAGATATAGTCGGCCTCTTTCGGAAGATGGGGGAAGATATGGTCCAGGTCCTTGTCATTTACGAAGCCGAGAATCGCCGTCAGCTTAGGCCCGTAGGACGCGAGCTGCCGGCCAAGAAGTTCCCAGCCACCCTCGTTGTGGCCGGTGTCGCAGATTACGAGGGGGGAGTCCATCACCTTCATCCAGCGCCCCATCAGCCCGGTGGAATCGCAGACAGTTGACAACCCTTCCCCGACAGCCTCGTCGGTCAGGGGGAAGCCCATGCGACGCAACTGGTCGAGAGCGCAGAGAATCGTGCGCAGGTTGCGGTGCTGGCACAGCCCCGCAAGCTGGAAACGAATCGGGCCGAAGGGGGTCGAGCGGGCTTCGAGGAAGCCGTCGGGAGCTGGGGATGCCGTAAGAGCGGCAAACTCGTCATCGGCATAGCGCGCGGGGGCTCCGGCCTTTTCGGCCGCCGCGCGGAACACCTCCCGCACAGTCCCGGCCGACTCCCCTATCACTACCGGCACCCCGGGCTTGATAATCCCGGCCTTCTCGGAAGCGATGGACTCGGGGGTATTGCCGAGCTGGGCCATATGGTCCATTGATATATTGGTAATGACGCTCAGCTCGGGTGTTATTATATTGGTAGAATCGAGACGGCCACCGAGTCCGACCTCGATAACCGCAACGTCCACCGCGGAGCGAGCGAACCAGTCGAACGCCATCACTGTCGTAAGCTCGAAAAAGGAGGGTTCGCACCCCTCGGGACACACCTGCCTGAAACGCTCGACGAATGCCGTAACTTCCTCGCGGGGAATCATCCCCCCGTCGACACGGATCCGCTCGCGGAAGTCGACAAGATGCGGGGAGGTGAAGAGCCCGACCTTCAGACCGGCTGACTGAAGGCAGGAGGCGATGGAATGGGCGGTCGAACCCTTGCCGTTGGTGCCCCCTACGTGGACGCAGCGGAGGCGCCGCTGCGGGTCGCCGAACAGAGCCGCCAAGCGGCGCACGGTATCAAGCCCGGGCTTATAGGCCGCGGCCCCGATCTGCTGGAACTGCGGAGTCTGGGAATATAAGAAATCTATCGTTTCCTGATAATCCATTGTCTTAAAGGTTAAGGGTGAAGGGTGAAAGTGAAGGGTGAAGGGTGAAGAGAATACTCTAAGCAGGAGTATTATCTTCACTCAGGCGTAGCCTGAATTTCACTTTTCACTTCATTCACTCTGATTCAAATTTCGCATACGAAATTTGAATCAGTAATAGAGGAAGAAACCGGCGACGCCACTGAGGACGATTACCAGTATGGGGTGGGTCTTGAAACGGAGCACCAGCGTAAGCGCCACAACCGCGATGATAGTCGAAATGGTAGCCTCGCGGGGTGTGTCGCCGAAGTTCTCGCTGTTCATCAGCAGCAACGCCGCCGACGCGATCAGACCTATTACCACCGGACGCAGCCCCTTGAAGATGCCGCGGACGACAACGCTGTCGCGGTGGCGCTGGATAAGATGGCTCGTATAGGCTACCAGGAGGAACGACGGAAGCACTACGACGAACGTGCAGAGCAGGGACCCGAGGATGCCGTAGACGGGGCTCGAAAAACCGGCCTGCATCGGCGCGACATAGCCGATATAGGTCGCTGAGTTGATTCCGATAGGGCCGGGGGTCATCTGCGAGATCGCGACAATGTCGGTGAACATCTGCTCGGTAATCCATCCAGGCTCGACAATCTCGCGCTCGATGAGCGACAGCATCGCGTAGCCTCCGCCGAAACCGAAGAGGCCGATTTTAAGATAGCTCCAGATAAGTCGGAAATAAATCATAGCTCGTCGTCATTTTCGGCCCCGCCGGTTTTGGCGCGGCGCTGTTCAACATGGCTGAGTACCACCCAGCCGAGAAGTCCGCCAAGCACGATATACAGTATCGGGTTCGATACCACCGGCCACTTGGACCATATCAGCAGCGCGACCACAATCGGAATCCATACCGTCTTCCAACCGATTTTGGCGGCTTTGGCGGAAGTCACCATGGGGGCGACAATCAGCGCTACGACCGCCGGGCGGATTCCCTGGAAAATGGCAGCCACGACAGGGTTGTTCTTGATAAGGTCGGGAGTCAGGAAAATCGCGACGGTCAGTATTATAAGGAAGCTGGGGAGGATGTTACCGAGGGCGGCGCAGACGCTTCCGCGCATCCCCCGCAGGCGGTCGCCGACCGCCACGGCGATGTTGACAGCCAGGATTCCCGGCAGCGACTGCGCGACGGCCAGGAGGTCGAGAAACTCCTCTCGCCCGATCCACTGGCGGTTGTCGACCACCTCGCGCTCAATCAGCGAAATCATGGCCCAACCGCCTCCGAAAGTGAACGCCCCGATGCGCAGGAACGACCAGAAGAGCTTTCCGAGCAGCCCTTTCTCCGCGGCGCGCGGGGCGGGTTTGTTAGCTAAATTCTCCATAGTTTTGCAGGCCGCGGCATCCGCCGCGAGCGCCGCGAAGTTAGCAAAAAGCCCGGAATCGCGGAAACCAAAATACAATTGTGTTAAATATGCGGATAAATATGTCAATAAAGGTGAATTAATTGGAAAATAATTCGTATTTTCGCGAGTAATTTAGAACGCACACGCTTCCTAAGTTAGTAATAACCGAAAAACGCAATAAACCAACACATTTCTCATGACAAATTTCCGCATGACTGCCATCGGCCGGCCTCTGGCGGCGGGAGTCGCCCTCGCGGCACTGGCAATCCTTCCCGGTTGCGTCGACAACGACTACGACCTGTCGAAGGACATGGACCTCAACGTCACCATCGGCACCAACGGGCTGACCATCCCCGGCAGCTCCACCGAGATGCTGACCCTAAAAAATCTCTTCGACCTCAACGAAGACGGCTCTTCCTCGATCAAGACCATCACCGCCGAAGACATCGCCAACCACCAGAACTACGGTCTCAAGGAAGGGGACTACGTGCTGGTTCAGAAATCCAATGAAACCACGGAATCGACCGTAGAAATCCCCAAGGTCGAGCTTGACGACATCGACGGCAGCACGACGAGGGTGCCCCTAATCGACTTCCAGGTACCTTCCGTCCCGGCCGAACTACTGCCGACCGAAATCCAGTGGCAGGATGTGACACTTGTCAACGCTGTTAAGCTGAACTCCAACGACATAACTACCGACGTCGTGTCCATCTCCGAGGCCACTACAGACCTCAACGTAGACGTCACGATCAATTTCCACACCAACTACACCGGCAATGTGTATCTGCAAAAAGGGTTCACCATCCAGTTCCCCGAATTTTGGACAGTAGTACTCAAGCCCGGCACCACCGAGGTAGTAGAACTCGTCAATGGCAACCGTTTGGTGTTCAAAGACGACTTCTACGTGGCCCATAACTCCGTTAGCCTGCAAATCCTCATCAAACATTTCGACTTCACCAGCGAGCACGCCGCAGGACAGGGCATCATTGACCAAAACGGTCACCACAACTTCGTAATGGAAGACAATGTCGAGCTTTCTGGCAAGACCGGCGTAAGCCTTACAGGGGCGACACCTGGAACATCCATAAGCCTCACAATGGAATCAATCGTCCAGCCTACCAGCGCCACACTGCTGTCGGTTACCGGCGTGGTCAACCCGAAGATTGATATCGCCGAAAGCGACTTCCAAATCAACGATATCCCTGACCCGCTGAAAGAAGAGGGCAACCACCTCGACATCTACAACCCGCAACTTTACTTCACTGTCAACAACGAAGCCCCGGTTGAAGTACTTTTCAGCGCAGTTCTCACCCCTTATGATGAATACGGCAATATCATCAAGGACAAAAACGGCAATGATATCAAAATCAAGCTTGGCAAAGATGAAAACGGCGGCGACGAAATCCTTATCAAGGCTGCCCAGGTAACAACCATCTGCATCTCTCGCCGCGGCTCTTCCGATTCCAATGTCGATGAAGAAGTCACTGTCGCCAATCTCGGAGACCTGTTCATGACCGTGCCGAGCCGCATTACGATTACGGAGATTAATGCCAAAGTACCCCAGAACAAAGAATTCACAATCTATCCCGACCATATCTATACCGAGAAGTACGACTACGAGGCGGTTATCCCGTTCGTGTTCGGGGAGAACACCATAATCGACTATATGACCTCGTCGGACGACCTCGACACCGACGACTTCGACAAGTTCAACTTCGAAGCTATCGAGCTTAGCTTCAACGCAGTCAACGGCATACCCCTGAACCTAACCCCCAGCCTCGAGGCCACGGACGCCAAAGGAAACGCTCTCAGCGACGTAACCTGCAAGGTTACCGGCGTAATCAAGGCCGGGACCGCCAACGGACCTTCGACCAGCAAGATTACGGCAGTGCTGACCTCCACCGCCGACAACCTCGGCCAGGTAAAGGGCATCAACGCCAGCTTCACCGCCCACACCGACGCGGAGTGCGCAGGTATCGCTCTCAACGACAACATGGGCGTCAAATTCACCGATGTGACCGCTACCCTCAAGGGCAACATCGACTTAGACCTCAACGACTAACCTCCATTACCCCAACTTATGAAAGCTACAAAACTATATATGCTCGCCGGGGCAATGGCAGCCGGCATCTTCGCCGCAAGCGCGCAGGACGCGTCACGCGCGGCATACTTCCTCGAAGGCTACAACTACCGCCACGAGATGAACCCGGCCCTGGCGCCCGAACGCGGCTACGTCGCTATGCCCGTGCTCGGCAACCTCGGAATCGGGACACAGGCCAACATCGGTGTCAACACTTTAATATATAAGAAACCCGACGGACAACTGACAACGTTTATGAACAAGAGCGTCAGCAGCTCCGAGTTCCTCGGCAACCTGTCGAAGACCAACAAGCTCCTGACCGGAGTAAACCTCAATATCATCTCGCTCGGTTTCAAGGGATTCGGAGGCTACAACACCCTCGGCATCTCCGTCAAGGCCGATGTAGGCATGTCGCTCCCCAAGGGCCTGTTCGAGTTTATGAAGGTCGGCCAGACCGGGCCAAACACCCGCTATGACTTCGGCGACATGCGCCTGCGCGTCATGAGCTACGCCGAAGTAGCCCTCGGCCACCAGCGCCAGGTTACGCCCGAACTGGCAGCCGGCGTAAAGGTTAAGTTCCTCCTGGGCCTCGCCCATCTCGACGCCAACATCAAGAAGATGGATGTCTCGATGGGGGACAAGAAATGGGTAATCGACGGCGACGGCGAAATCTTTATCGGCGCCGGCAACGGCCTCTACGTTCCGACAAACGCTGAGTCGGGCAAGGAGCTTGACAAGCCCTCCCGCTCGGAGCAGATTGACTTCGACGGAATCGAGTACAACAACTTCGGCCTCGCCGGATTCGGCATGGCCTTCGACCTCGGCGCGACATACGACATGAGCCGCTTCGTTGACGGCCTGCGCCTCTCTGCCGCCGTAACCGACCTTGGCTTCATCAAATGGAACGGCGCCGCCGTAGGGCGTATGCCGGGCCGCGCCTGGGAGTTCGACGGCTTCCAGGACATCGCCATCGACGACACCCAGGACGGATATGACGACAACAAGATTGACCAGCAGCTCGAAGACCTCGGCGACCGCCTCGTCGACTGCCTCAACTTCGAGAAACAGTCGCAGAAAGAGTCAGAGACCCGCGCGCTCCACGCCACTCTGACAATCGGCGCCGAATACGACATGCCCTTCTACAAGCGCCTGTCGGCCGGCTTCCTCTTCACCCAGCGCATGGCCGGCTGCTTCAGTTGGACCGAGGGGCGCTTCTCTGCCAACGTCAAGCCCACCAACTGGTTCGATGCCACGGTAAGCTACGGCGCGTCGACCTTCGGCTCCTCCTTCGGCTGGATGCTCAACTTCCACCCCAAGGGATTCAACTTCTTCGTAGGCTCCGACCACCAGTTCTTCAAGATCACCCCACAGTTCGTGCCTGTCGGCCACCTGAACACCAACATCCAGCTCGGTATCAACTTCACATTCGGCGGCAAATACAAAGGGAAGCCCATCGTGAAGGGGTAATACCGATTATAAGAGAAGCATAAAATACTCTCGCCGAGTGCGAGATAACGGAATAAAGAGCCGTGCCAAAAATTCAAAAATTTTTGGTGCGGCTCTCTGATTTTCGTTAAATTGGTTTAACCGCTCGGGGCGTTCCGAACATTTATTTGGCATTTTGAAATTTAAATGTTAATTTTGGGGCAAATGTTAAAATTGTGGCGCATATAGCCACATCAACAGGGGATTTATGAAGAAATCTACAATCTGGCTTCTAACAGTGCTCATGGCCCTTACGGTCATCGGTCTGCTCTATATACAGATTATGTATATGGAGTCGATGATACGCATGCGCGACGACCAGTTTTCCGAGGGGGTAAAACGCTCGCTCAACGTGGTCGCGTCGCTGCTGGAGCAGGACGAGACCAAATATTTCCTGGAGGAGGACGTGGCGGAGGTCGAATCCTCGTCGGTCTACACCCAGTACGGGGGCGCTCCGCATCTCGGAGGGGTGAAATATTCCTTCACGACCCACAGCGGCCTCGTCGGCGACGTGACCCTGAAGGCCGACGCGGACAAAATCTACAACCTCCAGAACGAGCAGAGCAATATCGCAAGCTCCTACAACTCGATGCGCGAGGAGCTTAAAGGGCAATACCTCTATCAGAAGGGGCTTATCGACGACGTCATAATAAACATTATGAACAAAGCCTACGACCGCCCGATCGAGGAGCGCGTCGATTCGACCTCGGTGCGCCGCTATCTGGCACGGGAGCTTGAAAACAACGGGCTCGACCTGCCGTTCGAGTTCGTCGTCGTCAACCGCAGCGGCCACGTTTTCTATGCCTCGGAAGGATTCACAAGGCAGAACAAGATTAATTCCGACGAGAACTCGGTATTCGTGCAGTCGCTTTTCCACAGCGATCCCCCTTCGAAGAAAAACTACCTTAAAGTCTACTTTCCGCAGAAGGCGAAATACGTGCTCAGTTCGGTAAAGTTCATGATTCCGTCGTTCATCTTCACGTTCATCCTGCTGATTGTTTTCCTCTACACCATCATCCTCGCCTTCCGGCAGAAGAAGCTGACGGAGATGAAGAACGACTTCATCAACAATATGACCCACGAGTTCAAGACCCCGATTTCGACCATATCGCTCGCGGCCCAGATGCTTAACGACCCGTCGGTAAGGAAGTCGCAGCCGATGCTGCAGCATATCTCCGGCGTAATCAACGACGAGACCAAGCGGCTTCGGTTCCAGGTCGAGAAGGTACTGCAGATGTCGATGTTCGACAAGAAGAAAGCGACACTGCGCTTCCAGGAAATCGATGCCAACTCTGTCATCCAGCAGGTTATCAACACCTTCCGACTGAAGGTAGAGAAATACGGCGGCAAGCTGTCGGCCAACCTCGACGCCCCCGACGCGATTATAAGCGTCGATGAGATGCATTTCACCAACGTGATTTTCAACCTGCTCGACAACGCCGTAAAGTACCGCAAGGAGGATGTCCCCCTGGAACTTTCCATCGCCACCCGCGATGCCGGCGACGACAAGTTGCAAATAACCATTTCTGACAACGGAATCGGGATTCGCAAGGAGGACCTGCGGAAGATTTTCGAGAAATTCTACCGCGTATCGACCGGCAACCGCCACGATGTCAAGGGTTTCGGCCTCGGGCTGGCATACGTAAACAAGATGACGGAACTGATGGGGGGCAACATCAAGGTCGAGAGCGACCTCGGCAAGGGAACGACCTTTACCATCACGATGCCCCTTCTCAACAACTGAGGCTCCCGCGTTTTTTCGCTCACTCCGAGTGAACAATTAACCAATGAAAAAAATTATAATAATATAACAAAACTTATTAACTATGGACGACCGTATGCGAATCCTCCTTTGCGAGGACGACGAGAACCTCGGCATGCTGCTGAGAGAATACCTCCAGGCCAAAGGCTTCAACGCCGACCTTTACGCCGACGGCGAAGCCGGTTACAGGGCGTTTCTTAAAGGGAAATACGACATCTGCGTGCTCGACGTCATGATGCCTAAGAAGGACGGCTTCACCCTGGCCCAGGAAATCCGCGCCGTCAATTCCGAAGTCCCCATCATCTTCCTTACCGCCAAGACAATCAAGGAAGACATCCTCGAGGGATTCAAGATTGGCGCCGACGACTATATCACCAAACCGTTCTCGATGGAGGAGCTCGTGTTCCGCATCGAGGCAATCCTGCGCCGCGTGAAGGGGAAGAAGGGGAAAGAGGTCACGATGTACCAGATCGGCCGTTTCACCTTCGACACCCAGAAGCAGGTACTTCTCATCGACGACAAGGTTACCAAGCTGACCACCAAGGAGTCAGAGCTTCTGAGCCTCCTCTGCGCCCACCTCAACGAAATCCTCGAGCGCAACTACGCCCTGAAGACAATCTGGATTGACGACAACTATTTCAACGCCCGTTCGATGGACGTGTATATCACGAAGCTGCGCAAGCACCTCCGCGAAGACCCCTCGATCGAAATCATCAACATCCACGGCAAGGGGTACAAGCTGATCGCGCCGACCCCCGAAAAACAGGGCTGATACGGAACTCTCATCGCAAACAAAGGATTCGGAGCTGTGCCAATGTAAACGGCACGGCTCCTTTTGTATCGTTGTATCGGGATTTTTCGTATCTTCGCGGTAAATCAAAGGCCATGAAACTGAATCGTCCGCTTTTAGCTATAATTTCATTCTTCGCCACCCTGACGGGCTACTCCGCAGGAGGCTACCGTGTTGTAACCGACACCATCCACAGCCGCATCCTCAACGCCCCGCGGGCCTATACCGCGATTGTCCCGGAAGCGTATTACTCTAACCCCGAGGCTCATTTCCCGATAGTCTACCTTCTCCACGGGATGTGGGGCGACAACGAGGACTGGGCCGTCAAAGGACGGGCAGCGGAAATCTGCGACAGCCTCGCCGCGGCCGGCAAGCTGGCCGACGTTGTCCTCGTAACCCCTTGCGCCGGAGGCGAGAACCCGGAAATACAGCAGCACGGCTACTTCAACATCCCCGGCTGGGCCTACGAGGATTTCTTTTTCCAGGAGCTTGTGCCGCAGTTAGAGCGCAAGTACCGCGCCGGAGGATCTAAGGCGAACCGCGCGATTGCCGGACTGTCGATGGGGGGCGGAGGGACCACTGTCTATGCCCAGCGCCATCCCGATATGTTTTGCGCGGCATGGGCCATGAGCGCGCTTGTCGCTCTTCCGGGCGACAGGAAGCCCGAAGAGATGCCGGAAACCTCCAAAGTGCGCCCTTACTATATCTCAGTTCGCGACCGCGACTGCGCGAAATATGTCTCGGAGGCCTCCCCCGAAACAATCGAGGCGCTTAAAACCGTCAAATGGTACCAGGACTGCGGCGACAACGATTTTCTCCGCGACGTGAACCTCGACTACTATAAGGCTCTCCGCGGCGCGGGAATCGACGGGAGGCTCACGGTACGCCCCGGAGCGCATACCTGGGAGTTCTGGCAGGCTTCGCTCCCGAACGCCCTGATGACCTTAGACACGCTCTTCAAGACCGCGGCTCCGACCAACCACTGAACATTTGATTCTTACTTACATCATATTCTTAAATAACGACATGAAAAAACTGATTATCGCCCTTCCGCTGATCGCGGCCGCAGCGATTCCCGCCGGCGCGAAAGACCGGATGACCCACAACCCCGACGCTACCAACGAGCAGATCATCATGCACGCCTGAAGCTGGAACTTCCCGACAATCGCGAAAAACATGAAGCGTATCGCCGACGCGGGGTACACGATGGTTCAGACTTCCCCCGTCCAGAACTGCTTCAAGCCCGAGGGTTCCGTCACCAAGAAGCTCTTCGACCCTACCCACAAGGAGGGGAACTGGTATTACTACTACCAGCCGACCGACTGGAAAATCGGCAACGAGATTGTCGGCTCCCTCGACCAGATGAAGGAGATGATGGACTCGGCGGCGAAATACAACGTAAAGGTAATCGTCGACGTGCTCCCCAACCATACCGCGTTTGACATCGACGCCGTTAGCGACGAGCTTTACGCAGCCGCCGGAGGGCGCGACAAGCTCTTCCACTCCAACGGCCTGCAGCCGATCCGCGACTACAACGACCGCGCGCAGTGCACGCTCGAATCGCTGGCGGGGCTTCCAGACGTGAACACCGAGAACCCCGACTTCCAGAAATACTATATGAATTTCGTAAACCAGCTTCTCGACCTCGGCGTGCGCGGCTTCCGTTACGACACCGCCAAGCATATCGGCGTGCATTCCGACCCTGTCGACACCGCGGCCGGGGTGAAGGAGAACGATTTCTGGGATGTGGCTACAGGCCGCAAGGCAGTCAAGGGGGTTAAGCTGAACGTGCCCTACGATTCGCTGTGGGTCTACGGGGAGGTGCTCCAGGACCGCAACGTGCCTGAACTTGAATACGCCTCCTACATGGGACAGACTGCTTCGGGCTACGGCCACGTGCTCCGCGAGGCTCTCGAGAAGGGTTCGGCAACCGGGCTTGACCTCGCCGGGTGGCACCACCAGGCCGCTCCCGAGTATCTGACGACCTGGGTGGAGAGCCACGACACTTACTGCAACGCTCACGAGAGCGCCGCTCTTACCGACGACCAGATCCGCACCGGCTGGGTATTCCTTACCGCCCGCCAGAACGGAGTGCCCCTGTTCTTCAGCCGCCCGATGGGCTCGACCCGCGAAAACTACTGGGGCGACAACCTCTCCGGGGAGCGCGGCAACGACGAGTTCTTCCATCCCGAAGTAGTGGCGGCCAACAAGTTCCGCAAGGCGATGGCAGGGCAGAAAGAGGATATTCAGATCAGCGAGAACGGGAGCGTGCTCCTCGTTAACCGCGGAAAGAAAGGCGCGGCCCTCGCTAATATCTCGGACCACGCCAACTTCATCGACCTGCCGACCGGGCTTCCCAACGGCACATACCGCGACGCCGTCTACGGCAAGGAATTCAAGGTTAAGAAGGGACGGCTCACCGGCGCGCTCGCACCCCACAGAACATATATTCTTACGAAGTAAGGTCGGCGAGAATGGTTGCCGCAGCCTTTTCTGCAGCGTGAGACCCGCCAAGAGCGGCCTTAATTGCGGAATACCCTTCAAGCATCTCCCCGCGCCCTTCGGCGCCGGGGAGTATTTTTTTCAGTTCGGCGGAAACCTCGTCGGCGTTGCAATGGTGCATCAGCAGTTCGGCCACGACGGCTCGCCCGGCGATAAGGTTCGGAAGCGACACGAAGGGACATTTCAGAACGTGCTTCATAATATTGTAGAACGCCTTGCTCCCGCTTCCGCGGTAGCATACGACCTGGGGGGTACCGAGCAGGGCACACTCGAGGGTCGCGGTGCCGGATGTGACGAGCGCCGCCACGGAAGAGGCCATAAGCTGGAACGTCTGCCCCTCGACACGCGGCACGCCGGGGGCGAACCGCTCGAAAAGCTCCGCGTCAAGCCCCGGTGCCATAGCGACCACGGGCTGATAGCCGGGAAAACGCGAGGCGGCCTCAAGCATCACCGGGAGGTTGTTGCGCAGCTCCCCTACCCTGCTGCCCGGCACAATGGCTAGCAGCGGTTTCTTGCCGGAAAGGGAATTGGCCCGCAGGAAGTCTTCGACCGGCTGCAGGGCGCGCTGCCGCTCAGCGATTTCCTCAGCCGACGGATTGCCGACATACTCGACCTCCACACCCTTGCCGCGGAAATATTCGACCTCGAAGGGGAGTATCGAGAGCACCTTCCGACACAGTTTCCTGATACTCTTTACCCTCCATTCCTTCCAGGCCCATACCTTCGGGGCTATGTAATAATATACGGGGATACCTAATTCAACCGCGCGCCCGGCCAGCTTGAGGTTGAAACTCGGATAATCTATGAGTATCAGTGCGTCAAACTTCCCCGTTTCCAGGGCGCGGCGCGCCGTAGCCAGGTTGCGGGCCACGTCGGGGAGGTGGCGGAGCACCTCGGCGAACCCCATATAGGCCATCTTGCGGTAATGGATCAGCGGAGCGTGGCCGGCCGCGCAGGCCATCTCGTCCCCTCCGAGGAACTCGAAGCTCGCCTGAGGATCAGCGTCTCGGAGCGCCCGGAGCAGCGCTCCCCCGTGAAGGTCGCCGGAAGCCTCTCCGGCCGATACGAAATATCTCATACCGCGAAGATACGAATTTTAGCCATTTTAATGAGAGGTATAGCCCGTGAACGGAATAATTTGCGTAACTTTGTAATATGATTGACCCGCGACACACTCCCGCACTTTACCTGTTTCCGGTGCCCTTGAGCCCGGAAGCATCGATTGAAGGCTCGCTTCCGCAAGAAAACATAGAGATTCTGCGGAACGTGAGGCACTTCATCGTGGAGAACGTGCGCTCGGCGCGCCGATTTCTGAAAAAGTGCTGCCGGGAAATCAATATCGACGACCTTACGTTCGAGGTGCTCGACGAGCATACCGACCCGGCGGAGGTCCCGGCGATGCTCGCCCCGCTGGAACGCGGGGAATCCATCGGCGTGATTTCCGAGGCGGGATGCCCCGCCGTGGCCGATCCGGGGGCCGACGCCGTGGCCGCGGCCCAGCGCCGCGGGTTCCGGGTGGTACCCCTCGTAGGGCCTTCGAGCATCCTGATGTCGCTTATGGCCTCGGGATTCAACGGGCAGAGCTTCGCGTTCAACGGCTACCTGCCGATCGAGGCCAAGGCGCGCGCCGCGAAATTCCGGGAGATGGAGCGCCGCATACGCTCCGAGCGCCAGACGCAGATTTTCATCGAGACCCCTTACCGCAACAACCGGCTCGTGGAGGAACTTTGCCGCACGCTCCCGGGGCAGATGCTCCTGAGCGTCAGCTTCGACCTTACCGGCTCGCGGGAGTCGGCGCTGACGATGCCCCTCTCGCAGTGGGCCAAGGCGAAATACGATTATTCAAAAACCCCGGCTATTTTCCTCCTGTTCTCTTAACCCCCATGTCAGCAGCCCGATATAAGAAACCGACAACCGACAACAGCCTCTTCCCGGGGCTGTTTGACGACGTTGAGGAGTACGGCTTCTTCCCTCCGAGGGATAAAGCCGCCGGGCTTCCCGACATTGAAAAGGAGGTTGAACGCCTGCGCGGCAAGGCGATTTTCAACAACGGGGCCGACGACCTCACCCCGATGGAGGATGTGAAGCCGGCCGACAAGCTGAGCTTCATATCCTTCGGCAGCGGCAGTTCCGGAAACTGCGCCTATATCGGCGACACCTCCGGCGGCCTGCTGATCGACGCCGGGGTAGAGGCCGACAAGGTCGTTGACGAGCTGCGCCGCTACGGGATAAAGATGGACCACATAAGGGGAATCCTGCTGACCCACGACCATTCCGACCACGTCCGCTACGTCTACCCGCTCGTGCGCAAGCGCCCCCATATGGGGGTCTACTGCACGCCGCGGGTGCTCAACGGAATGCTCCGCCGCCACAATATCTCCAACCGAATCAAGGACTACCATCACCCGATTTACAAGGAGCACCCCTTCAAGGTAGGGAACTTTGAGATAACGGCTTTCGAAGTGCTCCACGACGGCACCGACAACGCGGGCTTCTTCATAACCCGCGGGCGCCACGCCCTCGCGGTCGCTACCGACCTCGGATGCGTCTCGGAGCGCGCCGACTATTATATGCGCCGGGCAAACCACCTTATGATCGAGGCGAACTACGACAGCGCGATGCTCGCCGCCGGGACATACCCGGAATACCTAAAAGCCCGCATACGCTCCGACAACGGCCACCTCGACAACGCCGTGACGGCGGAGTACCTGGCCCGCGTCTACACCCCGTCGCTCCGAAACATATTCCTCTGCCACCTCAGCCGCGACAACAACCGCCCGGAAATCGCCCTGAACGCCGTCGAGACAGCCCTCGCGGCAATCGGCGTGCGCGTCGGCAACGGCTCGAACACCCCCTACGACCGCTCCGCCCCCCTGCAACTGATGGCGCTCCCGCGGTTCGACAGCACGGGGCTGATTACCCTGACCCTCTAACAAGAGGGTGTGTCATAACGGCCCATCTGGGTCGTCGCTTGAAAGTTCGGACTCGGTCACAATCTTCAGATTGCTCCCGTCGGCCTCACCTTCAAGCTCCTACCATCTGAACCGTTCTGACAGCACCCTCCCATCCGGGCACGAACCCGCAAATAGGGTGAAATCCAGGCTGCGCCTGGGTGAAGATAA
>CAJUFH010000064.1 GCA_910585755.1 uncultured Muribaculaceae bacterium | reverse complement strand
CCACTACTGGGGCTGGGGCGGCGGACGCTCCTATAACGACCCTCCCGGAGCGCTTCGCCCCAACCGCCCGATGGCGGGAGGCTCTAACGGCAACCGTTACTACGGAAGCTACGGCTCGGCCAACCGCGGGAGCATCTACAATTCCAACGGCCGCCGCCCGTCAGCGTCGGCAGCAGGTTCGGTTTCGCGACCGGCAACTTCGACCCGGCCCGGCTATTCGTCTCCCGTGACCCGTCCGGCAACCGGCACTACCCCCGCGGGTACCTATTCGGGGGGCAGAGGGCGCGCGTCGTCGACCTACCAGTTCGGCGGCTCATCTACCTCCGGCAGCCGCCCATCCACTCCGAGCTACAACACCTCCGGCTCTCGCCGTCCATCATCGACCCCGAGCTACTCCGGCAGCCGCGGAAACTCTTCTGGCAGCTACTCCGGCAGCCGCGGCGGATATTCCGGCAGCCATGGCGGCTACTCAGGTGGCGGCGGACGCTCCGGCGGTGGCGGCTACTCCGGCAGCCGCGGGAGACGGTAATCCTCCTCTCCGCATAACCTAACAACTTTCAGATTATGAAAAAGCTGACTGACAACAGACCCGGATTAAACCGGCATATACTCGCGGCCCTCGCATGCGCCGCGGCCGCTACCGGCGCGAGCGCCCAAAGCGCTGTCGACGCGTATAACCTCTCGCAGTCGGAACTGCGTGGCACGGCCCGCTTCATGTCCATGGCGGGGGCCTTCACCGCCCTGGGTGGCGACCTCTCGACCCTTAACCAGAACCCCGGCGGTATCGGCGTGTACCGCGGCAGCGACATCGGTTTCACTTTCGACGTGAACATGATGAACGCCAAGACTTCCGGGATTCTTGGCGGCAAGAGCAACAGCAACACCAAGTGCGACGTCAACAATTTCGGATATGTGGGCACCATCAACCTCGGAAACACCGGCCTTCAGACCATCTCCTGGGGTGTCAGCTACTCGCGTCTGAACTCGTTCAACCGCCAGTATTCGGGCGTCGGGATGCCGTTGCAGACCTCCCTGTCAAACTATATCACCACCTTCACCGACGGCTATGACCCGGGAGCGCTCTTCGACGACGGCTCGCAGAACAACCCCTACGAGGATTATTCCGACAACGCACCCAACTGGCTGAGCATACTCGCCTTCAACGGCGGACTTATAACCCCGCAGGTGGGTGTCGATCAGGAAGGGAATCCCTATGAAACAGACGTTTATAGCGGTCTCTTCCAGTACCAGGATGTCGATGACGGAGCCGGGCATACCATCCCCGCGACCACGGGCACAGGCAATATGGCCGTCACCGAATCAGGCTATACCGACGAATACTCAATCAACTTCGGCGGCAACGTGTCTAACGTTGTCTACTGGGGTCTCGGAATCGGCATAACCGATATGGGCTACACCCAGAACTCGACCTATGTCGAAAACCTCAACAGCGCCGATGTTCCGGTTGACGGTGACATGGGGACCACGGTCGGCAACGGAGGCTTCCAGATGACCAACTGGAAGCATACCTCGGGAACGGGCGTCAACGTCAAATTAGGCCTCATACTCAAACCGATCAACGAGCTGCGTCTCGGTATCGCCGTACATACTCCTACCTACTGGTCGATGACTACCTCCTACAACGCCGATGTCAGCTTGCGATTCTCCTCAGGCTTCCAGGGCTATAACGAGACGCCGACCGCCACATACGACTGGCAGATGCGTTCCCCGTGGAAGCTGATGTTCGGCGTGGCCGGAGTAATCGGCGGCCGCGGCATAATCAGCGCCGACTATGAGTACCAGGCCTACAACGGAATGAGGACCAGCGAAGCAGACGGCACTGAAATCGACTATTTCACCGGCGACATAAAGGACTATTTCAAGGCATCGAACACCATACGCTTAGGTGCCGAGTTCCGCGTAACGCCGCAGTTCAGCATCCGCGCCGGCTACAGCTACACCTCATCAAACATCAAGGAGGATGTCGAGAATAGCAATATCCAGGTATACACCTCCGGCACCAACCCGGCCTATACCTTCGACACGAACACGCAGTACATAACCTGCGGCCTCGGCTACCGGTTCAGCGGCTTCTACGCCGACCTGGCATATGTCTACAAGCACCGCGAATCGACCTACCACGCATTCACTTCCTTCCAAGATTACGACGGATACTGGACCGACGCCCCCTCGGCGAAGGTTACCGACGGGAACTCGCAGCTCGTGTTCACCATCGGATACCGTTTCTGAACGACATACCCTCCGCGCGTTAGCTTATGGCGCGTGAACCATTTCGGCCTAAGGGCGTTTTGCTATTAGAGCCGCGGCAGGCAACCTGGTGTTGCCATCGGCCGCGGCTTTTTTACGCATATACAACTAAATTCTTATAAGCGATGAAATACACCCAGCCAGAACTTCCTTACGCCCACGATGCGCTCGAACCCGCTATCTCGGCCCGCACTGTCGACTACCACTACGGCAAACACGAAAAAGCCTATATCGACAACCTCAACAAGCTGATCGAAGGGACGGAGTTTGAAGAGCTTCCCCTCGAGGAGATAATCCGCGACTCAAAGGGCGCGCTGTTCAACAACGCCTCCCAGGCCTGGAACCACATCTTCTATTTCTTCTCCTTCTCGCCTGACGGCGGAGGAGAACCAGACGGAGAACTCCGCGAGGCTATCAACCGCGACTTCGGCTCGTTCGAGAACTTCAAGAAGGAATTCGTCGACGCGGGAGTGAAACTCTTCGGTTCGGGATGGGTCTGGCTCTCCCGCGACAACGAGGGGAAACTGTTCATAACCCAGGAGTCGAACGCCGGCAACCCGCTGACACAGGGTCTGACGCCCATCCTGGCGTTCGACGTGTGGGAGCACGCCTACTACCTCGACTACCAGAACCTCCGCAAGGACGCCCTCGAAAAACTGTGGGACATTATCGACTGGCCCATTGTCGAAGGCCGATACTGATTGAGGGCGTGTTATAACGGCTCATCTGGGTCGTCGCTTGAAGGTTCGGCCTCGGTCACAATCTTTAGATTGCTCCCGTCGGCCTCGCCTTCATGCTCCTACCATCTGAACCGTTCTAACAGCGCCATCACATCCGGGAAAATCATCGGCTAACAGCCGGATATGACGCAGCAACGCCAACACTTCTTAATGGAATTTAACCCGTGAGCTTTCAACCTATTACGATTCCCTTACGTTCTTATAGTAGAAACTGAAAGAGTAATAGAAACTGAAAGAGCACTTAATTGTAAGCATAATGTGATGAATGGAGAGAGTGGCACTCGTGAGAGCCCCACTCTTTTTTATTTCTGTTTTTGAAGCGGAATTTGGAAAAGTGCCGACAAATTCGCTATATTTGCGATTAGAAAGACAAATCCTTAATTCTTACCTGAAACCATGGCCAAAGTAAAACCATTCCGCGGCATTCGGCCGCCAAAGGAGATGATCGAGCAGGTCGCTTCGCGCCCCTACGACGTGCTTAACTCAGAAGAGGCCCGGCGCGAGGCCGAAGGCAATCCCAAGTCGCTGTACCACATCATAAAGCCCGAAATTGACTTCGAGCCGGGAACCGACGAGCACGACCCGAAAGTCTACGAGAAAGCGGTCGACAATTTCCGCGCCTTCCGCGAAAAGGGATGGCTGGTGCAGGATCCCGAAGAGCATTACTACATCTACGCCCAGACGATGGAGGGGCGCACCCAGTACGGCATAGTGATAGCGGCCAACGTCCACGACTATGTAAACGGCGTTATCAAGAAACACGAGCTTACCCGCCGCGACAAAGAGGATGACCGCATGAAGCACGTGCGAGTCAACAACGCCAACATCGAGCCGGTGTTCTTCGCGTTCCCCGACAATGAACGCCTCGAAGAAATCATACGCCGGGTGGCTGCTGAAACCCCTGAATACGACTTCACCGCCCCGGACGGCTTCGGCCACCACTTCTGGGTAGTAAACGACCCGGAAATGACCCGCGTAATCACCGAAGAGTTCGAAGCGATGCCACACCTCTATATCGCCGACGGCCACCACCGCTCCGCCGCCGCCGCCCGCGTCGGGTTGGAAAAAGCGGAGCAGAATCCGGCCCATACCGGCGATGAGGAGTACAACTATTTCCTCGCTGTGGCGTTCCCCGCATCGCATCTGCGCATAATAGACTATAACCGCGTCGTTCGCGACCTTAACGGCCTGAGCGCCGAGGAATTTATCGGACGACTCGGTAAGGACTTCATCGTTGAAGACAAGGGTACGGAAATCTACCGCCCGCAACGCCTCCATAATTTCTCGCTCTACGTCGGGGGACGCTGGTACTCGCTGACCCCACGCGAAGGCCGTTACAACGATGCCGACCCCATCGGTGTTCTCGACGTAACGATTTCTTCCGACCTGATCCTGCGGGATATTCTCGGCATTACCGACCTTCGTTCCGACAAGCGCATCGACTTCGTCGGGGGTATCCGAGGCCTTGGCGAACTGCGCGACCGTGTCGATTCCGGCGAAATGGCAATGGCGCTTGCCCTATACCCCGTCTCGATGAAGCAACTGATCGACATTGCCGATACCGGCAACATCATGCCACCAAAGACGACCTGGTTCGAGCCGAAGCTGCGCTCCGGCCTCGTAATCCACTCCCTCGACTAAATCAAACGCCAGGTCTTCCGCGTCCGTAGGTATGCGGAAGACCTGACGTTATAATTATTCGGCGCTGACAGTATGAAATCCGCGCCGGTATACACGAAAAGAGGAAACGTCTGAGACGTTTCCTCTTTATTTTTTGCTGTTATCTTTCAGCTCTGTCTTAACAGGCTTGCGGATTACTGAGCGGCAGCTTCGGTAGCAACCTCGGTAGCGGCAGCAGCAACAGTGTCAGCGGCAGCAGCGGCGCTGTCAACGACTTCTTCTACAACTGCGACTTCTTCAACGGCAGCTACGGTGTCCTGAGCTTCAGCAGCTTCAGCGTTCTCAGCCTTGTTGCCGCAGGATACCATTGCGAAACCTGCGAGAACAGCGAAAGAAAGGAATAACTTTTTCATTTTCGTGTTGTGAGTTAAATAATAAAACAATATTTTGTGCTTCAAAAACACTGCAAAGTTACGACTTATTTTCAAGTCACCAAAAAAAATCCGCTTTTTTTTGACCCCTTTATATGTTTTGCAACATAAATTTCGACGAAAATCACTACCTTTGCACTGTGATTCATACTCACCCCGATTCCGCAAGCCGCTGAAAAACAGCGTAAGCAGCAAAACAGTCCCTCCGATGGGGCGTTCCGGCGACGGATATCCGGGAAGAATCCAAATGTTAAATAATCCAAACCAAACACATTTCATAAGGTATGAAAGTATTTATGTTCCCAGGCCAGGGTTCCCAGTTCGTAGGAATGGGCAAAGACCTCTACGACAACAACCCCGTGGCGAAAGAGATGTTCGAGAAGGCAAACGAGATTCTCGGATTCCGCATCACCGACCTCATGTTCGAGGGCACCGAAGATGACCTGAAACAGACCAAGGTCACCCAACCCGCCGTATTCCTCCACTCCGTAATCCTCGCCAAGACGCTTGGCGACGACTTCAAGCCCGCAATGGTCGCGGGCCACTCGCTCGGCGAGTTCTCGGCGCTCACCGCCGCAGGTGCCCTGAGCTTTGAGGACGGCCTGAAGCTCGTAAGCATCCGCGCCAAGGCGATGCAGAAGGCATGCGAGGCCAATCCCTCCACTATGGCCGCCATCATCGGCCTCCCCGACGAGAAGGTCGAGGAAGTGTGCGCCAACACCGACGGCGTCGTCGTTTGCGCCAACTACAACACTCCCGGCCAGATTGTGATTTCCGGCGAGGTTGACGCCGTAGACCGCGCGTGCGCCGCCCTTACCGAGGCCGGAGCCAAGCGCGCCCTCAAGCTGAAAGTCGGCGGAGCCTTCCACTCCCCGCTGATGGAACCGGCACGCGCCGAACTGGCCGAGGCAATCGAGGCTGCGGAAATCAAGGAGCCCATATGCCCCGTTTACCAGAATGTCGACGGGATGCCCCATACCGACCCCGCGGAAATCAAGGCAAACCTCATCGCGCAGCTTACCGGCCAGGTGCGCTGGGCTCAGAGCGTCAGCCGCATGGTTGAGGCCGGCGCTGACGAGTTCGTCGAGGTTGGTCCCGGCAAGGCCCTCCAGGGCATGGTTGCCAAAATCGCCCGCGGCGCGGCTATCTCCGGTATGCAGTAAGCCACACCGCCCATAAACGACGGCCCCGCCGGAATCTATCCGGCGGGGCCGCTGTTGTTTATTCCCGAGGAGGCCGCTGCTATGCGGGGGCTGCCGGGGAGGCCGCTCGCTTACGCTCGCTCCACTGAACGGAGACACTTCCGCCTTAATGGCCGCGTCCCTACACAGGAACCGCAGCCTCACTATCCGGGAGAGGAATCAGTTGACCGACTGCTTGGTAAAAGTGAAGGTCAGTTTTGTTTTGGCCAGGTCGAGCGAGGTCATAACCGGGGTAAGGACATAAGGAGTTATGGCGCTGATGTAGGTTGTCGTCGAGTAGTAGCCCGAGGAATTGGTCTCGGTGGATACCGTCACCGGAGTAAGGGTGAACGTGTAGTCCTCTGCATCTACGGAGCCGTTCTTCTCGTAATCGTCGAGCATCCGCAGCAGATAGGGACGCAGACCGCTGAACGTATAACTCTTGTCTGTTGAGCTGTAAGCCGCCACGAAGGAGGTGACATCGTCAGTTATCTCGTTGTTGGCGAAGAATTTGTCCTTGTTCTTGGTAAGGAGCATCAGAAGCTGAGACGGGGGCTCGATTCCGTAGTCGTTCTCGATTGTTTCGGCGGGAATCACCATGCTGAGCGTATTGATCACGGCCATCCCGTCGGAACGGTCGCGGTACGACTTGATCACTTCAAGAAGGGGGAAGGTAATCTCGACGTCACGGCCGGCCGGAGCGACAACGACAGCCTCGCCGTCGTCGATGCGCTGGCGGAGCGATTCCGCCATAGTGTAATTGATGTTGTTGTTAGTAACGACAACGGGGGTTACGGCGTAATACGTACCGGCCTGGGGAACTTTCACCTCCTTGCCGTCCTCATCGGTACCCATCGTATGGTAATGCATGCGCATCACCACCGATTCGAAGCGGGTAACGCGGCCTGAGCCGTAGGAGTTTCTGACATATATGCCGGGGAAATGCTCCGCGAAAGCAGTCGGCGTGGCATACGCCGCGGGATTCTCGCGGTAGAGGGTGAACAGCTCCCGGCCGAGCGAGAGGGGGAGCTTCACGCTTACCTGGCGGTATGAGAGCGCCTTGACCGAGTCGGTCTGCCCCAGGGCGTTAACTGCGTAAATCTTCGACGCGATCGGCTTCGAGGGGTCGAAACACTCCTCGGCGACAGGGTCGAAATCGCTGTATATCGGATAAGGGAGTGCCTTTGTCAGCCTGTAGACCTCAAGCCCCATCGGAGCCACGGAGTCGCCGACGAAGGAGCCGGTAGGCATCGTCAGCACGAGGTTGAGGGAGTCTATGTCGTCAACCGTCACCTCGTCGGAAGCGATTTTCTGCGCCGGCATGAACTGGGTGACGAAATCGGAGGTAAAGTGTCCGTAGCCGTCGGCGTTTATGGCGCCGAGAATCTCGGTAATCGTTCTCGACTGCACTTTCGTATTGTCAACGACACGGCCGGTAACGGTGTACGAGTCCTCGATAATGATTTCCGACTTGTCGGTCACGAGCGAGGATCCGATTTCCTCCGAAGTGTCCTTGCAACCCGGGAAGGCCACCGCGGCCGCGGCGGCGAAAAGTATGGCGGAAAACCTGATAGTCATTTAGAGAGCGTTGTAAAATTCAACCATCGGAGCCCCTTCGACTTCGTCGGCCCAGGATTCGAGCATCGGTTTGCCGGAAGCCTTGGCATATTCCAGCAGTTCGGCGGGGACATCCTCGGAAGCGACAACCACACCGTCGGCGTAGTCGATCGCGAGCTTGTTCAGCGCAAGCCAGTCAACCGGGTCTGTACCCAGGACTGCAATCTCTTCGTCCGAGAATCCGTCCATACGGAGCTTCTCCTGGAAACGGGGGTCGAGCGTCCCGTCAAACGCGTCGTTGAACAGCGAGAAAACCACTTTCGCGCGCCCGATTGTCGGGTCGTCGGCATAAGCCTTTTTGAGATAGAGGGGGGCGAGCGCCGTCACCCATCCCGAGCAGTGTATGCGGGCCGGCTCCCAGCGGAGCTTTTTGGCGGTCTCCATGACGCCGCGCACGAAGAAAATCAGGCGCTCGTCGTTTTCCTCGGGGGTCTCGCGTATTTCGAGGTCGCTGACCGCGTGGTGTCGGAAATAGTCGTCGTTGTCGATGAAATAGACCTGCATGCGCGAGCTCTGGAGAGTCGCGACCTTGATAATCAGCGGATGGTCGTTGTCGTCAACGGGGATGTTCAGGCCCGAAAGGCGGATTACCTCGTGGAGCTGGTTTCGACGCTCGTTGATGCAGCCGTATTTCGGCATAAACGTCCTGACCTCGAATCCTTCCTCCTGCACGCGGTGGGGGATATACTGGCAGAGGTGGCCCATGTGGGTTTCGGGGAGGTAGGGCGTCACTTCCTGGGAGATGTAGAGTACTTTTTGCTTGCTGTTCATCAAGGTTGGATTAGCTTACGCGCCGCCTGGCGCGGACTGGTTTCGTAAAGAGACAACGGGCGGTCTCGAATACGCGAAGTTACGAATTTTTTCCGAGATAACAGCCAAACGGCCCAGGCGCTGTTAAAAAATTATTGTTAATAACGGCAAACGGGGCCATAGTCAGACAGCGGGGCCGCCGGCCAATGGCCGGCAGCCCCGCGTTGTGGTTTTATGCGCCGTAAAGGCTTATTTCAGGAGGTCTTTCACAGCCTCGTTGGGAACCATCTGTTCCTGGAAGGTGTAAGCGCCGGTTTTGGGCGACTTCACCATCTTGATAACCTTGGAATAGGTACGGCCTTCACCTTTCTGAAGAGATGCGACGGTTTTCTTTGCCATATCGAGTCAAATATTTATGGTTAGGGTGAGGTTTCGGTATTATTTGATTTCCTTGTGCACGGTGACGCGCTTGAGGATGGGGTTGTATTTCTTGAGCTCGAGGCGCTCGGTGGTGTTCTTGCGGTTCTTGGTGGTGATGTATCGCGAAGTTCCGGGCATTCCGCTTGCCTTGTGCTCGGTGCACTCGAGGATTACCTGCACGCGATTACCTTTTGCTTTCTTTGCCATTGTTTAGAAGTCTAAAGTTTTGATTTCAGTTAAATAACCCTTTGCGATAGCCTGTTTGATGGCGGCGTCAAGCCCCATCTTGTTGATGTTGCGCAGGCCGGCAGCCGAAACGGTGAGGAGCACCCAGGTATCCTGCTCCACCCAGTAGAAGCGGCGGTTAAAGAGGTTCACATTGAAACGGCGCTTTGTGCGGCGCTTCGAGTGCGATACGTTATTTCCTGTAATCGCTTTTTTGCCTGTAATCTGACAAATCTTTGACATGGCTGTTTGGTTCTGTTGTTTCTTTGTTCTTAGCGTAGAGCGACTTGGGGCCGCCATCTCATAACTCATATCACCCCGCGGACGCATCTTTTCCAGGGGCTTTTTTCGGAGGTGCCGCAAATCAGAGTGCAAAGTAAGCTATTTTTCGCGTAACAGCCAAATTTTTTGTCGGTTAATTTATTTTTGCTACATTCGCGATAGAAGGATGCCCGATGAGGGCGTTCCCCACACATTAACGAAAGTTCTTACTCAGATGAAGCATGGATTTTTCCGAGCGGCGGCGTGCGTGCCCGCCGTGACGGTTGCCGACGTGAAGTCCAACACCGCGCACATAATCGATATGATCCGCCGGGCCGAGGAGGCGGGAGCCGACCTGGCCGTGTTCCCCGAACTCTGCGTCACAGGGTACACCTGCGGCGACCTCTTCCACAACAACGCCCTGCTCGAGGCCGCGGAGAAAGCCCTGGCGGAAATCGCCGCGGCGACCAAGGGGCTGCATGTCGCCGCGGTCATAGGCGTACCCCTGCGCCACGGGTGCATGCTACTCAACTGCGGAGCGCTCGTCGCCGGCGGCCGCGTGCCCCTCATAAGGCCGAAGCAGTATATCCCGAACTACAACGAGTTCTACGAGAAACGGATATGGCGCACGGGCCACGGACTCCCCGAAGCCCGCGTCGCGCTTCCGGGCATCCCCGTAGAGCCGACGCTCGTCAGCACGACGGCCCTGGCCGATGTCGCGGGAGCCAGAATCGGTATCGAGGTGTGCGAGGACCTGTGGGTACCCGTGCCCCCTTCGAGTTTCCAGGCAATCAGCGGGGCGGAAATTATCGCCAACCTCTCGGCCTCCGACGACCTGATCGGCAAGCACGCCTACCTGCGGAGGCTGATCTCCCAGCAGAGCGCCCGCTGCATGTGCGGCTACGTCTACTCTTCCGCCGGATTCGGCGAGTCGAGCACCGACCTCGTTTTCGACGGCAAGGGGTTCATCGCTGAAAACGGCTCCATACTCGCCGAGACAGAGCGCTGGAGCAACGACCCGCATATGATTGTACGCGACATCGACCTCGAGGCGCTGCGCCACGACCGCCTACACCAAGGGACATTCTCTGACTGCGCGCGCCGCCTGCGCCCCGAAGCCCCGGCGACCGTCGCCGCCACTCCCGCCGAGGAGGCCGGCGACGACTGGCAGCTCATGCGCGAGGTAAAGCCCCACCCCTTCGTCCCGTCGACAGACTCTGAAATCGACAGCCGCTCCGCGGAAATAGTCGACATCCAGGCCGCGGGACTGGCCCAGCGCCTCAAAGCGACCTCTACAAAGACACTCGTGATCGGCATATCCGGCGGACTTGACTCCACGCTGGCGCTCCTGGTAGCCGCCCGGGCGTTTGACCGCCTCGGCCTCCCGCACGAAGGAATCGTCGGGGTCACCATGCCCGGCTTCGGAACCACGGGGCGCACCCGCTCCAACGCCCTTGTGCTGATGGAGGCCATGGGGGTCCGCTCCCTCGAAATCCCCATCGGGAAAGCGGTAGAGCAGCATTTCGCCGACATCGGCCACGACCCCGCTGTACGCGACGCGACCTACGAGAACTCCCAGGCCCGCGAACGCACCCAGATTCTGATGGACCTCGCCAACCAGCTCGGCGGGATGGTGCTCGGCACTGGCGACCTCTCCGAACTGGCGCTCGGCTGGGCCACATACAACGGCGACCATATGTCGATGTACGGCGTAAACGCCTCCATCCCCAAGACGCTCGCCGTCTACCTCGTCGGATGGTTCGCGCGGCATACCGGCAACGAGGCCATGCGCAAGGCGCTCCTCGACATCGTCGACACCCCGATTTCCCCCGAGCTGCTCCCCGCCGATGCCTCCGGCCAAATCGCCCAGAAGACCGAAGACCTCGTAGGCCCGTACGAGCTTCACGACTTCTTCCTATATTATATGCTGCGGTTCGGATTCTCTCCGAGGCGCATATTCCTCCTGGCGCGGAAAGCCTTCCCCGCACGCCCCGCGGAAGAGATAAAGCACTGGCTGCGCACGTTCTGCCGCCGCTTCTTCAGCCAGCAGTTCAAGCGATCGTGCCTCCCCGACGGGCCGAAGGTCGGATCCGTCTGCCTTTCGCCCCGCGGCGACTGGCGCATGCCCTCCGATGCGTCGGCCGCTCTTTGGCTCGCCGAATGTCACAGCCTGTAATCCAGCCACTTAAATTTTCCAAAAACAATACCGCGATTGGCGGCCGACGGGAGATATGTTATACAACATATTTCCTGTTGGCCGCCAATCGGCTTATTTTTAGTACCTTTGTCAAAATTTCGTACAACCGATTTAATCCTATAACCTAAATCTATTCACTATTCATTCACTTATGAAGTGCTACTTTACTCTCGCGTTGGCGCTGCTCGCAGCGACAACGGGTTCAGCGTACGCTGAAAACCCCTATGCCCCGACAGGCAACGAGACCGTCATCGGGCAGACCCAGGTTCTCTACAACCCCGGAAAACTGAAAGCCAACGTTCTCACAGGAGAACAGGCCGGAGCGCCCGAAGGATGGTCCGTCCAGTGCATGAACGCAGCCAAAAACATCGAATCCGGCAGCACAATGAATGTCGGGAGCGAAAAATACATCCCGATGAAGCTGTCGAACGGCGCACAGCACACAATCACCCTTCCCGAAGGGTATGTAGCTAACGCAGTCACCATTTATGCGACAATCAACAAAGACGCCGCTACCACCCGCCCCTGCTACTGGGCAGAAATCGACGGCACAACGTATGAAACACCCGCGACCGACCACATCACCAGCTTCAAAGACTTCGCCAACCCGACCGTCAGCTACTTCAAGCTGAAAGGCGAAAGCAACACGTTCACAATAAAGAATGGCGGCGAACAGCCTTTCGTGGTTCTCGTGGTCGACTATTCAGAGAAGAAAGCCGGTCCTGTTGACCCCGTCTTTGGCGAAGGCGCGCTTGCCGTTTCCCGTATCTGGCCCGCTGCCAACAACACAATGCTCCCCCTCAATGGCGAGTTCGTGCTGACCTTCCCCGCTGACGTAACCGTTGCCGGAAAGGCCGACCTTAACGGAACCGCTCTCGACATGACCGCCGAGAATACCACCGTCAAGATTCCCTACACCAACCTCGCAGCCGCTACCGAATACACCCTGACCATCCCGGCCAAGACCATCGGTAACTCCGAAGCCGCCAACGAGGCCCTGACCTACACCTTCACCACTCGCCCGGCGAACGTGCTCTTCTACTCCGACTTCAACCTCTATCCCTTCGCATACTACGAGAAGTACGGTCTCCCCTTCATCACTGACAACGTCAACATTCTCGCCAAGGGTTCGACCAACAAAACCGCGGAAGCCGCAGGCATGACCTTCTTCAGCGGCACCAGCGGACGCGTAGTGGCGCTGAAGGGTAACGTATGCTCCGACGACGCTACCGTTGACTACGGACCTAACACCGAAGCCGACAATGGCGCTTCCGCACGCGCCGTGCAGCTCATCGATGGCGGCAACGGCCTCTATATCGAGTTCCCCGAAATCGAAGGCCCTGCCGACGTAACCTTCTTTATCGCCAACGCCAAGACAGCAGCCGGGACAATCGTCCTGACCGACGAGCTCGGCGATACTAAGGCTCCGCTGGCTTCTTTCGAACTTCCCGCAGCCAAAAAGATGTCCAAGTACACCTACACCTATCCCTACAAAGGAACCGTGAAGCTGCGCCTGTACAACATGAAGAACCAGATTAACGTCAACGACATCATGATTGTCAAGGGCGAAGGCGAAGGTATCGACAAACCCGTCATCAAGGACGAAGAGGCTCCTGTGCTCGTTAAGTCGTGGCCTTCGGCAGCAGCCTATGCTCCCGTCGCAGGCTCGATCGTACTCCACTACTCCGAGCCGGTCGTTATCACAGGCAAGGCTATCGTTAACGGCGTTGAGACCGACGTTGTCGTAGACGGCAATAAAGCCACAATCGCTTACTCCGATCTTGAAAACGGCAAGGCATACACCGTAAACATTCCCGCTGTCGCCGACGAGGCCGGCAACGAACTCCCCGCTTCCGAAATGACCATCAACACGGCAGCAGCCGAGGTCCTTTACTACACCGACTATGGTTTCTATCCCTACGCTTACTGGGACCTCTACAACATGTATCCCGCTGACGGCGTTGACAACGGCGACATTCTGGCGAAGAAATCCTCCAACCAGGAAGCAACTGTCGCCGGCATCAAGTATGTGGTAGGCGCTACCGAAGGCCGCGTGGTCGCGATGGGCAAGTCCAACCTCCTCGAAGACCCCGACGGGGTTAACGCTACGGAGCGTTGCGCCCAGATCAGCGGGGGCGGTGCCGACGGCCTCTACCTCGAACTCCCCGAAGTTCTCGGCCCCTGCAAACTCACCCTCAAGGTCGGCAACTCCACCGCCAAGGCGTTTGAGTTCACCCTCCGCAACGCCGCTGACTCCGAGAACGCCATCGCGACTTTCTCCACCACCGCCGACCAGAAGATGTTCAAATTCGAGCACACCGTCGAGGCCGAAACCCCGGTACGCTTCCGCATCTACAACAACGGCAACCAGTTCAACCTCCACGACATCCTTCTCACCAAGGTTGAAAAGGGTGGCCAGGTAGGCATCGCCGGTGTCGAGGCTGAGGCCGAGGCTCCCGCCGTTTACTACAACCTCCAGGGCGCACGCGTCGAGTATCCCGCCGAGGGCCTCTACATCCGCGTCAAGGGGAACAAGGTTGATAAAGTAATCCTCTAAACCGACAATGATTCCCGGCGCTTCCGCACCGGGCACACAACAAAAGGCGCTGTGTCATAATTTACGACACAGCGCTTCTTGTATTCTTATGATAGCGAAGATGTTCAGGAATTGAGGCGGGAGGCGAGGGCGAGGGCGGCGGCGCGGGTCTGTTCCAGCTCGGCAGCGCCGGGAGCCTGTTTGGCTATGACGGGTTCGGCGGCGAAGCTGAACGAGCAGGGTTCGAGCACGCGCTTCATCTCGTTCGTGGCGTGGTGGGCCCAGGTATGCGTCCCCATAAGCATCACCTCGCGGTTCGCGACGTTGCGGCGGGCGATTGCCTCAACAGCGGCCGCTACGGGAGGGAAGAGGCCGTCGCTGTATGTCGGAGCGGCAATCACAAGCCCCCGGTGGCGGAAGACGGCCGACAGGATGTAGCTCAAATCAGTCACCGCGGCGTTGAATACCTCGATTTCCCGAACCCCTGCCTCGGCAAGGGTCCCGGCCGCAGTCTCGGCGAGCCGGGCGGTATTGCCGTACATCGAGCCGTAGATTATGGCGACGCCGTTGTCAAGAGGCTCATAGCGGCTCAGGCGGTCATAGAGCGATACGACCTCGGAAATTCGCTTGCGCCATACGGGGCCGTGGGTCGAGCAAACAGTGCCAATCTCAACCCCGTCCAGTTTCGCGAGCGCACGCTGAACAAACTTCCCGTACTTTCCGACGATATTGCTGTAATAACGCTCCATCTCGGGGAAAAAACGGTCGGTATCCATGTCGCTGTCAATCACTGCGCCGTTCAAAGCACCGAAGCATCCGAAAGCATCTCCGCTAAACAATACCTTTTCCTCTTCGAGGTAGGTCATCATAGTTTCGGGCCAATGGACCATCGGGGTAAGATGGAAGCGCAGCGTCGTTGTCTGGCCCAACGGAAGGGTGTCGCCATCCTTTACGGCGAGAGTGTTCCCCTCGACCCCGTAAAAGCCGCGCACCATCGCAAGGGTCTGAGCGTTCCCGACAATCGTTATGTCAGGAAAGGCCTGGCGCAATAGGGCAATCGCGCCGGAATGGTCCGGCTCCATATGGTTGATTACCAGATAATCCGGCTGTCGGCCCTCTCCGAGCACCTCCCGGATATGGTCGATCTGCCGCAGCGCGTTGGATGCCTCGACCCCATCGATTATCGCCGCGCGCTCCTCCCCTACGACAAGATATGAATTATAGCTCACCCCGTAAGGGAGCGGCCACATGCTTTCAAACAGATGGGTGGTGCGGTCGTTGACCCCGATATAGCTAACCTTTTCAGTAACAGCGGCTCTTCTCATTACTTCACTATTTCGTTGAAACATTGTCCGGCACAGAAGATGGCGAAAATCCTCTATGCCTCTCCATTATCCGCGAAATTACTGAAAATCCGCCAAACCACCACAAAATAAAGCACGTCCCTACAAATTGGAGGGTTGATGCCAGCTTGTAATCGGGGGAAAGCGGCATGTCAGTCTTTTACAACCTTCTGGAAGCCGCCGAGACGGTCAAAGCGAAGCTCCACGTCGTTGTCAAGCTCGACTTCGAAATAAGTCGTTTTCTTTTCTATGCTGAC
>CAJUFH010000063.1:822-16540 GCA_910585755.1 uncultured Muribaculaceae bacterium | reverse complement strand
ATGCAAATTTAACACTTTCCACAAAATTTATGCACCGGGATTTCGGCTTGACCCAAAAGAGGCTTATTTGTTGGTCTTTCGTGAAAAATTGCTAAATTTGTCGGATAAACCGACAGCATTTCAGCAACACGATGGAACACGCGGATGGCCCCAGACGGAACACACGGGGCAATCGTTTGATTATTAAAGCATTGCAAGCGTTAGGGATTACGGTCCTCGCGTTTGCGCTTTCGCTTGTGCTGATGTCGCCGTTCTCGTTTTCGGCGACGGCGTTGCTGGCGGCTCCCGAACAGAATGATTTCACTATAAACGACTTCTACAATATGGCGGCCGACGGCCGCGCCGTGCGCACGCTTGACCCGGATGTCGTCATCGTCGACATATCCGAGTGCGACCGCCTCGGGACTGCCCAGGTGCTCGACTTCATCCGCGAGTGCTCTCCCCGGGCTGTGGGGGTCGATATTGTCTTCCGCGCCCCGTCGGAAAACGACTCGCTCCTGCTCGCGACACTGCGGGGGATGCCGCAGGCCGTGCTCGCCGAGACGGTGCGTCCCGCGGGGACAGAGAAGGATGTCCGCTTCGAGTATGACGAGGTCTCCTTCTTCCGCGACTCGCTGCCGGACTACCAGGGTGGGGTAGTGAACCTCCCGACGGCCACTAACTCCAGCCCCGTGCGCGAGTTCGCTCCCGAGTTCCTGCTGGCCGACGACCGCATCGCCCAGTCGTTCGCGTCGGCTGTCGCCCGCCAGGCATCCCCTGAAAAATGGGCCGACCTGGTACGCCGCGGGGAGCGTCACGAGGTAATCAACTTCGTATCACGCTCCTACCTGGTCTACACTCCCGAGGAGATGGTCGCCAACGCCGACGAGCTCTACGGCAAAGTCGTGCTCGTAGGGGCGATGCGCGAGGTGGCCGACATGCACCCGACGCCGGTCAAACGCCGCATGTCGGGGGTCGAAATCCACGCCAGGGCAATATCCACCATCCTCAACCAGAGCTATTACTACCAGCTCCCCGATCCGGCCAACTGGGCGATTGCCTTCCTGCTGGCCTTCCTGGTAATCTACTGCTCGCTGCTGCTCCCGGTTGCGGGGAAGGGGCTTCTGCTGCGAATATTCCAGATTTCGCTCCTGTACGCCATTATCAGGGTAGGCTACACGTTCTTCGTCGACCATTCGGTAATCATGAATTTCTCATATTCGCTGCTGATGGTTACCTTCGGCCTCTTCGCCGCCGACATATGGTTAGGGCTTGCCGCGCTCGGCGGCTGGATAATATCGTTTTTCCGCAAGAAAGAAAACATACCACACATAGAAAACACGCGACCGACAAACGAAACACTACCCCAGATATGAAACCACACCGAATATTCACCCATTTGCTTGCCATGGCGGCGATGCTTCTGACCTTCCCCCAAGGGAGCGCCCAGGGTATGCCGTACACAGTCCACGATGTCAGCGGACCCGTCAAAATCGCCAGCTCCGGGCAGACCCGGAACGCCGAGAAGGGGATGGCTGTGAAGGGTTCCGACAACGTGATTATCGCCGACGGCGGGGAAATCCAGATCCTCCACAAGCCGATGCATAAAATCTATGTATGGAACACGCCGGGGACTATCTCCGTCAGCAGCCTGATGATCAACGCCAAGAACATGGCGGCCGACAATTCGGGCGCATTCAACAAGTTCACTACCTTCTCCAAGCGCGACAAGGCCGAAGGGCAGGCGGTTTACAGCACCGTAGGGCGCACAACCCGCTCTATGGCGAAATTCGACCCTGACGCCCGCGACATGCAGGTCGACGCCGCCTCGCTTGCCGCCGTAGTCTCGCCCAGGCTCCTGGCGGGGGGATTCGAGGAAGGGGAGTGCCCCGTGAGCTTTACCCGGACTACCGACGACCGGCTTGGGGGCGCCTCCTTCACGATGGCTAACACGCTCAGTTATCCCGTCTACTTCAACATACTGAAAATCAATACCAGCGGTGAGACTCCAAGGGTCGAGATTTCCGAGCTCGGGCAGCCTACCGGAAACTATGTCGTCCGCCCCGGCCAGACGCTGATGCGCGGCCAGCAGAGCGGCCTGGTTGCCGGGGAGAGGCACGTCGTCATAATGACCCAGTGCTTTTTCGACATTGACAAGCTCCTGGAGGCGATTGACGTCCGTCTTGCCGGAGGGATGCGCGAGCCGGCCCGGGGTGCGGAAAACCTCCCTGTGTTTGTCGGCACGCTCTGATACCATCTGAAATTAAATCAATCATATACAACCAACACACATTCTTATGAGACAATGGTTTAAAGCCATGGCCGCAGTCGGCCTGGCAGCCGCGGTTCTCGCCCCGGCTGTCCAGGGTGCGAAGAAAGCCGTAAAGGAGCCCCGCCTTCCGAAGAAGGACTACGTTTTTAAAATGGACTTCAATCCTTCCGAGATGCTCGTTTACAGCAACGCGTTCTTCCCGCGCAACCACAAGCGGATGACAACCCCCCGCGGGCAGGCGCTTTTCGAGGTCGGGAAGAAGGACACGATAACCGACATGGCGATGAGCCCTGCCGGAAACACGTTCATCGCCGTTTACAGGACGAAGAACAAGAGCGTCGCCCAGGTCTGGGCGCTCGACGACGTTGACCCGGTAAAGAAATTCGAGGTGAACAACAAAAAGAGCGGCAACCCGACCGCCGGAGCATATACCCCCGACGCGCGCACCCTCCTGATGGCTACCTCTACCGGAGTCCATATGCTCGAGCCCCGCAAATTCGCCGAGACGGGCAGCTTCGAGCTCCCCTTCGAGGTGACGTCGATGACCGTCAGCCCCAACGGCTACTACCTCGCCGTCAGCGGCGGCAGCAAGGCCGCGGTCTACAACCTGGAGGAGAAGAAGCTCCGCAAGGAATGGGACTTCGGCGCGAAGGTTACCGACATG
Organism: uncultured Muribaculaceae bacterium; assembly: GCA_910585755.1. Classification (GTDB taxonomy): domain Bacteria; phylum Bacteroidota; class Bacteroidia; order Bacteroidales; family Muribaculaceae; genus UBA7173. Next base: position 13,625 of record CAJUFH010000063.1, on the reverse strand, counting down.
GTATTCAACGTCGAGAGCAGCCAGCTCGCCGTGCTGACAGCCGACGGAATGGCAAGCATCTACGACACCCGCACGATGCTCGTAAAGAAAACAATCGACGACCTGGGCCAGGGGCTCGCCTGCGACTACAACTTCGACGGCAAATATCTCGCAGTCGCTACCGACCCCTCGCAGATTGTGCTCATAAACCTGCTGAACGACGAGCGGGAGACCTACGACGTGGCCGACGGATTACTTACCGACCTGCGATTCATCCCCGACTCGCGGCGCAACACCCTTATGACCTATACGACTCTCAACGCAGTGAACGCCAAGCGTATGGAGCATCTCGCCCCCTACTACGGCAAGCTGATCGCCGACCAGGTCAACGAGCGTATGAACGAGTGGATGAAGATGCTCCCCGGCGAAACGCTCGAGGAGTACCAGGCCCGTGTCAACGAGCAGAGCCGCGCGGCGCAGATGCGCCTGTTCGAGTCGGAAATCTCGACCCAGTTAGCCGGCGACCAGCTCTCGATGGCCGAGGTATCGCTCGGTAAGTACAACCGCACCAACGGGATGCTTCAGGTCGATTTCTCCACGATGCCCTCGATTCTCCTCCCTGTGCCCGAGGATAACATTACTGCCTTTACCGACGCGGGTGACCTCGCTTTCTCCGACGTGCGCTACGGCGTGCTTCCCGACGACAATTTCGAGATTATCTACGCCAAGGTGCTCAACAGGAACAACGGCGAGACATACGTCTACGACAATATCGAGCGTATGCCCCTGAGCTTCATGGAGGGTGACGACAACGTTGTCTCGCTCGAAATCATCCAGCAGCAGATGATGGAGGAGAAGAAGCTCCAGGAAATCCGCCAGCAGGTTGTCGAGCGCTCCAAGCAGCAGAACATTATCTCCGACCATACGAACATCACGGTTGACTCGCGCGTCGTGCCCGACTACGACGCCAACGGCCAGCGCATACTCAATTACCTGGTGAAGTTTACCTACGAGGTAGAGCCCGAGTTCTCGGCCGAGGAGGATTTCAAGCCCGGCAAGTACCACGTCGAGGAATCGGGCGCCGCGACCTCCATGCTCGCGATTGTCAAGGCCGCTTTCGAGGGGGATTTCGCCCAGTACCTCAAGGAGGGCAAAAAGGTGAAAATCAACATCTCCGGGACGGCGGACTCCTCGCCGATCATCCACGGCATCCCCTACGACGGCTCCTTCGGCGAGATTGTCGACGAGCCGGTATGGCAGAACGGCGAGCTTTCCCCTATGACCATCACCGACAAGGCGATGCAGAACGAGCAGCTCGCCCTGCTCCGCGCTCTGGGTGTGCGCAAGTACCTGAACGACAACGTACAGGATATGGCAAAGATGAATACAGACTATCGTTACGAGGTGAACGTCGCCCAGGACAAGGGTGGACAGTATCGCCGCATAACAACCGAGTTTACCTTCATAGACGCTTTCTAAACCCTTGATGAACAAACAACTGATTTGCGCCGCGCTGGCCGCGGCTGTCCTTCTCCCCTCCGCCGCCCAGGATGCGGGCGGCGGGGCGGGAACCATGACTATGCCCGCTCTCTCAATGCCGGGCTTGCCCGCGATGGGGCTTTCCGGGGGCGCGCAGAGCGCCGAGGAGGCCGTCGAGCAGGCAACCGACCTCTACAAGCAGTATAAATGGCAGAAATACGACGGGGCGGCCGACGATACGGTCTATCCCCTCGCGTTCCAGGCCCACCAGGCCGCGAGCGCGGCCTTGGAAAAAAGCGCCCCCGGCAGCGAGCCGTATACCCGCGCCCGGAGCATGCTGGTCGACATTATGCCCGACATCCTCCGCGGAGCATCCTACTACAACAGCAGGGACGAGGCGGAGATGAGGAAGTTCGCGACGGCTTATGTCGATACCAAAATCCGTCCGGCGTTCAGCGACGAGAAGTTCGTTGAGCCGCAGGGAATGTACCCCGTGATGGTTTTCATCTCGGCCTCCGCGGCCTTCAACGGTGGAAAATACGCTGAAGCCATAAAGTATTTCGACGAGTATATAAAGGTCGGTCCCGAGCAGGAGCTTGCCAACATATATCTTTTCAAACTGCACTCCCAGGCCAACCTCCGCCATTTCGACGACGCCGTCGAAACCGCGATGGAGGGCCTGCGCCGCTTCCCCAACGACGAGAAACTGATGCTTGGGGGAGTACAGGCGAGCGTCAACGGACACAACACGGAGCATCTCCAGGAACTCCTCGACAAGCTGATGATTTTCAAGCCCGGAGACGAGCAGTTGCTCAATATCCAGGGGCAGCTTTACGAGTCGCAGGGAGAGCTGCAGAAGGCGCTCGCGACATATCAGAAGCTTTTCGACATGCGCCCCGACAATCTCAACATCGTAAGGCACCTGGCGATAGCGTACTTCAACCTCGGCGTCGACAACTACAACCAGATGATCTACGAGGCCGACGAGAAGCAGCAGAGGAAGTTCAAGCGCCAGAGCGACGAGTTTTTCGAGGCCGCGTGCTCGTATCTCGAGCCGGCCGTGGCCAACGACCCCTTCTCGTTGAAATACCTGAAGGCCCTCGGCGTAAGCTACGGATGTCTCGGCCGCCTTGACCGCTTCGCCGAGGTTAACAACCGAATCAAGGCCCTCGGCTCCAATCCGCTGTCCGAGAAGGATATGCCGGCGATGGTAAGCGTCGACGGGAGCGCCTTCGGGGCTTCCGCTTCCGGCTCCTCTCCGAAACAGTCCAAGGAGGCTCCCCGCTACAGCGACTTCGCCCAGAGCTATGTCGAGAAACGCCTCGGCGACTGGGCAAAGAAGGGGGAGTTCGAGAAGACCGACGCTTTCGTCAGCCGCGTCAGCGGCGACGGCATGGAGCGCCAGAAGGCCGCCCTGCTGAAGGCCGCCGAGAAGGAGTATCTGACCCTCTACACGCGCCGCCTGACCCTCTCCGACACGAAGCTCCTCCCGTACGACACGGACACGGAGCTTTACACGCTCGAAACCTCCTACGGCCCCGTCTCGGTGCGCGTACCCCTCGACAACGGGGAGGCCGAGCGATTCAAGAGCGAGTGGGAGATGGCGAAGCTCCGCGAGCCGGGCTATTCGATTGACAACAACAAGGTGCGCCTGGCGCGCCTCAGCGTGATTCTCCCCTCCGGCAAGACCTATGTCGCGGAGAACAGCGACGCGGCCTCGAAAACAACCGCCGTCAATGTCAAGAATCCCGAAATCACTCTTCCCGGTGGCGTGGCGGGGAAGGGTGGGGTAGCCGCCAAGCCTAAGCGCTCCTACGCCCAGAGCGACGTCGACCAGAATATCCCGGTCAATAAGACCGACGCGGCTAATACCTTCGCCGTCATCATCGCCAACGAGAACTACTCGAAGGCGGTCGATGTCGAAGCAGCCTCGCACGACGGGGCGGCGTTCGCCGACTACTGCAACCTGACGCTCGGCCTTCCGAAGAGCAACATCCGCGTCTACAACGACGCGTCGCTCGCCGAGATGCTCCGCGCCCTGGCCGATATGCGCAACATCGCTTCCGTGACCTCCGGCAACGCCGACCTGATTTTCTATTACGCCGGCCACGGCGTGCCCGACGACGCTACAAAGGACGCGTTCCTCCTCCCGACCGACGGCGACGCCGCCGTTACGGAAACCTGCCTCTCGCTCGGGCGCCTCTATCAGAACCTGGCCGATATGGATACCCGGCGCGTGCTGGTGTTCCTCGACGCCTGCTTCTCCGGCGCTACCCGCGAGGGAAAGATGCTCAACGAGGCCCGCGGCGTTGAAATCAAGCCGAAGGCCGAGGCCCCGAAAGGGAACATGTTCGTCCTTTCCGCCGCTTCCGACAGCGAGACCGCGCTTCCGTACAAGGAGAAATCCCACGGCCTGTTCACCTACTATCTCCTCAAAAAACTCCAGGAGAGCAAGGGGAAGGTTTCGCTTGGCGAGCTTTCCGACTATGTGATTGACAACGTAAGCCGCCAGTCGGTAATCGTCAACAGCAAGAAACAGACCCCGACCGCGACCGCCTCAGGCCGTCTCTCAGGCAAGTGGCGCGGCGAGAAACTCAAAAATTGACCATATGCGATTGATTAAGAGAATACTGATAGCGCTGATCGCGTTCGCCCTCCCCCTGGCGGCCTACGCCGGGGGGAACGAGCTGGTAAGCGGCACCTTCACCTACATAGGGCAGGGGCACGAATCGCGCGACGTGTGCCGCGAGAAGGCATACCGCGGGGCCTGTGTCGAGGCTGTCGGCAACAAGTTCGGATGGGTCGTCAGCGGCGTTACCTCGCAGGTCGAGACCGCCGCACACGGCAAGGAGGACCTCTACTTCCAGCAGGACCACCAGCGCGCGGCCCGCGGCGAATGGGTCGCCGACGACGGCGAGCCGAAGTATGAGTACTCCTTTGACAAGGACGGGTGCCTGACCGTTACCTGTACCGTCAAAGGGTTCGCCCGTCCTCTCAGCAACGAGCGCGTCGAGTTCGAGGCGCTCCCGCTGCGCAACGGCGCGGAGAGGGGGAACGCCGAGGAGCAGTTCCATAGCGGCGACACGTTCCGCCTCCTTCTCCACGCCCCGGCCGACGGCTATGCGGCGGTGTTCCTCATCGGCGACGACCACACGGTCAACACCCTCCTCCCGTATTCCGGCGCCCCGGCCGATGCGGCGAGGGTAAAGGGGGGCCGCGACATGGTGTTCTTCGACCCCGCCTTTGCCAAGGAGGCGGAGCGCCCCCTTGTCGACGAGCTGCGCCTTACCGCAGACTCCGACCTCGACCACTACCGGCTCTGCGTGGTCTACTCCCCGCGCAAGTTCGTCAAGCCAAACGATACCGCCCGGGGGGAGCTGGTGCCCCGCCAGCTTAAACTCGCCGACTTCAATCGCTGGCTGCAGAAGGTGACCGACGCCGATCCCGCAGTGGCGGTAAAGAACGCGGGCATTACCGTAGTCCCTTGAAAAATAGATAATTTACCAATCAACAAATACCACACACTATGAAAAGATTCCTTTCAATCCTGCTGGCCGTTTGCGTCCTGGCCTCTACCGCCCTCTGTGCGGCCGAACTCGACAAGAAGACCCTCAAGCGCCTCGAAAAAGAGAAAAAAGAGAAGCTCAAAGAGTATAAGAAGCAGGGATGGCAGCTCCTCGGCTCCACCCGCACCCTCGACGGAACCCTGATGCGCCACTACGAGAAGCTCGAAAAGCTCGGCGACGACGGACGCGAGGTTTCCGGAATCGCTACCGCCGTAAAGTCGAAGAACAACGGCAAGCAGATCGCTACCAACAACGCCTGCATCACATACGGACAGCAGGCCGGCTCGACCCTCCGCGGCCGCGTGCTCGCCGAGTCGAACGTGAACACTACCGACCCCACAACCGAGTTCGAGAACTTCTTCCAGGCTTACGAGCGCGAAGTCGAAAAGGAAATCAAGGGCGAGATGGAGGAGAGCTTCTCCATTATCCGCACGAACCCCGACGGGACTTACGAGGTGCAGTCGTTCTTCATCGTCAGCGAGAGCGCCGCTTCCAAGGCCCGCATGCGCGCCCTGGAAAACTCGATGCGCGAAAGCGAGATGGCCCGCGCACACGCCGAGAAAATCTCAGGCTTCGTCCAGAAAGCGTTTGAATAACCCCCCATTATTGAACAACCTCCCCTCTCTCCCGCCAGATTGATGAAACGACGCACGACTATTCTGTTCCTCGCCGCGGCCTCCATACTCGGGGCCGCGGCCCAGGGAACTTCCTACGAGGAGTTCCGCCGCGGCATGTATGAGCGCTACAACAACTTCCGCGAAGGGATGTACGAGCGCTATGACGAGTTCCTGGCCGGAGCGTGGGCCGATTATGAGGTAATCGCGGGGCAGAAACGGTCGACCGCGCCAAAGCCCCGCACCGCACCCCGCGTGCCCGACGCCCCCGCCCTTACCCCTCCCCGCGAAATCAAGGCCCCGGCAGCCGTCGCCGCAGAGCGTCCCGAACCCCGGCCAGCTCCCTCCCGGGATCCGTCGGACAGGTCTGACAAGTCCGACTCGTCCGACAAGTCCGACAGCTCCGCACTGCCCCCCTTCGAGTTTGACTTCTACGGCATGGCGCTCCGGATTCCCGACCCCGGGCTGGACATCCCCCGTACCGTCGTCGACAAGCAGGACCTGGCCGCCCGTTGGCGCGCCCTGCGCAAGGACAGCAAGGCCCGGGCGGCTCTCGCTTCCCTCCGCGCCCTCGCCGCCGAGCTGAAACTCAACGACTATCTGACGCTCGAAATGACCCGCTCCTATGTCGCCGCGCGCCACCCCGGGGCCGGAAGCGCCTCCCGCGCCTCCCTGGCCCATTTCCTCCTGGTCGGGATGGGCTACGACGTGCGCCTCGGGATTACCGGCGACCGCGACGGAGTGCTCCTCGTGCCCCTCAGACAGGATGTGGCCGAACACCCCTTCCTCAAGCTCGACGGCCGGAAATACTACCTCTTCATGGACAAGAAGCTCGGGAAGGCCGACTACGCCCGTACAACCATCAGCACTTGCGACGTAACCCCCGACGGCACCCTCGCGCAGGTCGACTGCGCCCTGACAGACCTCAACCTCCCCTACAAGCCCCACCATTACAAGGTAGACAACGGAACCCTCCATATCGAAGGAGAAATCAACGCCAACATATTCCCCGTGCTGCGCCGCTACCCCCTGATGCAAACCGGCGACTTCGCCCGCTCGACAGTGCAGCCCCAGGTGCGCCGCGAAATCGTCGAGCAGCTCGCCGCCCAGCTAAAGGACAAGCCCCGCGCCCAGGCCGTCGACGAGCTTCTGAAATTCATCCAGAGCGGCTTCGATTACGCCACCGACGAGGAGTTCCACGGCTACGAGAAACCCTACTTCCTCGAAGAAAACCTATTTTACCCCAAAAACGACTGCGAGGACCGCGCGATCTTCTACACCTACATGCTCTGGAACGTGCTAGGAATCCCCAACCACCTCATTGCCTACCCCGGCCACGAAAGCGCCTCCCTCGTCCTCGATGACCTTCCCGCCGGCGACTCCTACACCTACGAAGGGCGCCGCTACCTCATCTCCGACCCCACCTACATCGGCGCCTCCACCGGCCAGTGCATGCCCGACTACCTCAACGCCTCCCCCGTCATCGACAACACCTACTGACCCCCGGGCGGCTCCCCCGGCTCCGGCTATAACAGTTTCAGGGCGATAGCAGCGCAGGCCTCAGCGTCGGCCAGGGCGTCGTGGTGGTTCGCGAGGTTGTAGCCGCAGGCGGCAGCCGAGAGGTGGAGCTGGTGGCTGGGCAGGTTGAGGCGCCGGCGCGATGCAGCCAGCGTGCAGTGGAACTCGAAGCCGGGGTATTCCATCCCGTATTCCGCGAACACCGCCCTGAGGCACCCCTCGTCGAACGGCCTGTTGTGGGCCACGAGCGGGAGTCCGCCGATCAGACGCTCCGCCCGCGCCCATACTTCCGGGAACGGGGGCTGCCCGTCAGTGTCGGCGCGCGTCAGGCCGTGGACCCGAGTAGTCCAGTACGAATAGTAGTTGGGAAGAGGTTGGATAAGGCTGTAAAACCTGTCGACTATCCTCCCCTCCGCGCACAACGACGATCCCGACGCTGTACACCGACGACCGGCTACCGTTGGCCGTCTCGAAATCAATCGCCGCGAAATCTCTCATCTCCCGTCAATTTTGCTAAGTCCTTATAAGCGTGTGGCAGCGACTGCGTCGCGGTCATAAATGTGGTTCATTTGGGCAAATTCGCAAACAGTTCAAGCAGAGTATCGACGCAGCCGGGCCGATAGCCCTTGTGCAGGTACATCACGCGGTTGAAGCTGTCGGCGACAAGGACAACCGGCAGCGCGTCGCTGTCCAGATTCATTTCAAACTCTTCCGAGAGATCCTTCAGCCATGGGAAGCCGGGATTCGCACATATTCTGATATTTTCAGGCAACGATTTCAACGCCGACAATGCCCGGGCATCCTCCTCGGCCGACACGATCAGAACCACCGGGCGTCCCCACTGCTCCGTCTGTGCTTTGTTTGCGCACAGTTCATTTATGAAGTGGGCCGAAGGCTCGTGGTTGTGCCTCAGGAATGCCGCGAGGAATATCCCGCGCCCGGTAAGCGGCAGGAGGGGGTCCGCGTTAAAAGACCCTATCACACTAATCTGATTTGGCTCGTCAGGGACTGACAGAGGCACTTCCGCGAGGGTGTCTTCCGGCGATACGGTAAATTCCGCGAGACGGACCTTCACCGATCCGTCGGCAAGGCGGCGTCCCGAGGTAAGCAGATATCGTCCCGGCTGCAAATTCACGCCTGTGGCAAAAGTGTTTCGCCAGTCAGCCTCTTCGGGATAATTCAGCAACTGTGGAATACCATCTTCAATCCGGGATATCGTGAAATGCCTGTAATATTTGGGATTGACAAGAGTGCTGTCGTTGTGATAATTCAGTTTCACTCTTACATCCTTCTCCGGCACCTCGACAGAGGCAAAAGCACGGTGGTAATCCCCCGTAGTTCCTTTTCGGGCAAACACGCCCGAAGTCACGGGATCTTTCCGCGCATCAAAACCGAGCCAGCGGCACATGGCCACATAGAAAATATCACGGGAATGGCTGTCGGCTGTGCGGGTGTTCCAGACCGAAACAGGAGCCATGCAGAATTGATTCGGATTGTGATCATTGTCGATTCGTATATTTCTCTCCGTCCATTTTTCAACAACGGCCGGCGACTCCGACAGGCTGTCGCGCAATGAAGCGGGAATCAATCTGTCGAAATCCGAAAGCCATATAGTCAGGGCCTCATTCGCAACGCGAGGACATACGGACACCCGTCGGTTGAGAAAGAAATCTTCCATAACCGTCCAATCGATATCGCGCCAGTCTTTTTCTCTCAGATTTTCAAGCCATTTTCTGGCCTCGTGACGGCGATCGGGGGACACGGCTCCGACAAAACGCGCCATCGTTTCGTAGTTGCCATACGATTCGGTGAGAACTTTAGACATAAAGGGCGCGTCATCTCCCCATGAAGATACGAGGGCGGATGCCTTGTCGTGAGAGAAGAATCGCGACATGGTTGAATTGCGGACCGAGTCTTCGGCAGCTTTACGACGATCGTTCGCTGCAATCTGCCCTGGTGTCAGATCGGGCTTCAGTGGCGAAGGTTTCGGAGGATGGAGAAGCAACTCCACCGGATGTTTCAACGCTTCACTGCCAAGAGTCAGACACACCGGCCCCGAAGATGAAGCGTCCATCCTGGCGAAACCGTAATAACTGCCGTCGGGCGAAGTCGCCCATGCCACGATGTCGCCATGTCCGCAGATAATATACGCCTTCCCGTCAGCATCAGTACGGGTAGAAAACAAGGGATACAATTCGGCATAATTATACACTCGGAAACTGACCGGAGCATCAGCCACAGGAAGTCCTTCTGAATCGACTACCCGGACAGTTGCCCTGCGGGTGGGGGCATAGTTGGAGGTAATATTAATGCGGGTATAGCAACTGTCGCGGTATAGCTTCTGTTCCGGGCCATCATAATTTCCTATGACATTTGTAGCCATAAGCACACCTTGCGAAGCCGGCTCGTTGAACCACCCGAGGTCAAGCACCGGTTCGGGCTCACACGCTCCGAGGAAACGCCAGCGGCCATCAATCCACACTTCCACCCATGCATGGTTGTCGTCGGTATGCGCCCAGCGCGGAGTGTAGATCTGTCGCGCCGGAATACCTACAGAGCGCATGGCAGCCACCAGCAGCGTCGATTCCTCGCCACACCGGCCGAAAGTGGTTCTGACTGTGGCGAGAGGTGATGAAGTCCGTTCGTCGGACGGACGGTAGGTCGCCTTCTCGTGCGCCCAGTGATTCACCTCGAGTGCCGCCTGTTCCATCGACATGTTTCTAACTCGTGGAGCGATTTCCCGGTAGAAAACCATGCGCGACGAATCGAGTGTCTCATTATTAACTCTCACCGGCAACACAAAATGCAGCCACTCGCGAGCCGGTATTTTTGCGCCCCAGGGCATATCCCTTCTGGCTTCAAGAGCCGACCCGACATTGCGTTCCCAGAAGGACCGGGGGAAATTTGCCTTGTCGGCAATATTCATTGAGGAATAAAGCCAATCGGTATACTTTGCGATTGAGTCGGAAGGTATTGTCTGCGGGAATAACGCAGGTACCGTTGCTGCCACAATCAGAAGGATTGTGATTAGTCGCGCTTTCATGGTCGGGATTGATTATTAAGGTAGTTTTAGAGGTGGGGTATTAATTGTCGGTTGAATCTTCTTCCAGAAATTGTGCAATTTTTCGGATCTCCTCCATGCTCGCTACGTTATGCCCGCCAGCGGATGTGCAGCGGCACGAACTGTGGTATTCTCCGGCGCCGGTCGTCTTTTTAAGATATGAAATATTGGAAGAACGGACACCCCCTCCGGGCATCACGATGATTCTGTCCCCGGCCCGGCTGATAAGCTTCGAAAGGGTGTCGGCTCCCTTTTCAGCCCCATCACTGCCGCCTGCCGTTAGCACTCTGTCGACACCCGTACTTACAAGCGCCTCCAGAGCATTGCTGAAATCGGCCACATGATCAAAAGCCCGGTGGAATGTCACTGACAGTCCACTTGCGTGGGCCATCTCCACAATCTCCCTCACCCAGCCGGAATCGACGGTTCCATCGGGATTGAGCGAGCCTACTACCACACCGTCGGCCCCAAGAGAGATTATTTCGGCAACACTTCGCTTCATAAGCGCTTTTTCCTCATCGGTATATACAAAACCGCCGGCACGGCACCGCACAAGAACCATTACATCAAAATGCCGGCCGGCATTCCGGGCCAGCCCAACAGCGGTCCTGATTGTTTCATAATCGGGGGTGAGGCCATCCTTCTCCAGATCCCGGCACAACTCAACCCTGTCGGCACCGCCTTCTATTGCAGCAACGACATCATCAATACTCGAGGAGCATACTTCAAAATGACTGTTATTCATCATAAGTCTCACGAAATTTATCAAACATCACCGTTGACAAATATTTTTCGGCTCTGTCGGGAAAGACTACTACGATGTTGCTGCCTTCAGGTGCTGTATGAGCAATTCGTAAAGCTGCGAGCATTGCAGCTCCAGAACTCATGCCGACAAATATACCTTCCTTGCTAATGATTTGCCTCGCCATATCAATAGCCTCCTCACTCGACACCATTTCCTGATAGTCTATAATTTCTGGATTATAGATGTCCGGAACAATGGCTTCTTCCATATTCTTAAGTCCCTGAATGTAATGGCCACGAACCGGATGAGCGCAAACTATCTTTATCTCCGGCTTCAATGCCTTAAGAAAGCGAGATATGCCCATGATAGTGCCGGAAGTTCCAAGCGCACATACCAAATAATCTATTTTACCACCTGTCTGAGTCCATATTTCGAGGGCAGTAGTTTCGTAATGAGCCGTATAGTTTGAAGCATTACCGAATTGGTCTGGCATAAAGTATTTGTCAGGATATTTGCGACAGAGCTGTCTTGCCAGTTTGATAGCTCCATCAGTACCCTGGTCAGGCGGTGTCAGAGTAACTTTTGCTCCATATGAACGTATCATTATTCGGCGCTCGACCGACACACTCTCCGACATCACAATCTCCACATCATAGCCTTTGATTACACCTATCATAGCAAGACCTATTCCAGTATTACCAGATGTAGGTTCAATGATAGTCATCCCATGCTGCAACTTACCCGACTTTTCTGCATCTTCAATCATTCTTAAGGCAATACGATCTTTGATGCTTCCCGTTGGATTGAACCCTTCGACTTTGGCAAAGATATTTATTCCCTCGGTATCATTTAAGTTCCTTATCCTTACCATCGGGGTTGCTCCAATGGTGGCTAATATGTTATCTTTTATATCCATAAGCTCAATAAAAACAGTTGGACAAATTTAGTGATAATAAACTTGTCCAACTGTCATTTGTTCGGAAAAAATCTTAAAAGAACTATTCCCTATGCGCACTATTAAAAAACCGTATAAAATACCGTTTTTATGGGCCAAGCCGAATACTCGGTGCATGGATTTTCGGGAAAGTGTTAAATTTGCAGTATGAAAACCAGTGAGGCATTTTGGCAGTTTTTACCTGCATGGTTGGACGAACTGTTCGAGATGGTCAATTTTGAAAAGACAGACCAGTGCTACGACATATGGCTTGGCGAAAAGAAGAAGCTGTCCGATGAGGATTACCGCAACCCCGACATAGTAGCGAGGGGCTATACGGATTATGTTACCGTTCAGGATTGTCCCATGCGTGGCAGACCGGTATATCTGCATATGCGCAAGAACAAATGGTGGGACAAGAAAACCAACGAGACATTCTTCTACAACCTTGAGCTTTCCAACGAGGAAGGGACACGACTCAGCGCCGAGTTCGTGGCTTTTCTACAACGCCCACGTTGTCAACGACCGCTTCCATGTGCAGCAGGTTTACAATGAAGCTGTTGATGAGATACCCATAGACATACGCCGGCAGCTCATTGACGAAGAAAACAACCGTGACAGATTTGTGGCCTGTTACATACTCAAACGGCGAGACCATACGTCAGATCCTTGCCCGCAGCAAGCACACACTTATGATGTCGCAGAACAAATGGACTGACAGACAGCGTCATCGTGCAAACATTCCGTTCAGACACTATCCGATGCAGAAAGCCGCGTACCACCTCGCTATGGAACTGCGCCAAATCTTCAACGCTAAGATACCACCCGCCAAGCAATGGGGCGGATGAACAAATGGTATGAAAAAGTAATGGCATTGGGCAACAACAACTTCCGCTCTGTCATCAAG
>CAJUFH010000063.1:0-729 GCA_910585755.1 uncultured Muribaculaceae bacterium | reverse complement strand
AGCCTTCAACTCTAAGGTCAAGATCTTCCGCTCCCAGATGCGAGGTGTCCGTGATCGGAATGTCTTCATCTTCCGACTCGTCAAGCTATACGCCTAAATTTTTAACACTCTAATCTCCCGGTTTTAACATATGCACCGGTATTTCGGCTTGACCCACTATTATTGGAATATATAATATTCAGGGAATACGGCTTGAAGAACCTCAGAGTGGATTGAATATTATTAAATTTGCTGATGGCTCAATCCAAAAAGTAATCATTAAAATCCGCTGACCCAAAATTTCGGTAGACAAACGGTATACAAAAAACAAAAGATAAATCCCGCAACTCTTGATTTCCAATGAGTTACGGGATTGATGGGTGCCTAGAACAGGCACACAACCGTGCAGTTATAAGAAAGTAAGAGAAAGAATATGCCTATATAACAGGCAATTAAATTTTCACACATTCTCGTCATTTGGATATTTTTGCCCTTATTTTTGCATTTAGTACACTTTTAGTACACCTCAAATCAAATATTTTTCTTAACTTTGCGGTGACATAATTCCAACCGGAAAAGTGTACTTTTCGTCGGGTGTACCCCCGGTGTACTCATAATTGCAGGTTGGGGAACTGATTACACTTATAACCCTCTCACTCTATGGCAAAGCTACAGAAACAGACCAAGCAGAACCCGAAGCTCGAACAGCGCGAGCTGAAAGACGGACGCATTGCGCTCTACCTTGAATAC
>CAJUFH010000062.1 GCA_910585755.1 uncultured Muribaculaceae bacterium | reverse complement strand
GACAGGCAGAACCAAAAACTGCAGTGCTACCATTACACCATAAGACAATCCTTTTCTGCCAAAAAGCCCTCTCCGCCTACGCGGGAGCTTCTTAGGCGCCGCAAAGATACGAAAGTTTTTTGGAGCGGACAAGAGTTTTCTGTAATTTTGCACTCTAATAATCGAATAGCAAGAATTGACTGATATGGAACTGACAACGCTTACGGCGATTTCGCCGGTCGACGGGCGCTACCGGTCGAAGACATCGGGCCTCGACGAGTATTTTTCGGAATTTGCCCTGATCCGCTACAGGGTCAAGGTCGAGGTCGAGTATTTCATCGCGCTCTGCGAGTTCGGACTCCCCCAGTTGGCCGACGTCCCCGCCGCCGCGCTCCCCGGACTGCGGAAAATCTATGAGGATTTCACCCAGGCCGACGCGCTTAAAATCAAGGAGTTCGAATCGGTAACGAACCACGACGTAAAGGCTGTCGAGTATTTCCTCAAGGAGCGTTTCGACCTCCTCGGCCTCGACCGGTGGAAGGAGTTCATCCATTTCGGCCTCACTTCCCAGGACATCAACAACACCTCTGTCCCAATGTCGGTCAAGGACGCGCTTCATAACGTCTTCCTCCCCCTCCTCGACGAACTGATCGGGGCGCTCGAAACCCGCGCCGAGGAATGGAAGGGGATCGCCATGCTCGCCAAAACCCACGGACAGCCCGCTTCCCCGACCCGCCTCGGAAAGGAAATCGAGGTGTTCGCCTACCGCCTGCGCCAGCAGCGCGCCCAGCTCGCCGCCGTTCCCGTTTCCGGCAAGTTCGGAGGCGCCACCGGCAACTTCAACGCCCACCACGCCGCCTACCCCTCGATCGACTGGAAAGCCTTCGCCGCCGGATTCCTTAAAGAGCGCCTCGGCATCGAGCGCGAGGAATATACAACCCAGATTTCCAACTACGACAACCTCGCCGCCCTCTTCGACGCGCTCCGCCGCGTCAACACCATCATCCTGGACCTCGACCGCGATGTCTGGATGTACGTCTCGATGGAGTATTTCAAGCAGAAAATCAAGGCCGGGGAGGTCGGCTCGTCCGCTATGCCCCACAAAGTCAACCCGATCGACTTCGAGAACTCCGAAGGCAACTTGGGCATCGCGAACGCCGTCTACGCCCACCTCGCCCAGAAGCTCCCCGTTTCAAGGCTTCAGCGCGACCTCACCGACTCCACCGTCCTCCGCAACATCGGTGTTCCCATGGCCCACAGCGTGATCGCCATCCATTCGACTCTGAAAGGTCTCGGCAAGCTCCTCCTCAACGAGGCCGCGATCTCCCGCGACCTCGACGCGATGTGGAACGTCGTAGCCGAAGGCATCCAGACCATACTCCGCCGCGAAGGCTACCCCCATCCCTACGAAACCCTCAAGCAGCTCACCCGCACCAACTCGAAGGTCACCGCCGAGAGCATCGCCGAGTTCATCGAGACCCTGGAGGTCAGCGACGCCGTCAAGGCGGAGCTCCGCGCCCTCTCCCCCTCTACCTATACCGGCTTATAATCAATAGATTATGGACAATTTCTCATACCAAAGTCCGACTCGCTACGTCTTCGGACGCGCCGCGGAGGAACAGACCGGAAAACTGGCTGCCGCGATGGGTTGCCACAAGGCGCTGATTGTCAGCGGAGGCGGCTCCGCGAGGCGTTCGGGCCTCCTCGGCCGCATCGAGGAGAGCCTCCGCGCGGCGGGCATCGCGACCCTCGAACTTACCGGCATTCGCCCCAACCCCACCGACGACCGGGTCTACGAGGGAATCTCCCTCTGCCGCGCCGAAGGGGTCGACGGCATCATCGCCGTAGGCGGCGGCTCTGTGATCGACACCGCGAAGGCAATCGCCGGAGGTGTCCCCTACGATGGTGACTTCTGGGATTTCTGGGCCGGGAAAGCGGTCATGGAGAAGGCGCTCCCCGTCGGGGTCGTCCTGACGATTCCCGCCGCGGGCAGCGAGGGGAGCGGTAACTCCGTGATTACCAAGCTCGACGGCATGCACAAGATTTCCCTCCGCACCGACTACGCGCTCCGCCCGAAGTTCGCGGTGATGAATCCAGAGCTGACCTTCACCCTCCCCCCGGAACAGACCGCTGCCGGAATCGCCGACATGATGGCCCATATCATGGAGCGCTATTTCTCCCCGACCCAGGAGGTCGAGGTCACCGACCGCGTCGCCGAAGGCGTACTCCGCACGATTGTCGAGGAGGCCCCCAAGGTTATGGCGCGCCCCGACGACTACGAGGCGCGGGCTAACATAATGTGGTGCGGAACCCTGGCCCACAACGGGATATGCGGCTGCGGACGCCGCGAGGACTGGGCCTCCCACGGCCTCGAGCATGTCCTCTCTGCCCTCTACGGCGTAACCCACGGGGCGGGACTGGCTGTCGTCTTCCCGGCGTGGATGACCCTGGCGTCTGAGACGAAACCCGCCAAGGTCGCGCAGTTCGGGCGCCGCGTATTCGGAATCGAGGAAGAGGATGACAGCAAAGCCGCCATTGCCGCCGTCGCGGCTCTTAGGAGCTTCTTCGGCTCCCTCGGCCTCCCCCTGACCCTCGGCGAGTTAGGAATCAAGGACCCCGACTTCGCCGCAATGACGGCGATGTTCCACCGCGACAAAGGGAACCCCTTCGGCGCCTACATATCCCTCACCCCGAAAGAAACAGAGGCGGTTTACCGCCTGATGGTTTAAGGTTTAGGGGTTATGGTTTAAAGCTTAGCAAAATGGAAATCAAGGAGATAGAAGATATATTCCCGGGAAAGGCGCGGATGAAGGCCCTCGAAAAGGGGCTGGCGCTCGCCCGGAAGAAAAACGGCATAACGGAGGTCCGAGGCCTCGCCGGGAGCGCCGGGGCGATGCTCCTCGCGGCGCTCCCGCGGCAGGACGCGCCAGTGCTCGTCGCGGCCGCGGACCTCGACCAGGCCGGATATCTCTATCAGGACCTTGTCAAACTGTTGGGCGACGGGGAGCCGCAGAAGGTGATGTTCCTCCCCTCAGGCTACAAGCGCGATATACGCTACGGCCAGCCCGACCCTCCCCAGCAGATTCTCCGCACGGAAACCATCTCCCGCTGGGGGGAGAGCGACGCGGCGAAAACACTCCGCTTCGTTGTCAGCTACCCCGAGGCGCTCGCCGAGCGGGTCGCGTCGCGGGAAGTTCTCGAGCAACATACGCTGCAATTGTCCGCGGGAAAGGAAATCAACCTTACCGAGACTTGCAAATGGTTGCGCGACAACGGGTTCAAGGAGGAGGATTATGTCTACGAGCCGGGGCACTTCGCCGTCCGCGGCTCGATATTGGATATTTTCGGCTACTCCAATGAACTCCCCTACCGCGTAGACCTCTTCGGCGACGAAATAGAGTCGATCCGTACATTCAACATCGAGACCCAGCTCTCCGAGCAGAAGGTGGATACGGCGATTATAACCGCCAACATGGCGCAGGGGGGCGACGGAAAGGGGGAGAGCGTCCTGGACTTCATGCCGGCCGGGACACTGATTGTCACCGAAGACCCGTCGTGGCTCGTCTCGCGGGTCGAGGGTGTAGCCAGTCAGAGCTTCTCAGCCTCAGCGGCTTACAGCGAGGAGGGGGATGCCGACGCAATGAAGAACCTCGTCGATCCCGAGGCGTTCAGGAACAAGCTCCGGGATTTCCCGATTCTGAAACTCAGCAAGTCGAAAGGGGACGACGGGGAAGCGGGGATTGACTTCCAGTGCTCACCCCAGGGGCTGTACCACAAGAACTTCGACCTCCTCAGCGGCTCGCTGACCAAGCTGCTGGAGGAGGGCTACCGGCTCTACATCCTCTCCGACTCGGAGCAGCAGACCCGCCGTCTGAAGGATATTTTCGCCGAGAGGGGCGACAAGATTCCCTTCACCCCGGTGCTCGGTACCCTCCACGAGGGGTTCGCCGACCACGCGCAGAAGATATGCCTCTTCACCGATCACCAGATTTTCGACCGCTTCCACAAGTACACCCTCAAGAGCGAACGGGCGCGGTCGGGAAAGTTGGCACTGTCAATCAAGGAGTTGCAGGCTATCGAACCGGGCGACTACATCGTCCATTCCGACCACGGCGTCGGGAAGTTCGGAGGCCTGCTCCGAACCCAGGTCAACGGCACCACCCAGGAGATGATCAAGCTCGTCTACAAGAACAACGACTGCATCTTCGTTTCAATCCACTCCCTCCACAAGCTCGCCAAATACCGCGGCAAGGAGGGGGTAGAGCCGACCATCAACAAACTCGGCTCCGGCGCCTGGAACAAGCTCAAGGAGAAGACCAAGAACAAGTTAAAGGACATCGCCCGCGACCTGATCAAGCTCTACGCCGCCCGAAAGGAGGAGAAGGGCTACCAGTTCTCCCCCGACTCATACCTCCAGCACGAGCTGGAAGCCTCGTTCATCTACGAGGACACCCCCGACCAGGTGACAGCCACAGCCGCAGTGAAGAAGGACATGGAAAGCCCCCGCCCGATGGACCGCCTCGTCTGCGGCGACGTTGGCTTCGGCAAGACGGAGGTCGCCATCCGCGCGGCCTTCAAGGCCGCCACAGACGGGAAACAGACCGCCGTACTGGTGCCGACGACCGTTCTCGCCTACCAGCACTACAACACCTTCCGCGAGCGCCTGGCCGACTTCCCCGTCAGAGTCGACTACCTCTCCCGCGCCCGTACCGCCAAACAAGCCCGCGAGATTCTCAAAGACCTGGCGGAAGGGAAGATAGACATCCTGATCGGTACCCACCGAATTGTTGGCAAGGATGTTAAATTCAAGGACCTGGGGCTGCTTGTGGTCGACGAGGAGCAGAAATTCGGAGTCGCCGTAAAGGAGAAGCTGAAGCAGATGAAGGTCAACGTCGACACCCTCACCATGTCGGCCACCCCCATCCCCCGCACCCTCCAGTTCTCCCTGATGGGGGCCCGCGACCTCAGCTCGATCACAACCCCTCCCGCCAACCGCTACCCGATCCTGACCTCCGTCAACACCCTCGACGACGACATCCTGGCGGAAGCCGTGAATTTCGAGCTGTCGCGCAACGGCCAGGTGTTCATCGTAAACCACCGCATCGAGGGGCTTTACCAGCTCGAGGCGATGCTGAAACGGGTCGTGCCCGACGCGAGGACCCTCGTGGCCCACGGCCAGATGCCCCCCGAGAAGCTGGAGCAGGCCATCCTTGACTTCACCAACCACGAATACGACATACTCCTGGCAACCACCATCATAGAGAGCGGCATCGACATGCCGAACGTCAACACGATCATCGTCAACAACGCCCAGAACTTCGGCCTCAGCGAGCTGCACCAGCTCCGCGGCCGCGTCGGGCGCTCCTCGCGCAAGGCGTTCTGCTACCTGATGGTGCCCCCCGGCAACCCGCTGACCCCCGTTGCGCGCCGCCGCCTCCAGGCGATCGAGAGCTTCTCCGACCTCGGCTCCGGAATCCATATCGCGATGCAGGACCTCGACATCCGCGGCGCCGGCAACCTCCTCGGAGCCGAACAGAGCGGCTTCATCGCCGACCTCGGCTACGAGACCTACCAGAAAATCCTCAAGGAGGCGATGACCGAACTGCGCACCCAGGAGTTCGCCTCGACCTTCGCCGAAGAGGAGGGGCAGACCCCCGAAGAGGGGCAGGACTTCGTCGCCGACACCGTAGTCGAGAGCGACATGGAGCTGCTGCTACCCGCGCTCTACGTCCCCCAGGAGAGCGAGCGCATCAACCTCTACCGCGAACTCGACGCAATGGAGCGCGACGAAGACATTGAGAAATTCCTCAACCGGCTGACCGACCGCTTCGGCCCAGTGCCGGAGGAGGCCAAAGAGCTGGCCCGCGTTCCCCGTCTGCGGCGCATGGCCCGTCAGTTGGGGGTCGAGAAAGTCGCCCTCAAAGGAGGCTTAATGTACCTCTACTTCGTCGACGACTCCAACGAAGCCTACTACCAGTCGGCCGCTTTCGGCCGCATTGTCAGCTACTTGCAGAAGAACCCCCAGCGCGTCAAAATCCGCACCAACCCAACCACCGGCCGCCGCTCCTTCTCCATCGCCGCCGTCCCCACCGTCCAGGCCGCCGTCAACATCCTCGCCGAAATCCGCACCCTCCCCGTCTCCTAACCATTTATCAGAGAACTTTCGAGGGGGGCGGGTTGTTGTTTCTTTACCAATATAAATACAAAGGAACTAACAATTTACTGTCATGAAGAATATCAAAGGAACTGAGACTGAGAAGAATCTGCTGAAATCGTTCGCCGGGGAGTCGCAGGCGCGCAACCGCTATACGATTTTCGCGGAGGTGGCCCGCAAGGAGGGCTACGAGGAAATCGCGGCGATCTTTATGGAGACGGCGGAACAGGAACTTGCCCACGCGAAGCGTTTCTTCTCGATGCTCGACGAGGGGATGCTTGAGATTACGGCGGCTTACCCCGCGGGGCCTGTCGGGGACACGAAGCGCAACCTGGCGGAGGCCGCGGCCGGCGAGCACGAGGAGTGGGCCGACCTGTACGCCAATTTCGCCGTCAAGGCGGAAGAGGAGGGCTTCCCCGCTATCGCTGCCCTCTACCGGAACATCTCGGGTGTGGAGAAGTTCCACGAGGCGCGCTACCGCCGACTGCTGGAGCGGGTCGAGACCGGTACGTTCTTTACGTCGGACAGCCCGGAGACGGTATGGCAGTGCCGCTACTGCGGGTATGTGACGCAGGCGAAGGACGCGCCGAAGGGTTGCCCGGTATGCGGGAAGCCGCAGGGTTTCTTCCAGAAATACTACGGGGAATAAGAGGCTGCGCCGCAGCCGGTTACCTACAAAAGACCAAAGAGGAGAGGGCCGAGATTCCGGCTCTCCCTCTTTTTTATGGGAGGACTGGGGAAAGAGGGGGAAGGAGGGGAAAGAGGGGAGGCCGCTCGCCTTCGGCTCGCTCCACCCAACAGCGGGAACAGGAGGCTTCTTCGCTCGGCTTACGCCTCGCGCACCAAGAGGGGCTTCAACTGCGGGAGCAGGGGTTGCCGAGGGGGAAGGGGGGGAGGGGGAGGCGGCGCCAGAGGGGCTCTGGAAGAAGGCGCCAAAGGGCGCAGAGGAGGCGCCAGCGCCAGTCGACGGTGGCGACGGGGCGGCGGCTGAGGAGGGCTTTGACTATCAGGCTGCCGGCGCGGTCGGGGGTCATGGCGAGGGGATAGTCGGAGGGCGCGCCGGGGAGGAGGGGGGTCAGTACCCATCCGGGGCGTATGTCGGTGACCGTCAGGGGGAGGCGGAGGGATGCGGCGCGCTGTCGCATGGCCTGGAGATAGTGCTGCTGGTAGGCTTTGGAGGCAGAATACGAGGCGAGGGTGCCGATGCCTTTTGTTCCGGCGACTGAGGAGATTGCGGCAATCTGGCCTGGTCGGGGGCCGTCGGCGAAGTAGCGCCAGGCGGCGTCCATCATGCGGGTGAATCCGGCGACGTTTGTCTCGGCGGTGGCGAGGTCGGGAGCGGGGAGGAAGGAGGCGTTGTCGTAGCCGATTCCGGCGACATGGAAGTAGACATCCATCCCTCCGAGCCGGGAAACCAGGCGGGAGAGGGCTTCGGGAGCGTCGGGGGAGGTTATGTCGAGGGGTTCGCAGAGGATGTTGTCGGGGAACTCGGCGCGGAGGGGTTCGAGAGAGGAGGTTTTGCGGGCGGCGGCTCCGACGAGCCATCCGCCGGAGGCGAGGGCGCGGGCGGCGTAGAGGCCGATGCCGGAGCTGGCCCCGACGATAACGATTCTTTTCATCAGAGGCTGAGTTTCAGGGCGCGGATGAAGTCGGCGGTCTGGGGGTGGGTTTCAACCATGTGGGCCAGGAGGTCGCGGTCGTTCCAGGCGGTAGGGGCAAGGGCTTTGTCGGAGACGTTTAGGCGGAACTCGACGTAGTCGTTGCGAAGCTCGGAGCGGATGAGGCGCAGGAGCTCGGGGAGTTCGGCGTTCAGAAGCTCAACCTGTCCCTGGTTCTCGACGGTGATGGTGAAGAGTTCGGAGGCTGGTGACTGGCGCGCGGGGGGCGACTGGCGCATCGTGTTGGCGAGGAGGTGCTGGGTCGGGCGCTCGGCGGCGTAGCGGGCCCAGAGGGAGAGGAGGTCGTCGTCGGTAAAGGGCTGTCGGTTGACTTTCGGGGCCTCGGAGGGGGCGTCGGAGGGTTGCCCGGTATGCGGGAAGCCGCAGGGTTTCTTCCAGAAATACTACGGGGAATAAGAGGCTGCGCCGCAGCCGGTTACCTACAAAAGACCAAAGAGGAGAGGGCCGAGATTCCGGCTCTCCCTCTTTTTTATGGGAGGACTGGGGAAAGAGGGGGAAGGAGGGGAAAGAGGGGAGGCCGCTCGCCTTCGGCTCGCTCCACCCAACAGCGGGAACAGGAGGCTTCTTCGCTCGGCTTACGCCTCGCGCACCAAGAGGGGCTTCAACTGCGGGAGCAGGGGTTGCCGAGGGGGAAGGGGGGGAGGGGGAGGCGGCGCCAGAGGGGCTCTGGAAGAAGGCGCCAAAGGGCGCAGAGGAGGCGCCAGCGCCAGTCGACGGTGGCGACGGGGCGGCGGCTGAGGAGGGCTTTGACTATCAGGCTGCCGGCGCGGTCGGGGGTCATGGCGAGGGGATAGTCGGAGGGCGCGCCGGGGAGGAGGGGGGTCAGTACCCATCCGGGGCGTATGTCGGTGACCGTCAGGGGGAGGCGGAGGGATGCGGCGCGCTGTCGCATGGCCTGGAGATAGTGCTGCTGGTAGGCTTTGGAGGCAGAATACGAGGCGAGGGTGCCGATGCCTTTTGTTCCGGCGACTGAGGAGATTGCGGCAATCTGGCCTGGTCGGGGGCCGTCGGCGAAGTAGCGCCAGGCGGCGTCCATCATGCGGGTGAATCCGGCGACGTTTGTCTCGGCGGTGGCGAGGTCGGGAGCGGGGAGGAAGGAGGCGTTGTCGTAGCCGATTCCGGCGACATGGAAGTAGACATCCATCCCTCCGAGCCGGGAAACCAGGCGGGAGAGGGCTTCGGGAGCGTCGGGGGAGGTTATGTCGAGGGGTTCGCAGAGGATGTTGTCGGGGAACTCGGCGCGGAGGGGTTCGAGAGAGGAGGTTTTGCGGGCGGCGGCTCCGACGAGCCATCCGCCGGAGGCGAGGGCGCGGGCGGCGTAGAGGCCGATGCCGGAGCTGGCCCCGACGATAACGATTCTTTTCATCAGAGGCTGAGTTTCAGGGCGCGGATGAAGTCGGCGGTCTGGGGGTGGGTTTCAACCATGTGGGCCAGGAGGTCGCGGTCGTTCCAGGCGGTAGGGGCAAGGGCTTTGTCGGAGACGTTTAGGCGGAACTCGACGTAGTCGTTGCGAAGCTCGGAGCGGATGAGGCGCAGGAGCTCGGGGAGTTCGGCGTTCAGAAGCTCAACCTGTCCCTGGTTCTCGACGGTGATGGTGAAGAGTTCGGAGGCTGGTGACTGGCGCGCGGGGGGCGACTGGCGCATCGTGTTGGCGAGGAGGTGCTGGGTCGGGCGCTCGGCGGCGTAGCGGGCCCAGAGGGAGAGGAGGTCGTCGTCGGTAAAGGGCTGTCGGTTGACTTTCGGGGCCTCGGAGGGGGCGTCGGAGGAGGATGCCTCGGGCTTGCGGTCGGCCAGGGCGGCACGCATCGAGGGGGTATGGCTCAGGGGAGAGCGGCGGGGGGAAGAAGGGTTTAAGGTTGAAGGTTTAGGGTTTAGAGCTTGGGGGGAGGGCTGCTCCTTCGCTCGGCTTACGCCTCGCGCACCAAGAGGGGGCTGGGAAGGATGGGAGGATTGGGAAGGTTGGGAGGATTGGGAAGGTTGGGAGGACTGGGAGGGTTGGGAGATTTGGGAGGATTGGGGGGCGGAGGGGGAGGCCGGCTCGATTTTTTTGAGGGCGCGCCCCTCCCCGGAGCCGTCAGAGATGGGGGAGGGGCCGGTTAGTTGGCACAGCCGGATGAGCAGGAGCTCGACAAGGAAGGTTTTGGAGGATGCGGTGCGGTAGGCGAGGTCGGCCTCGTTGCAGAGGCTCATCGCGGAATAGAAGAACTCGGGGTCGAGGAGTGCGCCCTGGGCGGCCATGGCGGCGCGGGTCTCGTCGTCGGTGTCGAGGAGGTTGATGGTCTTGGGGTCGCGGGCTACCATAAGGTCGCGGAGGTAGGATGCGAGGCCGTTGACGAAGAAGAGGGAGTCGAAGCCGCGGTCGCGCACCTCCTTGTAGACGAGGAGGGCGGCGGGGACGTCGCCGGCGCGGAAGGCGTCGAAGAGGCGGGAGTAGTAGCGCTCGTCGAGGACGTTCAGCGCCTCGATGGCGGAGCGGTAGGTTATGTCGCCGCGGGAGGAGGCGGCAACCTGGTCGAAAATCGAGAGGGCGTCGCGCATGGCTCCGTCGGCCTTGCGGGCTATCACGCCGAGGGCGGGGCGCTCGGCCTTTATCCCCTCGCTCTCAGCGACGTAGGCCAGATGGTCGGTGATGTCGCCGACGGTAATGCGGGCGAAGTCGTAAATCTGGCAGCGGGAGAGTATCGTCGGGATGATCTTGTGTTTCTCGGTTGTCGCGAGGATGAAGATGACATAGGAGGGGGGTTCCTCAAGGGTTTTGAGGAACGCGTTGAAGGCGGCGGAGGAGAGCATGTGTACCTCGTCGATGATGAAGACGCGGTACTTCCCTTCGGTAGGGGGAATCTGCACCTGGTCTGTCAGTGAGCGGATATCCTCGACACCGTTGTTTGAGGCCGCGTCAAGCTCGATGATGTTGAGGGAGCGGTTCTCGTTGAAGGCTCGGCAGGAGGGGCACTCGTTGCAGGGATCCCCCTCCGGAGTCGGGTTGGCGCAGTTTATTGACTTGGCGAAGATGCGGGCGCAGGAGGTCTTGCCGACCCCCCGCGAGCCGCAGAAGAGGTACGCGTGGGCCAGCCGGTCGGTCGCGATCGCGTTACGCAGGGTCGCGGTCAGGGCCTTCTGCCCTACGACCGAGGAGAAGGTCGAGGGGCGGTATTTCCTGGCGGATACTATATATTTTTCTTCCATAAAGGATATTATTCCTCCCAAGGGGGGTGTAGTCCGTTTTGTTACAATAAATAAGGTGAGTTCAACGCAAAGGTAGCAAAAAAAGGGTGTAGGGAGCAATAATTAGAATTTGTTAACGTTATAGTAACGGAAGCCGGGAAAGCCGGCCCTACTGACCCCAGGTATGCAGAAAGCGATCAAACGACTTTTCGACATCATCTTCTCCGCGCTGGCGCTGCTGTTGCTGCTGCCGGTGTGGATTGTCGTAGGCATATGGATCGCGGCGACGTCGCGGGGAGGTGTATTCTTCCGCCAGAAGCGTACGGGATACAAGGGACGGGATTTCGACCTGCTGAAATTCCGCTCGATGTATGTCAACGCGGAGGCCGACACGGCGCAGGCGGCTGAGCGCGACAAGCGGGTCACTCCGATCGGGCGCTTCCTCCGGCGGTCGTCGCTCGACGAGCTTCCGCAGCTTATCAACGTGCTTAAAGGGGACATGTCGATAATCGGCCCGCGCCCCCACATGGTCTACCACACGGAGCAGTACGCGCCACTGATCAAGGACTACATGCGGCGCCACGAGATGCGCCCCGGGCTGACGGGTTACGCGCAGATCAGCGGCTTCCGCGGCCCGACGCCTCGGCTTGAGGACATGGAGAACCGCGTCAGGGCCGACATCTATTATGTCGACCACTTCTCGCTGTGGCTCGACCTGAAGATTTTCACCATCACGCTCTGGCGGATGCTGCTGCTGAAGCTGTGAAAATACCGGAAGGCTTCCTTAAATTTCATACAATCGTTGAAAAAAATTGGAGGTTTGGGGGAAATTCCGTACATTTGCACGCTGAAAAATAGGCATTTGCGCTGTTCTACCGGCGCTGATGCCCGTTAGGGCTTGCATAAGTACCAAGCCAGCAACCACTTGCGGCGGTTCCGACCCCGCGCCACCCCTCCCCTGCCCCTGCGGCGGGAGCCAAACAGAAGAAATAATAAACAATAACATTAAATACACATTTTCTAACACATGCAAAGCAAAGGAACCCTCGGAAGCATCATTGCCGGTGTGATCGCGATTTTCCTCGTGTTGGTGTGTCTGTTCTACCTCTCCTTCTCGGTTGTGAGCTCGAATGAGGAGGCTAAGGCCGAGCAGCACGCCCTCTCCATCGCCGGCAACAACAGTTCCGACCAGTACAACAAGGCCTACAAAGCGTACATCGACTCCATCAGCAAGGAGCCGGTATGGCTGGGCTACACCTATGCCGAAGTGCAGAAGTGGGGCGTAGGCCTCGGCCTCGACCTCAAGGGAGGTATGAACGTGATTCTGCAGGTGTCGATGCCCGACATGCTGCGTTCGATGAAAAACTCCGACGCCGACGCCGACTTCGACCTGGCGCTGGCCAAGACCGACTCCATCATCGGCGGGAACCATTCGTCGGACTATGTGGGAACCTTCGTGGAGCAGTACCGCAACCTCAATAAGGGAGCCGACTTCTCGGTAGTGTTCAACTCCGTGGTAGCCCCCGGCAAGAGCGACAGCGACGTCAAGTCAATACTTAAAAGCGAGGTCAAGGACCGCGTGAACAACTCGGCAACGAACGTGCTGCGCTCCCGTATCGACGCTTACGGCGTCGTATCGCCCAACATCCAGGTTCTGCAGGACAACGACGGCCAGATTCTTCTGGAACTTCCGGGCGTCAAGGAGCACCAGCGCGTGCGCGAGCTTCTGCAGCGCTCGGCCAACCTCGAGTTCTACGAGACCTACACGGCGGCTGAAATCGCCGGGCAGGTAGCGCAGCTCGACAACGCCCTCCGCGCCGCCAACGGCGCCGGGCTCCGCGAGTTCATGCAGGTAACGAGCGACGCGTCGCCCATCCTTGGCTATGCCCCCGCCGCCTCGCGCGACACCATCAACTCGATGCTCGCCAGCGCCGAGGCCAAGCAGTTCCTTCCGAGCAACCTGAAGCTGCGCTGGAGCGTGAAGCCGATGGTGCAGAGCTATAAGGACAGCGTCACCGGCCGCGACCGCACGATCGAGTTCTACCAGCTCATCGCCCTCCGCTCCAACAACGGCAAGCCCGCTCTCGACGGCTCCTGCGTAGTAGGCGCTTCGAGCGACTACGACCAGATGCAGGGCAACGTAGTATCGATGAACATGAACGCCGAAGGGGCCCGCGACTGGGCCCGCGTGACCCAGGCCAACATCGGCAAGCCCGTGGCAATCGTGCTTGACGACCTCGTTTACTCCTATCCCAATATCCGCCAGGCCATCGAGGGAGGCCGCTCGCAGATTACCGGCGACTTCACCGTAGAGGAAGCGCAGGACCTTGCGAACGTGCTCAAGTCGGGTAAGATGACGGCCAAGGTAGACATCATCTCCGACATGGTAATCGGCCCGTCTCTGGGCCAGCAGGCCATCGAGTCGGGCATCTGGTCGTTCGTAATGGCGCTGGTGCTTCTGATGATTTTCATGTGCGTGATTTACGGTCTGATACCCGGCCTGGTGGCGAACTTCGGCCTGATCTGCAACCTGTTCTTCACGTTCGGCATCCTGGCTTCGTTCCAGGCGGTGCTCACCCTTAGCGGTATCGCCGGTATCGTGCTCGCCCTCGGTATGGCGGTCGACGCCAACGTGCTTATCTTCGAGCGCGCCAAGGAAGAGCTCAACAACGGCAAGAACGTACGCACGGCGATTGCCGACGGCTACTCCAACGCCTTCTCGGCCATCTTCGACTCGAACCTCACCTCGGTTATCACCGGCGTGATCCTCCTGTTCTTCGGCACAGGCCCCATCAAGGGCTTCGCGACAACGCTGATCATCGGTATCATCTGCTCGTTCTTCACGGCCGTCTACCTGACCCGCATCATCTTCATCCTCGGAGCGAAGAGCAAGGCGTTCAACAAGCTGACCTTCTCGACCGGGTTTAGCCGCAACCTCTTCCGCAAAAGCAACTTCAACTTCCTCGGCGCCCGCAAGGTAGCCTTCATGGTAGTCGGAACCTTCGCGGCAATCGTTGTAATCTCTCTGTTCGTCCGCGGCCTCAACCAGGGCATCGACTTCTCCGGCGGCCGCAACTACGTCGTGAAGTTCGAGAAGCCCGTGCAGACCGACCAGCTCGCCCGCACCCTCACCCCCGTCTTCAACCAGGACGGCGAGGTAGCCTCGGTTTCCGTAATCACCATCGAGAACTCCAACCAGGTACGCGTCTCGACCAACTATAAAATCAAATCGACCGAGGACGCTACCGCGATCGAGCAGGAAATCACCCAGAAGCTCTACGACACGTTCAAGAGCGAAGGCCTCCTGCCCGCCGGAATGACCCTCGAGCAGTTCTCCACCACCGACGAGACGCAGGGTATCATGTCGTCGCAGACCGTCGGCCCGACCGTCGCCAACGACATGCGCAACAAGGCTTATGTGGCAGTGATACTGTCGCTGATCGCGATGTTCCTCTACATCCTGCTCCGCTTCCGCAACGTAGCCTTCTCGCTGGGCGCCCTCGCGGCGGTAGCCTTCACGGCCTTCTCGATCATCGGCTTCTACAGCCTCTTCTGGGGCATCATGCCGTTCGCGATGGAAATCGACCAGACGTTCATCGCCGCTATCCTGACGATGATCGGTTACCAGATCAACGACACGGTGGTAGTGTTCGACCGCGTTCGCGAGAACACGGGCCTCTATCCCAAGCAGGACTTCTTCACCACCATCAACAAGTCGCTCAACCAGACCCTTGGCCGTACGATCATGACTTCGGCCTCGACCTTCCTGGTGCTCGCCTGCATCTTTATCCTTGGCGGCGACTCGATCCGCTCGTTCATCTTCGCGATGCTGTTCGGCGTCGTTACCGGTACGCTGGCGACCATGTTCATCGCTACCCCGGTAGCCTACCTTACCAACAAGAAGAAGGTTGCCAACCCCGCAGTGAAGTAATATCCCTCCTTTATAAAAGCTCAGAGCGGCCCCTGGTTTTCCAGGGGCCGCTCTGAGCTTTTAGGGGTTTAAGAAAAAAGGGAAAGGGGGCAGCTTCGGGGCCGCGGCCCCTCACACCGGGACCAGAACCCATTCGGGAAGGCGCCGGGAGGGGAAGGCGGGGAAAACGGGGAGGGGAAGGAGGGGAAGGCGGGGAGGCCGCTCGCTTACGCTCGCTCCACTGAACGGGAATACTTTCGGCTGGCGGATAGAGAGGGGAAAGCCAAGGCCTTTAGCCTTTAATCCATTCTTTGGTGACGAGGGAGCCGCGGACGACGATGTAGAGGCCGGGGGCAGGGTTCTCGACGCGGACGCCCTGGAGGTTATAGTAGACGGGGGCCGCGGAGGGGTCTGTCTCAGGGGAGGAGACAGAGGCGGGATCGGAGGCGGTGACGGTCATGGCGCGGAAGTCGACGGTGAAGCGATAGGTTCCGGCGGCGATTTTCCAGGAGTTGGCGGCTGATGCGTTGACGTTGGCCTGGAATTTGACGAGCTTGGCGGGAGTGCCCTGGGTTATGGGCGCGTCTTTTGACGCGGCGCCGTAGCGGTCGGTGCCGTTGACGGCGTTCCAGTCGGCTCCGGTTGATGTAATGAAGGTGAAGTAGCCGTTGGTTTCGGTCGCGGCGGCTGGTTCGATTGTGGCAGTGATGGTGTAGGTGTCACCTTCGCGGGTCATGGCGGGGGCGGAGGAGGTTGACCAGTGGCCCTGGGGGATGTTGCCGATCAGGTAGAGGGCTGAGGGGATTTCGGGAGCGGGAGGGGTGTCGGGGTCCTCGGTAACCTCGCCGGTAACGGGGACTTTTGTCCATATGCGGTACTGGTCGCCGGACGCGACGACGTCAGCGTCGGTATAGCCGTCTGGGGTGACGTTCCGCGAGCCGATCCGGACGACGAGCTTGCCGTTGGCCCCGGTGACTTCGGCCATATATATGTCCTTGCCAGTGCTGAGGACATTGACGGGGGAGAGGTTGTGGAGGCCGACGGAGTAACGGACATTTATAAGGCGCTGAATCTGGCCCTTGTAGTCCTTGTAATGGGGGAGGAATACGCAGGGGGTGCCGGGGGAGCAGAGGATGAAGGCGTTGGCGGCGGGGATGTCGCCGGTGAAGCGGGAGCCGTCGCGGTATGTGTCGTGGTTGTCGACGAAGGTTACGGCGTACCGGGGGTAGCCGAAGTGCACGAGTCCGGCGGGCTGGTTAGTTACGCCGTTGGCCTTCCATACGAGTTCGCCGAGATTGCCGGATGACCAGGCCTTGTTGAGCTGGTATTTGAGGGGGAAGTCGAAGGCGGCCGACTGTCGGCCTGTGCCGTCGATCCAAGTGGCGCAGGCGTCGTAGGAGCCGTCCCAGTACTCGCCTACGGAGTATTCGGGGGCGGAGTATTCGTTATATATCTTGGTATACTGCGGGGCGTAGCCTTTCACCATGTCGTAGCGGAATCCGGCGTACCCGAAATCCTGGAGGAGGCAGCGGCAGTAGTTCTTGACGTTTTCCTGCACAACGGGGTTGGTATGGTCGAGGTCGCGGGCGCCGTCGAAGTCGTCGCCGGTGTCGGGCGCGCCGGTGGGCTTGGCCTGCCCGGCGGCGTTACGCACCTCGTCGGTAGAGCAGATCGCGTCGGGGCCGAGCTGCCAGGTCTTCCCGTCCCAGGTTTCGGCGGGGAAGTCTGTCCAGTTTGTCGCGCCGCCGCGGTGGTTGACGACCACATCGGCGATAATCCCCACCCCTTTCTGTCGGTAGGCGGCAATCATCGAGCGCAGCTCCTGCTCGGAGCCGAAGGCGGAGTTGTGGTTGGTGAACCAGTAGACGGGGATGTAGCCCATTCCTCCGGTGCTTTTAGCGGAGTTGGGGACCCATATCAGTTTGAAATAGCGGGAGTACTCGTCGGCTTTCTGCTCGAGGTTGGTCCATTTCGTGTCGGAGTATGAGTCCCAGGAGAAACCCTGGAGCATCACACCCTGGTAGTCGGCGGGCCATCCGGCGGCCCATGCCGAGGACGCGGCGGCAGCGGCGAGCGCGGCTGCCAGAAGCGGTTTACGCACTGTTTTCATGTTTTAGCGGTAATCACTACTGTCCACTAAAAATGGACGGGTTAAAAATTAAATAAATTCGGTTCACT
>CAJUFH010000061.1 GCA_910585755.1 uncultured Muribaculaceae bacterium | reverse complement strand
TGCAAATTTAACACTTTCCACAAAATTTATGCACCGGGATTTCGGCTTGACCCCTTTTGACTCCATCTTGTAGGATGTCGCTGTACTGAGATTCTTCAGTCGCTCGGAGTCTTCACTCCGGGAGAGTAGAACTTCATCGACCATGATAAGCAGCTTGCCAGCCCAATCGGAATTGAACTTGCTGCGGAAGTCCTCGTTGGTGTTGAAAGTGGCGTTATCCTGAAAGATTGCCTTGAGCAGATTGAGGAAAGTGGTCTTGCCGGTGTTGCGCTGTTCCGAGACCAGTATCAGTATCGGGAGCTTTTGAAGCGGCATCTGATACAGCAACTGGATGTAGTCAAGACCATACTCGTAATGCTCCTCGAAGATGTGGCGAAGCAAGCTGTCAATCGCACTCCAATCTCCCGGTTCGGGATGATGGGTGATTGGCTCATAGAGATTGTAGGCGTTGCCGATTATCTTGCGGTAATCGGTGTGGCTGGGAACGGTGCAGAAGCAGTCATACTTCGGCACATCATTCAGATAATCCTTTCCGAAGTCAGCCTTTATGACTGATGCCTTCCAATAGACAAGGCATTTACAAGTGGTGCCGTTCGCCTGTGGACGATTGACTTCCCGGTAATAGTCTGTTCCTACTCGGATATAGGGGCACTCACTATCATCTTGTTTTGACAGATCATTTTGCTCCATTGTAATGTCAGTATATTCGACATCCGACACCTGTGTTTCTTCATCCGATGCCGCATAGTCGTGGGTTGCTTCGTTGATGTAAGCCGGAAGCAAGCTGATGGTATCAAATGGCGTCAACATACTTCACCTCCTCCGCTGGCAAATGCTTCATACTTGAAACGTCGTAGAAATGTGTCAACATCATTCTGTGTGTACCAGAACTTATCTCCGTGTCGGGAATAGGAGAGGTAGCCATTATCTCGCAGGTTTTTAAGATAACGACTTTCCACACCGAGCAACTTCATCAGCTCTTTGTTGGTGTAAATGCGGCACTCGTTTGGAGTGCTATTGCCAGAGGTGCTTCTCTCCTGCGATTCCTCAAGCATATGGAGGATTCTTTTGAGCATATCCTCCGTTGTTTGAATTTTGGTCGTTTGGTTTGTCATAAAAGATCTATGCGTACTTTTTTGCGCTGCGGATTTCTCCGCCGTTATTTTCAAATCGGGTGCAAAAGTATCTTTTTCACCATCGATTTAGAAATAACGCTAACGAAATGCCTTGATTTTTAGCTTGGTATAACTAAATCACAAAATCGGCACTTGTTTTTGGCACTCCTTCTCCCAAAAATCATCTCTACAAAATCATGGATATGGACATGAAAAAAGGAGGCTTGTCACCTCCTTCAAAGTTTAGTTATATAAATTCAACGGGTTATCACATTTCTTCAGGAAGAAATGAGTAGTGTAGTTTCTCGACTTCGGAGGTAAGGGTCTGTGGCAGAAGTTTTGCATAGACCTTTTCGGTGATGTCGGTAGAACTGTGCCCGAGCAGACGGCTTACAACGGTCATTGTCAGTCCATCATTGATAGCAAGCACGGCAAAGGTATGTCTTGCGGTATGAAATGAAAGAGGAAAGGGAAATACCAACCGTTCGCCGACCACTCGCAGTGATTGGTTGATATTTTTGGTCGCAGTATTTCTCGCGCGGTAGAGCGCATCAGCATTGTTAAGACTGAGTGAATCTTTCACGAGGTCGAACACGTATTTTTTCCGACGAGCCATGCCCTGCCACTTGTGGAGGATGCGCAATGCCGGTTCTGTAAGTGGAATTTTGTGGCGTTTGTTAGTCTTAATCAAAACCTTACTCAGCTCTTTCTTCTCAAAATCAATGTGTGCCCACTGTAGTGTCATCACATCTACAATACGAAGCCCGCACGCATGAAAGGCGAAGAGGAACATTTCGATAAATTCCTTACGGCGAGGCTCGGTATCGTTCTGATAAAACTCCACGAGTTTGGCAAGTTGCTCCTTGCTGAGATTATGATCGTCAAACTCTTTCTCGCCCTCAGCTTCAAGCGATGCCTTTTCTTGAATACGCATATCCTGAATCGCCGCATTGACTTCGCGGTCAATCAATCCCATCTTACATGCTGCCTCGCATCCTTTCAATATTGGTGTCAGTGAGTGGTTGATTGTGGCATCTGAGTTATTCTTGAAATCCCGGCGCCATTTGATGTACTTGTCAATTAGTTCCGGTGTGACTTCACCTATATATAATCCGTCCGGCTTATAAGTTCCATTATTGGTGGCTCGCAAGAACTGCTGAAATATATTCATGCAACTTTGACCGTTCTTATAACGGCTGTAGCCAATTTTGTTGCGGCTGTATTCCGAGTCAAGACGTTTCAATACGAATGTAATAAAGTCTTCCCCTTTATCCTTTCGGGTAATGGGTTTGTCATCAAGAAATGCTGATATGATTTCCTCAGATACTTCGCCGGGATGTGCCTGATGATACTCGTTGAGTGCGGCATCAACCTTATTGACTTTCATCAAAAGAAGATTGTTGAACCTGACACTGTCCGGCATGGAAGCACGAATCTCGCCACGGCCATTATTACCATTCGGATTCCAGTCTTCGACTTTCACCGAAATATTCATGCTCCGGCGGAGCGGTTTCCCGCTGAAGATGTATTCTATCTCCACCGGATATACCTTTGTCTTATCGTAATTCTTCGGATAACGAAGTCTGAAATGCCCCAAGGGGAACGGTTTCTTTTGTCTGCCCATATCTTTCTTGTTTTAATACTCACCAAGGTTGGAATATGGTGCAAATTTAATGAAAAATAGACAAGTTAACAAATTTCTGCGGAGCTAAATACCTGAAAATGGACAAGTTTATTTTGCACTAAAAAGATACAAAAAGCGATTGACAAGTTTATTTCTTCTCTTGTCAATCGCTTGTATATTAGTTGTTTATGCCTTAAAATCGGATGGATTTTATATCAATATTCCTCTTCGTTGAAGAAGAAGTCTTCTTTGGAGGGGTAGTCGGGCCAGATGTCTTCGATTGATTCGTAGGTTTCGCCTTCGTCCTCGATTTCCTGGAGGTTCTCGATTACTTCGAGCGGGGCGCCGGAGCGCTGCGCGTAGTCGATGAGTTCTTCGCGGGTGGCGGGCCACGGCGCGTCCTCGAGTTTGGATGCTAATTCAAGTGTCCAGTACATTATGGTGTAATTTGTTGGTTTATTGTTAGGTTCGTTGTGGTTTGAGGCAGCGGGGACAGGTCGCTCCGCGGCGCGCTATACCAATAACGAGCGGGGGAGGGTTTTATTATCGCGGGGCTGTTTTTTTACTCGGGGGCTCAGAGGTCCTGGCGCCATTCGGGCTCGGGGACGCCGGCGCGGTGGTTGCAGAGGCGTCCGAGGGTGAAGAGGTAGTCGCTCAGGCGGTTCACGAAGGTTGTCACCTCGGGTGCTACGGCGGCTTCGCGGGCGAGGGCGATTATGCGGCGCTCAGCTCGGCGGCAGACGGTGCGGGCGACGTTGGCCTGCGCTCCGGCCATGGAGCCGCCGGGTAGTATGAAGGCGCGGAGGGGTGGCAGCTCGGCGTCGGCCTCGTCGATGGCTTTCTCGAGCCGGAGGGGGGCGTCTTCGGAAAGGCCGGCGGGTTTGAGGTCGGGGTTTCCGGCGTTGTCGGTGGCGAGATATGCTCCGATGTTGAAGAGCTTGTTCTGGACGTATTCGAGGAGCGGGTCGGCCTCGGGGGGTAGTCCGGGGGTGGCCCGGAGGAGTCCGAGGTGGGAGTTCAGCTCGTCGATGGTTCCGTATGCCTCGAGTCGTTCGGATGCTTTGCTGACGCGTTTTCCGCCTACGAGCGATGTCGCTCCGCGGTCGCCGGTTCGTGTGTATATTTTCATGTCGTTCAGTCTTTTTATTGTTCGTCGGCGAGGCGCGCGGCCTGCTCGTCGAGGGCGTTTGTGAGAGATTCTATGTCGGGGAGGAAGCTGACGGCCTCAGTAGCCGGGGGGCCTGCGAGGCGGTGCTGTTCCAGGGTTTCAAACAGTTGTTTCAGCGGGGTGTAGATGCCGTCGCGGTTGAGCATGAATATGGGCTGGAATGCGCGGAAGAAGGTCATGGAGACCAATGCGGAGACGATTTCGTCAATCGTGCCGAGGCCCCCTTCGAGGGCTACGAAGACGTCGGCGTTCTCCTCCATCGTCTGCTTGCGTTCGTGGAGGGTCGAGACACCGATGCTTACGGTGTTGAGGGGGTGCTGGTCGCGGAGGCGGCTCTGTGGTACTACTCCGACCACTTTCGCCCCGGCTTCGGCGGCGGCGCGGGCTACCTCGTCCATCAGGCCGTATTCCAGGCCTCCGTAGACGAGCGTATGGCCGTTTTCTCCGATCCAGCGGCCCAGACGGCGCGCATCCTCGGCATATGCCGGGTCGATGTTGCGGCGCGCCGAACAATATACTGCGATTCTCATAATGCTGTTAATGCTGTCTTGTTAAGGGGGTGCAAATATACCGAAAATTCTTAGTAACTTCGCGCAGTTAACGCGAAAGAATATGCAACGCAAGGATTTTGAGGTAATGGCTCCTGTGGGGAGCTACGAGTCGCTTCGGTCGGCCATCCAGGCCGGGGCCGACGCGGTATATTTCGGGGTGGAGGGGCTTAACATGCGCGCCCGTTCGAGCGTGAATTTCACTCTTGAGGACCTGAGGCGGATCGCGGCGGAATGTCGCGCGGCGGGGGTCAACAGCTACCTGACTGTAAACACGATAATCTATGACTCCGACATGCCGAAGCTCCGGGAGATTCTCGCGGCGGCGAAGGAGGCGGGGATAACGGCGATTATCGCGTCGGACATGGCCGCCATCCTGGAGGCCCGCGCGGCGGGGCTGGAGGTGCATATCTCAACGCAGCAGAGCGTCGGCAACACGGCGACGCTGCGGCATTTCGCCCAGTGGGCCGACGTCGTCGTGCTTGCCCGCGAGCTGAACCTCGACCAGGTAGCCGAAATCCACCGGGCGATTGAGACGGAGCAAATCCGCGGGCCGAAGGGGGAGCTTGTGCGCATCGAGATGTTCTGCCACGGGGCGCTCTGCATGGCCGTTTCGGGGAAGTGTTATCTTTCGCTCCATGAGATGAACTCCTCGGCCAACCGCGGGGCCTGCACGCAGATCTGCCGCCGGGGCTATACCGTCACAGACCGCGAGACGGGGGACCAGCTCGACATCGAGAACAAATACATAATGTCGCCCAAGGACCTTCGCACGATACATTTCCTGAACAAGATGGTCGACGCCGGGGTACGCGTTTTCAAAATCGAGGGGCGCGCCCGCGGTCCCGAGTATGTCTACCTCGCGACGAAGGCTTATTCCGAGGCGTTGCAGGCCCTTTGCGACGGCACTTACACGCCCGAACGCGTCGCGGCGTGGGAGGAGGACCTGAAGAAGATTTTCAACCGCGGTTTCTGGGACGGATATTACCTCGGCCAGCGCCTCGGGGAGTGGTCGATGAAATACGGTTCTTCCGCTACCCGCGTGAAGCGTTACGCGGCCAAGGGGGTGCGTTATTTCTCCAAGCTCGGGGTCGCCGAGTTCATGATGGAGGCCGGGGAGCTGCGCGTCGGCGACGAGATTGTGATTGTCGGGCCTACGACCGGCACCATTATCCGCCGCGTCGAGGAGCTGCGCGTCGGCCTGAAGCCGGTGGTGGCGGCCCGCAAGGGTGACAGCGTCTCGATTCCGATAGATGTCAAAATCCGTCCGTCGGACCGCCTTTATGTCTGGGAACCAACACAGAAATAATGCCCGGAAGCCTTTCCCGCCAGTCATTGTCAATTAACGAAATAACCAAATTCATAATACATTATATGAGACTTTCTTTTCTGCTAACTCTGCTTGTGCCTCTTTTCGCATGCGCGGCCGCGCCGGAACCGATGCGCTCGATGATGGAGCGCGTGTCGCCGGGCCTTTCCGATAAGGTCGAAGTAGAAATCACGGCGTCGGGAAAGGACTCCCCGGACTGGTATGAGCTGTCCTCTTCCGTGGACAACCGGCCCCTGATACGTTCCAACACGATGGTTGGAGCCGCGGTCGGTCTCCGCAGGTATCTGAGAGACAGCGCCAGGGTGCAGTTGACCTGGGACGGCATGGAGGCAGCGCTTCCGCGACGGCTGCCTGGCGTCGGGAAGGCAGAGCGTATGACATGCCGCGCCAGGATGCGCTACTATCTGAATTACTGCACCTACTCCTATTCCATGGCATACTGGGACTGGGACCGGTGGGAACGCGAAATAGACTGGATGGCGCTCCACGGCGTCAATATGCCCCTGATGGCGGAAGGTATGGGGCAGGTATGGCGCGGCACACTGCTGCGCCTGGGGTATCCGGCGGAGAGGGTCGACAGCTTCATAGCCGGCCCGGCGTTCCAGGCGTGGTGGCTTATGAACAATCTCGAAGGGTGGGACGGTCCGGCTCCGGCGGGGCACCATGAACGGCAGGCCGACCTTGCCAAAAGGATTATCGGGCGGATGCGCGAATGGGGCATGGAGCCTGTACTCCCGGGCTACGGGGGGATGGTGCCCCATGATGCTGGGGAAATCCTCGGGATTCAGGTCAGGGATCCCGGGTTGTGGCTCGGATTCGTGCGGCCGGCGGCAATC
Organism: uncultured Muribaculaceae bacterium; assembly: GCA_910585755.1. Classification (GTDB taxonomy): domain Bacteria; phylum Bacteroidota; class Bacteroidia; order Bacteroidales; family Muribaculaceae; genus UBA7173. The sequence goes on along the minus strand of CAJUFH010000061.1, from coordinate 10,846 downwards.
GAGCCGACCGACAGCGCTTTCGCGCGGGTCGCGGATATTTATTATGAAGAGCTGACGCGCCTGTACGGGAAGGCTTCATATTACAGTGTGGACCCTTTCCACGAAGGTGGAGATACCGGCGGGATGGATTTGGAAAAATGCGGGGAGGCTATAATGGACGCCATGCGGCGCGCCAGCCCCGGTGCCGTATGGGTAGCGCAGGGATGGCAGGCGAACCCGCGGACGGAGATGCTCAGAGGGCTTTCCCCGGAATCGGTTGTCGTGCTCGACCTTCAGGCGGAGAACCAGCCGGTCTGGCATAAACGACCGGAAATATATTCGCGTCATCCGTGGGTGTTCTGCATGCTGCATAACTTCGGGGGAAACGAAGGGCTGTTCGGGAAGATGGAAGCGATGGCTGACGGATACCGCCGGGCCCTCGCCGAGTCGCCGGCTCTCGCCGGGGTAGGTATGACTATGGAGGGGATAGAGACCAATCCCGTTATGTACGAGTTACTCTCAGATATGCCATGGGAGGAGGAATTTGACTTGGGCGGGTGGCTGAAGGATTTTGCTGAGACCCGCTACGGCAGGCCCCATCCGGCTGCGACGCGGGCATGGGAGTTGCTTGCCCGTTCGGTGTACGCCTGTCCCGCGGACTCTGTTCAGCAGGGAACGCGTGAATCGCTTATGATGGCGCGCCCCTGCGACAATCCCCGTCAGGTGTCGGCCTGGAGCAATTCCCGTGACTATTACGCCGGGGAAGACGTGGTCGCTGCCGCCGGAGCGCTCCTGTCGGCTGCTCCCGAGCTTGGAGATAACGGCCATTTCATATACGATGTCGTAGACCTCACGCGGCAGGCTCTGGACGAAATCGCCCGGAAGACCGCGGCGAGTTTCGGAGAAGCGTCCGAGCTGGGCGACAAAGAGGCGTACCGTGCGGCCTCGGCTCGTTTTCTACGCTTGATAGAACTGCAGGATTCGCTGCTGGGCACCATGTCCAGGTTCCGAGTCGGCGCATGGCTTGAACAGGCGCGCTCGAGAGCCGGCGGTGACGAGGCCGCGGCCGCTGTATATGAGCGCGGTGCCCGACGCCAGATTACGACCTGGGGACCGAGAGTGCCCGCTGAAAACGGGCGTCTGCGCGATTACTCCAACCGCGAGTGGTCAGGGATGCTCCGGGATGTTTACGCGCCCCGGTGGAAGGCGTGGTTCGAAGCGCGACTTTCCTCTTGGGACTCTGACTCTGTTCCCCGTTTGGATTTTTTCGCCATGGATGACGCGTGGGTGAACAGCCAGGCTCGTTATGCGGCCGCGCCCTGCGGTAATCCGCTAGAGGTGGCTCGCGGGGTTCTGGCAGAGGCGGTCGCTCTTATGGGGGAGTGAAGGCGCGATGCGCTGGCGTTTTGTCGCAATGACGGGAGCGGACTGTGCGAAATGGCGCGGAAAGCGGGATTTTGGTAGCGTTTTGAATAAAAAGTGGCGAAAAAGCGCCCGGAAGTGGCTTTTTTAGCTGGTTTATGCGTGTTGCATATGTAAAAAAAGTGTATATTCGCGACATCCAATTCTTTAAACCAGCTATATGCGTAAATCCTTACTTCGTCGTCTGACCGGGCTGTTTGTCCTGGCGGCGACTTTCTCCCTCTCCGGCGCTTCCGCTGAAGCGCAAGTCAAGGTATACCGGGGCAAGGGCGCTGAAGCGGCTTCGCAACAGCACAGCCGCCGCCCGGCAAACCATTTATTCAAACACCGCGACTTTTCGGGGCTGAACACCCTCGGAATCTCGACCTCACCTGTTACAGCCAATTCGTTCGCCCCGCGCGGAGTCGCCATGGCTGCCCCCTCCAGGGTAACCCTGGCTGGTTATGTGACCGGGCAGGGGAATCTCCAGAATGGCATATATTCGTTTGACGTAGGTCCGAATCCCCAGCTCACGCTTCTGTTCCATGACGACGCGGCGCGCTTTGCCGTTGACGGCGGAGGCACCTATTATGATGGCAAGTACTACTATATTGAGTGGCACTACGGCCTGATGTCCGACGAGATTTACGCCCACTACGGCGTGCAGGACACGGAAACCTGGACCGAGCTTTACCGCAGCTCGATGGACCAGAACCCGATTGACGAGCACAGCATCGCGATGGATCTGGCGTATTGCCCGGTCGACAACACGATTTACGGCGTGTTCGAGGATTACGAGGTGATTCCCGATGCCTATACCTATTATTTCGGAAAGCTCAACCAGTACGGCGAGCGCGAGGGAATCGCCCAGCTCGATAAGCGCTACTGGGCAGTGGCGGCTGACGCCCGCGGCAACATCTTCGGTATAGACGAGGATGGCTGGCTATGCTCGTTCGACCGCCAGACCGGCGCTGTAAAGCGCATCGGTGACACCGGCATTGACCCGTATTACATGCAGTCGGCGACATGCGATTTCCGTACCAACCAGATGTACTGGGTCGCTTCCGGCAAGAGCATACTTACGGCGCTTTACACCGTCGACACCGCTACCGGCGCTGTGACCAAGGTCTGCAACATTCCCGGCGACGAGCAGATTGCAGGACTTTATGTGGTCGACCATTCGTATGCCGATGAGGCTCCCTTCAAGCCTACCGACCTGACGGCGGTGTTCGACCGCGGCAGCCTGACGGGCAAGGTGAACTTCACGATGCCGGCTGTCTCATATGCCGGTACAGCTCTATCGGGCAGTCTGAATTATACCGTTACCCTTAACGGCGTTGAGGCCGCTACGGGAACCGCGGCCGCCGGAGCTGCCGTGAGCGCGGATGTGACCGCCCCGCAGCCCGGGAATTACGAAGTCGTGGTTTCCTCGGCCAACGCGGCAGGGGATGGGCCTTCGGTCAAGACCTCGCTATGGATAGGGGACGACCTGCCGACCGCTCCGCAGAACGTGACCGCGTCGAAGAATGACAACAAGGTGACCGTTACCTGGAGCGCGCCGACCTCTACCTCCCACGGCGGCTTCCTTAACCAGGCGGCACTCCGCTACAAGGTGACCCGTTTCCCTGACATGAAGGTTGTGGCCGACGACCTGGCGGCGATGACCGTAGTGGACGCTAACCTCGGAGTGCCTGTCAAGTCGTACTGGTACGAGGTCCGCGCTCTGAGCGGCACGCAGCAGGGTGGTGCGGCGACCTCCAACAACCTCGTGTTCGGCACCCATTATGAGATACCTTATTTCGAGGATTTCGCCAACGACCTCTCCTGGCCGATGTTTACGACGATCGATGTCGAGGACGACGGCAAGGAATGGCTCTACTATTCCGACAAACAGGCGGTTGGGTGCATGGCGTCGCAGCGCACCGACGTGAGCGACGACTGGCTGATTACTCCTCCCATCTATCTGACGGCAAACCGCTCGTACATCCTGGCGTTTGACGCCGCCTCGACGAGCAACACAATGTCGGAGGCCTTCGAGGTCGCGATTGGCACAACCGCGACCGTCAACGGTATGGGCCGCATAATAATGCCCCGGACCGAGGTTAAAAGCTCCGCTTTCGTGACTTTCGAGCAGGAGTTCTCCGTGCCTTCCGACGGCCTCTATTACATCGGTTTCCACGACGTGTCGCCGAAGTACCGCAACTGGCTCTATCTCGATAACCTGACGATTATCCCCGGCAAGAACCTGAACGCTCCGGCGGCTGTAACTGACCTTGCCGTTACTCCCGCGGCCAACGGGCGCCTGGCGGCTACCGTCAACTTTACCGCGCCCGCCAAGACGGCGGACGGAGGGAGCCTTGCCGCTATTACCAAAATCGACCTTTACCGCGGCCAGACCGTTATCAACACCTTCGATAACCCGGCTCCCGGGAGCGCATTGAGCTTCGAGGATGTCAAGGCGCAGCAGGGTGTCAACGAATATACTGTCGTCAGCTACAACGGCACAGACGCGGGAGAACCGGCGACGGCTTCCGCCTGGGTCGGGGTTGACATTCCAAAGGCAGTCGAGAACGTCAAGGCAGTCGAGAACGCCGACGGTTCCTTCACCATTACCTGGGACGCGGTGACCGAGGGGGCTAACGGCGGATTTATTGACCCGTCGCAGATTTGTTACTATGTAGCCCGTTCGACCGACAGCGATACTTTCGCCGACCAGCTTTTCTCCACCACGGTCACCGACAAGCCCGCGATCACGCAGCATACGACGATGGCCTATCTCGTAGTCGCCGTATCGCAAGGGGGCCAGTCTGAGTGGGCTATTTCCAACATCGTTGTTGTCGGGACTCCCCACGAGCTTCCTTACGCCGAGTCCTTCGCGGCCATGGCGCTCCAGGCAGGACCCTGGGCGGCTATCGTGAGCGAAGGGGATGCCGAATGGGAGATGAAGCAGGGTGGTTTCAAGCCTTTCACCCAGGGCGTTCAGGACGCTGACGGGGGCATGATCGCATTCGTTCCCGCCGCGGTCGGCGATAAGGGGGCGCTCTACTCCGGCAAGTTCAATATCAGCAACGTAGTGAATCCGACCCTCAGTTTCTGGTACTACAACAACCCGGGCAACAACGGCACGATCGAGCTGCTCGTTTCCAAGAACGGCGGCGATTTCGAGTCGGCTCTGAAGATAGACTTCGCGACGGCTTCCGGCGCGAAGGCGTGGACGAAAGCCGAGGTGCCTCTGAAGCAATTGCAGGCCGACTGCCGCCACATCCGCTTCGCGTTCGAGGTGACGGCCGGTTCGGACAACGAGATTTACCTCGACAATATCCGCGTCTACGACAATATCGACAATGACCTGACCATAAGCGCCATCAACGTTCCCTCGCGCCTTACATACCAGAAGCACGCGCTCGTTGATGTGACGGTCAAGAATATCGGACAGGCCGCTTCGGGAGCCTACTCAGTGAACCTCTTCCGCGACGACGCGCTTGTCGGAACTGTTCCCGTGGCCGACGGACTCGCCGTTGACGCGACGAAGACCGTTTCCTTCGAGGAGCTGCCGACGCTCGACTTCGGTGCCGAGGTGACCTACTACGCCGAGGTTGATTACGCCGCCGACCAGAACACGGCAAACAACCGCTCGGAGAGCGTGACCGTAAAGGTGAAGCAGCCGACATTCCCGGCGGTCAGGGACCTCGACATAAGGGTTGAGGGCACGAACGCCACCCTGACCTGGAGCGAGCCGACCGCCGACAGAAGCGATGCGGAGCCTGTCACCGACGACTTCGAGGCGTACGCCCCCTTCGCGATTGACAACTTCGGCGACTGGATGAATGTCGATGTCGACGGTTACGAGACCTACGGCATGCAGTTCGCCAAGTACCCCAACATGTACGACCCAAAGGCCTGGATGGTGTTCAACCCGGTTAAGGGGGGCCTCTCCATCGCCTATGACAACGGGGACCCCAACTACCTCGCACCCGCGTCGGGTGCGCAGTACCTCGTGGCCTTCTGCTCGATTGATCCTAAGACCGAAGAGGATATGCCGAACGACGACTGGCTGATTTCCCCCGAACTCTCCGGGATGGCCCAGACCATCACCTTCAAAGTCAAGCGCCTCGGCATGCAGTACGCCGAGAGCTTCGAGGTGCTTGCCTCCTCGAATAGCGACAATATGTCGGACTTCTCGCGCGTGTTTGCCGGAAGCGACATTGTCGGATTCGAGGAATGGAACACCGTCAGCGTACCCCTCCCCGCCGGGACGAAGTATTTCGCGATCCGCTGCAACTCCCACGGCGGCTTCGGCCTGATGATTGACGATGTAACTTATGTTCCCGCGTCCGAACGGCCTGTTGAGCTCCAGCTCCTCGGCTACAACGTCTATCGCGACAATGTGAAGGTCAACGACGCCGTTGTGACCGCCACCAGCTACGTTCATCCCCTCGGCGACAGCGCGGAACATATCTACCACGTCACCGCCCTCTACGATAAGGGAGAGTCCGCGGCCTCCAACAAGGTATCGACCATTACGGGCGGTATCGATGGGGTCGAGACTAACGGCTACACCATCTCTACCGGAGTCGGCTTGATTGCCATCGCCAACGCCCAGGGCAACAGCGTACGCGTCTTCGCCGCTGACGGCCGCGCCATCTACGCCGCCCCCGGCACCGACATGACCCTCGTCCACGTTCCCTCCGGCGTCTACCTCGTAGCCGTCGGCACCGCTACCGCCAAGGTCGCCGTCCGCTAATCCCCCCGTTGCCGGCTCCTATCCGGCCGACACATATGACAACCTCCCCGAAACATCAGTTTTGGGGAGGTTGTCTATTGGTAACCATTGGAATCCGGGGAAAATTCGTAACTTCGCGGGTGAAATTGATGATATATGGAAAAACCGCTTATTCTGATTTCTAACGACGACAGCATCGACGCCAAGGGCCTCCACTGCCTGGTAGACTGCGTGGCGGACCTCGGCGAGGTGTGGGTTGTCGCTCCTGACGACCCTCATTCGGGTCAGTCGTCGGCGATGACGGTAAACGCGCCGCTGAAGGTGATAGAGCATCCCGACTATAACGGGGCGCGGATGCGTTCTGTGACAGGCACTCCGGTCGACTGCGTGAAGCTGGCGCTGCACAATATCGTTCCGCGGCGCCCGTCGCTTGTGCTCGCGGGTATCAACCACGGGTCAAACGCCGGCAATTCGGCGATTTATTCCGGCACGATGGGCGCGGTGTTCGAGGGGTGCATGAACAACATCCCGTCGGTAGGTTATTCGTTGCTCCATCATTCTTTGCAGGCTGATTTTTCCGAATGTCTGCGTTTTGTTAAGGAAATTTCCGAACGCGTGCTTCGCGACGGCCTACCCGAGGGTGTATGCCTGAATGTCAATTTCCCGGCCAAGGTTAAAATCGAGGGGCTGAAAGTAGTCCGCTCGGCGCGCAGCCGCTGGACGGAGGAGTACCAGGAATATACCGACCCTCACGGCAAGCCGTTCTTCTGGCTGACAGGCAAGCAGATTAACGAGGAGCCGGACTCCGACGACACCGACCTCTATTGGCTGGCTCGCAATTACGCGACAGCCGTCCCGACGCGGCCCGACCAAAACGCTGTCGAGGCGATATTCCCTATCTCAAAAATGCTGGGGTAGGGGGCGATACCAAGTATAATATATAATAATATGGATATGGAAACCAGGACGCAGGGATTTCCCGTCAAGAATTACGGGCAGCCTGTGAAGCGCTACTGCCAGACGCTCGACCTCCGCGACGACGCGCGGCTGATCGAGGAATACCGCCGCCGGCATGCCGAGGGTAACGCTTGGCCCGAAATCCTCGAGGGGATACGCCGTGTCGGCATCCTCGACATGGACATCTACCTTCTCGGCAACAGGGCGTTCATGATAGTGGAAACCCCGCTCGATTTCGACTGGGACGAGGCGATGAGCCGTCTCGCGTCTCTTCCGAGACAACAGGAGTGGGAGGATTACATGTCGGTATTCCAGGCTGCCGAGCCGGGACAGACTTCGGCGCAGAAATGGACGCCGATGGAGCGTATATTCCATCTCTATGAATAAGCCCGCGTTTGCCCAACAGGTGCATCATTAGGAAATTTTAGTAAAACCGTCGGAAAATATTCCGGCGGTTTGCGTTTTTTAAGAATAATTCATATCTTTGGGGACGATACCAAATTCGATTAATAATCGATTATTCATTAACCCAATATCCTGTATGAAGAAAATATTCTTGTTGGCGGCCTTGGCAGCCGCGATGACAGGGGTGGCAGCGGTAGCTATCGGTACCTCTCCGGGTGAGTCTTCTTCCATAAATATACCCCAGAAGGCTCCAGTCTTTTCTGTCGATTTACCGATGGAAATGGAAATGACGCAAGAAGAGTTCAGCTACTTTACTATTATCAATGCGAACGGTGACAAGAGCCAGTGGAGATACCAGGCCAATGGAATGACAAGCCCTTCGAATGATAATATGGATTGTGATGACTGGGCTATCACGCCAGGGTTGCGCTTCGTTGATGTCGCCTCCAACTATGAGCTGGCTTTCACAATCCAAATGAATATGGCCGGTCCAAGCTGGCAGGCATCTATCGAGTTCTACATCGGTACTGCGCCTGAGGTAAGCGCGATGACTACTCTGATTGGTAGGATTGATGGATACTATCCTCCCAAAAAAGACACCCCCTACGAGAAGGCAATACAATTCGCCGTTCCGGGAGAGGCGGGAACCTACTATATTGGTTTCAGATGCGTTTCGCCAAAGGAAGAAGGAGATGTTATGCCGTGGCCCGCGACTTTCAAGAACATTTCAGTCAAGGCGATGGAGAGCAGCGCAGCCGCGCCTATGCAGCCTGCCGACGTGTTCGTGACCCCCGGCGAGCAGGGCGCGCTTTCCGCGACTGTCTCCTTCACGATGCCTACCACGGCGATGAACAGTAAGCCGCTTCCCGCCTCCAAAGAGCTGACGGCGACCATTGCCACCCCGGTCGAGACCAAGACGGTGAAGGCGCTTCCCGGTGCGAAGGTCAGCCAGGTAGTGGCGACGGCCCAGGGCGATAACGCCCTCTCGCTGAAGGTCGACGGCGATATGGAAGGTGAGCCGGTGCCCCTGTCGGTTTATACCGGTGTCGTGCTCCCGATGCGAATCCACGACCTCAAGGCGGAGCTTAGCCCCGACAATATGTCGATGAAGCTCACCTGGACTCCCCCGACTGAGGGAAAGAACGGCGGTTATGTCGATTTTGACAAGGTCGACTATGTAGTATATCTAAACGACGGCCCAGACGATGAATACCGTCAGATCGCGACAGTCGGTAATGAGCTTACTTACACCTACACTATGCCGGCCGGCGCGCAGCTCCGCACCGTGAAGATTCGCGTGCTCCCCCGTAACGCCGCCGGCGTCAGCGACGACACTACCGCCTGGATCGACCAGGACCGCGTGTATGTCTCCGACATGCTCGGAACCCCTTATGCTCTTCCCGCGATTGAGCGTTTCGACAACCAGGAGATCACATACACCCCGCTCACCATTGAGCGACCTGGCGATTACGCCGGACGCTGGATGATCAGCGACCCGTCGGGAGCCGTGCCTGACGACAACCAGAGCGCCCTGATGGCTTATTCTCCTTTTGATGAGGGGGAGACGATGGGCCGGGTGGCCTTCCCGAAGTTCTCCACTAAGGGGCTTGGCAATGTCGCTTTCTCCATGACGGTGATGCGCTATTCTTCCTACGCCGGGTTGATGACCGTTTATGCCCGCAGCCATACCGAGGGGCTGACGCTGCTCGGCACGATCAACTGCGCCGCCGGAACCGATTGGGTGGAGGTTTCTTATCCCCTCCCTGCGCAGTTCCAGGGGAAAGACTGGGTCCAGTTCGTCGTTGACGTAGACCTGGCCGATGTCGATTATGTCTATGCGATAGACTCTTACAAGGTTTCTGTCTCTGCCGCTACCGATCTTGCGGTGCTTGATGTCTCGACCGCCGCTCCGCTTTCTGTCGGTACGCCGGCTAAGGTTTCGGCCCGCATCGCTAACCTCGGGTTTAACGCCGTGGCTCCGACTGTGCGTTTCTCCGCGGAGACTCCCGACGGGACAGCAATCGCTACCCAGGATGTGAAAGTTCCATCCGTAGCCCTTGGCGCTGAGACTGTCGCGGAATGGGCCTTTACCCCGCTTGCCGAGCATATCGACCAGGAACTGACCGTCAAGGCCGAGATCATCACCCCCGACGAGGTCCCCTCGAATAACGCGGCTTCCGCTAAATTCCATGTCCGCCGTCCGGAACTTCCTGTCGTAACTACCCTGTTCGCCGACTCCAAGGGTGACGGCGTCGTCCTTACCTGGGACGAACCGGCCCTCAATAAGACGGTGACCGAGTCTTTCGAGACTCTTGAAGATTTCTATTACGGAGCCGAAATGGGGGCTTTCACCGCGTTTGACGGCGATGGGAAGAGTGTCTACAAATTCCAGAACCAGGTGATGCCTAACGAGCAGCTCCCGAAAGCGTTCATGGTGGTCAACGCTAACCGCGTGGGCGAGGGGCTCGAGGCGTACGCCGGCGACAAATACCTCCTTGCGACCTGCCCGGAGATGCTGAACGGAATCAAGCCTGACCCGGCCAACGACTGGCTTATTTCGCCCGAAATCGTCGGAGGTAGCTATGTTTCCTTCTATCTGAACATTATATCCGAGAATTATCCCGAGACAGTGCGCGTGATGTGGTCTTCGACTACCGATGAGCCGTCGGCCTTCACCGAGCTGACCACGGTGCTGAAGCCCCGTTTCGGCTGGCAGTTCCTCGAGTTCCGCCTCCCGGCCGACGCGAAATATTTCGCTATAAACTATGTCAGCCAGGATATGTTCGGCGTGATGATTGACGACGTTAAATTCGTTTCGGCATCCGACCTGCATAATGTCGCCAAGTACAATGTTTACCGTGACGGAGCCCTTCTCGGCAGCACCGCCGACCGCTCTTTCACCGATAACTCTGTGACCCGCGGCGTGAAATACACATATCACGTTACTACCCTCACCGATTCCGAATCTGTCAAGAGTAACGCTGCCACCATTGTCGCCGGCGAGTCCGCGATTGATGCCGTGACGGCAGCCGCTGGAACCGCCACGGCTATCCCCGGCGGAATCAGAGTCGCGGGAGCTGATGCTGTAAGCGTTTATTCTCTTTCGGGTGTGCTCCTTTATCAGGCGACACTCGGCGGCTCCACGGTTGACGTGCCCCTGCAGCCGGGGCTCTATGTCGTCAGTCTCGACGGCCTGACTGTTAAGCTCCCCGTGAGGTAAGGCGAATAATATTGATTCCGTTTATAAAAAGGACCGCCCTCTTTCAGTCGGCGGTCCTTTTTTGTTTCTCGTAAATCTCTCGTTTCCCCCCCCGGGCCGCCAGGCAAAAGTGTCCCCGTTCTGTGAAGCGAGCGTAAGCGAGCGGCCTCCCCTGTTTTTCC
>CAJUFH010000060.1 GCA_910585755.1 uncultured Muribaculaceae bacterium | reverse complement strand
CAAAAAATATGGGGCTACGCAGGTGGAAAATTGCGTTTCGACTTTGACTTTAGGCTCAAGTCCCCGGATGGCCTGAATGTGAATGTTGAGAGGCGTTGCCCCGACGGCTTCTGTTGGTGATGTGCTTGCGGTGGCATTGAAGGAGCGGCGGAGCCGCAGCGTAATTATAGCACCAGGTCGAGCGACCTCAGGGAGCGATGGCCTGGTGTCTGTCCGGTCGCCATTGAACGGCTTCGGAGAAGTCGTATAATAGAGGGATTGGGAAATAATGGACACACAGATTTTCCAGGTCGCTTCGCTCCCCACGGATGCGACGGATAAACACGGATTGTTCTGAGGGGATGTACAAAGGTTTGGTATCACGAATCCGCATGCGTCATTTCTGAAATCTGTGGAAATCCGTCGCATCTGTGGGGAGTGAAGCGACCTCAATAATCTGTGTGTGAATCATTTTGTTCCTTATGAGGTGGGGATTATACGACTTCTCTGAAGCCGTTTCCGTGCGTTAGACCTTGAACCGGGCCATCGCTCCCTTCGGTCGCCCGACCCGGTGCTATAATTATGCCGCGGTTCCACCGCTAACAGGAAAGCCGCACCCGGGGGGGATGCGGCTTTCGCAGTTGTTGGTATTTTTATGTGTCGCCGCTGAGAGGCGGGCGCATTTTGGATTCTTACTGGGCAATCATCTTGGTAACCTTGCTGCCCTGCTTCTTGATTACGAGCTGGCCGGCGGCGGGGTTGACAACTTTCTGACCCTGGAGGTTGTAGTACTCAACGGGAGCGTTAACGTCAGCCGACGCCTCAACGTTCTCGATAGCGTCAACTACGCCGGTCTCAATCAGGAAATCAGTCGGATTGGTCGAAACGTTATAACCGATGAGCTTTCCGGTTGCTCGATCATACATAAGCGCCATTACAGTGCCAATTGTTTCGGTATACATTTCACCCTCTTCCGTAAATGAGATTTCCTGGTTCTTGTTCGGGAAAGTCAGTTTGTTATCAGCGTATGTGCCAAGGAAATCATCGGCATTGACATTCGGGAAGGTAAAGGCATTAAGCGATGTGCCACCCATAATGTAAACCTTTGCGTTGGTTCCGGACCCAAGGGTAAGGTAGATGCCAAGCATGGACGGCTCTACAAACGCCTTTTCGGGGTTTGAGATATCGTAATAGAGATAATCGAGCTGCTGCATATACCCGAACTGGCCGACAACCTTATACTGCGCATAAGGAGCGCGTAAGCGGTATATGCCTGCTTCTTTTTCTGACTTTTCAACCTGGCAAGTAGTAGAGTAATTCGACGTCAGACCTAACTGTTCAGGCGTAAGCGGATTCTTATTCTCGTCAACAAAACCTCCCACAAAACCTGTTACGAAGGCATCGCTATATTTAGCAAAGCCGTCGAGGACGAACTCCGCACCTTCGAGGTAAGTAGTCTTATAAGATCCGTCGATGTCAGCAGACCCATCCGCCGCGATTTCTTTCGCTACGCCAAATAATATGGTGTATTGGCCATCGGCATAATCGCTTACCGCAAGATTAATCCATCCCTTGGGTGTTTCTAATACGGCCATATCAGGTGTGGGGTTGTTGATGTTGGCAATCATTGCATTGAAAGCTGCATTTAAATCTGCCTCAGAAGAAATAGCACCTTTCAGAATTTTCACAACGCCAAGCGCATTATCATTAATTTCGAAGGGCGCTTTAAAGTATCCACCGGTTTCACCCGCATTGCGATAGAAATAGCCAGCGTTTACATCGATATTGGCTTCGTAATTATAGAACTTACCGGAAAGCTGGATATAATCATAGATGTAATCTTCAATGTCAGTTCCATCGGCATTCAGTTTATAGAACGTAAAGTAGCATGAGAGTTGCTTGACGTCTGTGGATGCGCCTGAGTACATGGGCATAAGCTCGAATTGGCCAGTGGTGTAGTCATAAATCGAAGAGCCGTACCATGTAGCTGCATTTTCAGCGGACATATACTCCGGGTCAAGCTTGGTTGCCGCAAGCGCCCAGGAATAATGATCGAAATAGTACATCGGCACATCGAGTTTCGATCCATCCTTGAAAGAAAACTCGGTGTCCCAACCGAGGCTGATACCCGTTGCGGCAGTCGTCACTACACCAAGAGTTTTGCCTGTTGTGGTTTTGGCGGGGGTAACCGTCAAAATCAGCTCGCATCCGGGAATATCCATACCGACCTCTTCGGCGGTCATCGCCCCCCAGTTAGCCACCTTAATTTGGAAATTATCTGGATTCTGCGGGTTAGTACGCTTTTGGTAAGGATACGACTTGGTTATGGAAGCCTCACCTTCAAACAAAACGTTGTAGGTATACTCCATTGTTCCGGCATCAGCCCAAGGTCCGTAGGGGTCGATTCGACTAACAGGAGTCGTAATATCAAGCTCCTGAATAGCCGGGCGGATTTTGTGTGAGGCCATAACGGAATATTCCGGTGTGGCAGTTTTCACCGTATGAGCCTTCGGAGACGGAATCGATTTCGTATTGAACGAAATCCGACTGCTTTTAACCGAGGAAAACTCCGTGGGCATCTGCGGGCGGACCGCCGCAGCGCCGAGCGTGGCGACGGCGGCGAGGCCGAGAGCCACTGCTTTAAGAGTAAAACTTTGTTTCATAAAGCAAGTTTTGGTTGATAAAACGATTAATAATTCTCTTCTTTGACTGGCGACAGTGCCTGAATGTTAATCAATGCCGATAAGCAAAATGCAAGCTGAATTTGATGAAATCGCGAATCGGGATGCCTGAAAAAGCTGTTTTCTCTGTCACCTTTTACTAAATATCCGCAAATGTATGGCTTTTTTTTTACTTTCCAAAAGTTTTTACGGAAATTTTGCACTTAGCCTGTCAACACCGAACCGCCCGGTATTGTTCACGCGATGCCGCAAAATATGAAGGCGCATCGTACCGGCCAATCAGAACCGTTCGGACGGCGCCCACTCATCGGGGCACAAAAGGCGCTGTGCCTAAGATTTGACACAGCGCCTTTTTTGTATGGTTATCGCTTTATCGCTTGGTGAATTTCGCGGTATCTACCGGCATGCCGTCAATTGTGTATGTAACGGCGTAGACTCCCGGTTTCAGATTCCCGACGAATATTTCCGCGGTCTCGTCGGCTGCCTGCAACGAGGTCGTTGTCCCGGTTGTGCCGTCCAGCACCGAAGTGACGGTCAGCGCCGCGTTTTCGGGAGCCTGGGACTTCAAGCCAACGGCGAGCACATCGCCCACAGAAGCCGCCGGGGTCAGCGTCTCTATGCCTTGTTCCTCCTCAATTGATAGCGCCGCTGTTTCCATAGCTGGCGCCGAGGCGGCGCTTGCTGCCTGAGAGATGAAGGTGGTCGAGCCAACGATATTGTTATCGCTATCCCGTTGAATGAGGTCAAAAGCATACTCGCTTGGAGCTTTCCCGGTCGCAGGATACCAAATTTTAAATATCAATGTAGCAGTTTGTGTGGCTTCGTACACTATACCTCCAAGGCGGTTGTTTGAACTGATTATGCGGAAAACAGATACATACTATGTACATCCCCTCAGAAAAATCTGTGGGAATCCGTCGCATCCGTGTGGAGCGAAGCGACCTGGGAAATCTGTGTGTAAACATATCCCAATCCCTTTATTATACGACTTCTCCGAAGCCGTCACATCGCGACCGAACAAACACCAGGCCATCGCTCCCATCGGTCGCTCGACCTGGTGCTATAATTGCGCTGCGGCTCCGCCGCTCCGCTGTCGGTGCGACCTCCTAACACATTGAACATTCCACTGCCGCATCAAGGGAACCGCCATGGCGACGCATTTAATAATATATATGTGTCCGGTAGTATTATGTGTTTCGATGCCTACGGACACACCGCCGGGGAGCCGCTGAGCGGCGTTTTGTGGCAAAAGGGGACGAAAGCGGGGCGGGAGGGCGCAAAGTGTCGGCGAAACGGCGTTGTTAACAGACGTTATGAAAATTATATATATTTTAATCGTATATACGGGCAATAAACGGGATGTTTAGCTTATATTTGCATATCTTTTGTTTGTTTATGCATTGGGTTAACCAATTGTGTCAAATCGTAAGCAATTTTAATACTTTTTGTTTATATCACACGCGAATCAGATGAGGAAATTCATTCTACTCCTAACAGTGCTTGTGGCGACGGCCTTCGCGGGAGCCGCCCAGGTTTCGCTGCGTGTGCAGCACGTCAACGGCGGCGAGTCGGTGTTCCTTCTCGACAAGCAGCCGGAAGTGGCTTTCCTGGCCGGAAAACTGTCTGTAAAAGTCCCCGACGAGGAGGGGGTGGCTTTCGAGCTTGACGACATCGCCTCGATCGACTTCCTCGGCAAGTCGGGTATCGAAACCGCGGAAGCGGCCGGAGGCGTCACGGTAGCCGTCAGCGGCGGCCTGGTAACGTTCGGCAACATCCCCGACGGCAGCCGCGTAGAGGTCTACAACGCCGCGGGCTCGCCCGTCATTGCCTCGAAGGCGTCGGAGAGCCTGACAATAAGCCGCTCGGAACTTCCCGCCGGAGTCTACATCGTTAAAATCAACAATTTCGTAACAAAAGTTTCCCTTTAACCGATATGAGAAATCTTACACTGCTTTCGCTTCTCGCCCTGGGCACTATGGCCGCCGGAGCGCAGGAGAAACTGATGCGCATACATTATACCAACGGCGACACTGAGGTCAAGAAAGTGGCCGACGTAAGCAAAATCACGTTCGAGAACCAGGGCGAATCCCCCGTTGACCCGACGGACCAGAAGATTGTCGACCTGGGCCTCTCCGTAGCCTGGGCGACATACAACGTCGGCGCGACCGCGCCCGAGGAGTACGGCGGCTTCTACGCCTATGGCGAAATCGAGCCGAAGGAGAATTACTCCGAGGACACCTACAAATGGATGTACTGGGACTACAACGACTGGGACTGCGACGAGTGGGAGAAATTCATGAAGCTCGGCGCCGACATTTCGGGTACCTGCTACGACGTTGCCCATATGAAATGGGGCGAGCAGTGGCGCATGCCCTCGCAGAAGGAATGGATGGAGCTGATCAACAACTGCTCCTGGACCTGGACCTCCGTCAACGGGGTGGCCGGAGCGATGGGTACGTCTAAGGTCAACGGCAACACGATTTTCCTCCCCGCCGCCGGCAACATGGTCGGCTCGGAGCAGACCCACGACGGCACTACCTGCTTCTTCTGGAGCTCCAACGAGGCTACCACAACCGACATAACGGCTGACGTGCGCAACTTCCGCGCCAACTTCACCGCCACCACCCGCGACTGCGGCGAGAACAGCGTCGACTATCCCGACGTAGGTTTCTCTATCCGCGCCGTCTACGGCCCCAAGGCTCCCGAGGTAGGACCCGACATGAATGTGCCTTCGGAAAGCGAGATGGTCGACCTGGGCCTCTCCGTGAAGTGGGCCCCCTACAACCTCGGCGCCAACAGCCAGGGAACCGACGGCTCCTTCATCTGCTGGGGCGAGCTGGTCGAGAAGTATTATTCCCACACCTACAACTACAAGTTCCTCGAAATTCCCGAAAGTGAGTGGCAACACAAGTGGCCCGAGCCGAAGGTGAGCCAGATTGTCGATCAGATTTCCAACACCGACGAGTATGACGCGGCGAAGTTCCTCTGGGGCGACGGATGGCGCATCCCGACAAAGGCGGAGATGCAGGAACTCGTAGACCGCTGCACCTGGAAGTGGACCGGCACGGGCTATACCGTCACAGGGCCTAACGGCAACTCGATTTTCCTCAAGACCTCCGGCTTCATGACCTACAAGGGGCTTCCCCGCGGTACGCAGACCGACGGCTACTACTGGTGCGGCGACGCCGAGGCGTACTTTGCCAACGGCAACCCCGATTCCTCCGGCGCTTCGGCCCTCCGCATCAATTCCAAGGAGCATAAGGTTAGTTCCTGGAGCCGCGCCGGCGGCATCCAGATCCGCCCGGTTCACGACTGACCGCCACATTCTACCGACCCAATTATCTATTTTATATAACGGAAGGGGCGCGCCGTAAGGGAGATTCAGGCGCGCCCTTTTTTCTTCAATCAATCTTATGAAGCATCTTTATCTCGCTATTCTGACAGCAATGGCTGCCGCGCCTTTCGCGACAGCCGCCGACGGGCTGCTCGCGCTTCCGCTCGCCGACTCGTTCGCCGACGGCAGCCTGGCGTCGTTCTGGACAGCCGAACGCGTGTCCGGCAATTTCGACTGGGAGGCTGTCGCCAAACCGGAAGACAAGCCCTCGCCCGAACCGTTTGACGGCGACGGCGGCCTGCTCTACTACCACGCCTACCGCTCGATGAATGGCAATTCGGCGCGCCTCGCGACCGCCCCGATTGACGCGGCCTCGGCCACAGCCCCGGTTATCCAGTTCTATCTCTACCATCATACGACAGGCAACGACCTGGTAAAGGTCCAGGTTTCGGCTGACGGAGGGGAGTGGGCCGACGTGGCCGGCTCCGAGGTAACGGTCAAGGGGGATGCTGCCGGATGGAAGCAGTATGTCGTGCCTCTCTCCGACGCCATACCCGCCGGAACGTCGCAGTTCCGCGTGGCCCTGACCGCCGTATCGGCCTACGGGTTCAATATCGTTGTCGACAACGTGCGCATTTTCAACATGGCGGGGAAGGACCTCTCGGTAGCGCTGGCGGCTGACGGGCCGATTGTGGCCGGGCGCACCTCGATACTGAAAATGACGGTATCGAACAACGGCGCTACGGCTGTCGCCGCCGCAGATTACTCGTTGTCAGTTGCCGCTATGGAGAGACTTTTGGTCCCGACACCGGATTCGGTTGACATTCCCGCACTCGGCTCAGTGGAACTCCCCGTCTGGGTTAGAATCGACGCGGCCATTGCTTCCGAGTTCGATGACTTGCGGTTCCAGGCTATCTTGGAAATGAAGGGTGACGAGGATGCTTCAAACAACAAGCAGTGGCTTACTGTCGAGACTGCTTTCTCGGAAAACCCCGCGGTTACCGGCGTCGGCATCGAGAAAGTAGACGGAGCGGACATACTTTCCTGGAACCACGCGATTGATCCCGACTACACCCCTGTAGCTCTGACGGAGGACTTTGAAAGCTACGAAGAGCATTTCGGCGGCCCCTTCGGCGGCTGGGAGGCGCTCGACCTCGACGGCAAGGGTGGCGGCGACCAGGTCTATAACGCCCAGGGTTCGGCGCTGAATGTCGGCGCGATTCCCCAGGGGTCTACCTGGCGCAACCTCGTGCGCGGCTTCGAGGGGGAGAAGATGCTCTGCGTCACCGTCCCGTCGGGCGCTCAGCAGGACGACTGGCTGATTTCCCCGCTGATTGAGGCCGACCCGCAGTCGACCCTTACCCTCTCCTTCAAAATCGGCTTTAAAAACTTCTCCGTCTCGCAAATCAACAACTTCGAGATTCTCTACACCAACTCCGACGCTGAACTCGACCCGGCGCGCCCCGCGGCGCTTCTCAACGCTATGTTCGAGGACGTGAGGGTGAACATCCCCGCCGCCTCATCCGGCACCACCGACCCGATTGACCTCGAGGAAATGGTGTTTGAAGGGATTCCGGGGACTGCCCGCCGCGTCGCGATTCATTTCAAGTCGAAGATGACGAGCTATATCCCCAACGCTATATGGCTCGACTGCCTGTCGCTTACCGAGGTCAGCCCCGTTGAACTTTTAGGATATAACGTCTATGAGGTTAAATACTTGGGGAGCCTCAACGAGGCTCCGATTCCGGCCGGTACCAACAGCTTCGTAATTCCTCAGGCACCCGATGGCGCCTTCGCTACACGCAAGTTTTTCGTAACGGCCATCTATAACGACGGCGAGGCCGCTCCCTCTGAAATTGTCGAAATCAAGGGCGCTCAGTCGGCGCTTGAAATAGAGGCCTCCGACGCCGCGGCCCCCGTAGAATACTTCAACCTCCAGGGCATCCGCGTCGCCAATCCCGCGCCCGGCACCCTCCTCGTCCGCCGCGCCGGCTCCTCCGTCGCCAAGATAGTGAAAGGAGAAGAGTGAATGGTGAAAGGGAGGTGAAAATTGAAAAGTGAACGGTGAAGATAAATGTCCCATCTCTCCCAGTCCTCCCATCTCTCCCAACCCTCCCATCCATCCCATTTCCCTTAACCTTTCACCTTTCACCCTTCACCCGATATTGTAAAAGAGAAGCGAAGCGCAGGGCGCTTCGCTTCTCTTTTACAATATCGGCGCAAACAGCCTCATAAAGCTCTCAAGCGCCTTCTCCGGCAGCGGACGGTGGCGCCACTTGTTGGGGTTCACGCGGCGGCAGTCCCGCTGGTCGCGCAGAAACAGTTCCTTCATTCTGGCGTTGAACTCCCGGCTGTATACCAGCATGTTCGCCTCGAAATTGTGCTCGAAGCTGCGGAAGTCGAAGTTGGCCGAGCCTACGGTCGCGAACTCGTCGTCGATGATGATCACCTTGCTGTGGAGCATCCCCTTTTCGTAGAAATATACCTTGATGCCCGATTTGAGACATTCGCTGACGTAGGAGTTGGAGGCCCAGCGGAGCATGTCGCTGTCGGAGCGCGCCGGGAGCATCACGCGGACGTCGATTTTCGCAAGCGCCGCCATCTGCAACGAGTGGAGCAACCCCTCGGTCGGGAGGAAGTAGGGGGTCTGGATGTAGACGCACTTGCGGGCCACGGAAATCGCTTTCTGAAACACGAGGGTCATGTTGAGCCACTGGCTCGTCGGGCCCCCGGTTATAAGCTGCATCCCCATACCCGGCTTCTCGACAGGGAGCGGGGCGGGGTGGGGGTCATCAATCAGCGGGTGCCCCGTGAAGGTCCAGTCGACAGCGAAGGCTTTTTCCAGCGAGATTACCGCCGGGCCGGTGACGCGGATATGAACGTCGCGCCAGAGGTCGAACTTCCCTCCGTTGATATACCGGTCGGCGATGTTCATTCCTCCGATATAGCCGATTACGCCGTCAATCACGCATATTTTCCGGTGGTTGCGCCAGTTGATGCGGGTGCCGAACGGGGGGAAAACGACCTTGAAGAACGGAGTAGACTCAATCCCGGCCTCATGCAGCCGCCGGAAGAATTTGCGGCCGGCTTTGAAGGAACCGACATGGTCGTAAAGAAGCCGCACCTTGACCCCGGCCCTGGCGCGCTCGATCAGCGCGTCGGCAACGCGGTTGCCGATCGCGTCGTCCTCGACGATGTAATACTCCAGGTTGATGAAGCGCCGCGCCCCGGCGATGTCGCGCAGGAGTGCGTCGAACTTGTCGGTTCCGTTGTCGTAGATTTCGGCGGAGTTGCCGGGATAGAAGTCGGAGCCGCAGAGGGAGCTTGCCAGTTTGATTTGCTGCAACGCCTGGGGCGATTGGGGGAGGTCGGCCGGACTGACGCGCCCCGAGCCGTCGAGGCGGCGCAGCTTACGCCGGTTTTTGCGGGATATTACCCTAATCCCCTGGATATTGCGCCCGAAAATAATGTAGAGGATGAGTCCGACGATGGGGGCCACGAGGAGCACGGTGACCCAGGCCAGAGTCTTCACCGGGTTGCGGTTCTCGGAAACCACGACGCAGATGATACTCAGGATAATCAGGGCGTAGAGCGTCGTGACGCTGTACCATACCCACGGATTCTGTATGACTCCCTCGAACCAGTTCATCTCAATCTCGCAAATATACGGAAAAAGTTTGTCATCTATGAAATTATAGCGACAAACTTTTTCTGCATATCTTTTGCGGAATCATATCCGTGGCAGTCAGCGGCGGGAGGCTTTGCGGAGGATGAAGGGGTAGGGGGGACGAAGGGGGACCGGGGAGGAGGCTTCCAGGGCGCGGAGGCGGCTGACGGCCGTGTCGAGCGACGAGGTGGTGGTGGCAGTGACGATGAAGTTCTTGTCGGCGTCGATAAGCAGGAAGGCGTCGGGGTAGCCCCCCTCGCGGAGCCGCCGCATCGCGGAGTTGGCGTTGAACTGTTGTTTGAACGTGCCGGTCACGATGTTGTATTCGAGCGCGGCGGTCTTGGAGGTTTCCGCGACGGTGTTGACCCACATCGCCTTCAGGGGGATGGAGTCGCCGCGGTAGACGCTCTTCGGCGTTGCCTGCTCTCGCGCGATCGCGAGACGTTCCTCCTCGGTAAGCCCCTCGTCGCGTTTCTCGAGCGCTTTCTCGTAGGCTTCGCGGTAGTTCTTTTCCGTTGTCCGGCACCCGGTGGCGATTACCCCCAGGACGGCTATGCAAATCAGTAGTTTTCTCATCTTTTGTTCTTTTATTTTTTTACCCGGATAGTGAGGGCCGTTATGGGAGCGCCCTCACAGGTTGCCGCCAAGCTCGATAACCTCCAGGTCGCGCGGTATCCCCTCGTCGATGGTGAAACGCACGAGGGTGCGTTTCTTCTGCCAACCCTGCTGTCCGGCGGCTCCGGGGTTGATGTGCAGGCATTTCAGCCCCTCGTCGTACATAACTTTCAGGATATGGCTGTGGCCGCTGACGAAGATGTTGGTCTGAGAGCGGAGCAGTTCGCTCTGGATGCCGGGAGCGTAGCGCCCCGGGTAGCCTCCGATATGGGTCAGGAGCACGCGGCACCCTTCGACCTCAAATTCCAGCACCTCGGGAAAGGCGCGGCGGGTTTCCCCGGAGTCGATGTTGCCCCTTACGGCGCGCACAACCGGGGCTACCTCTTCCAGCCGCCGTATTATGTCGATCCACCCGATGTCGCCAGCGTGCCATATCTCGTCGCATCCGGCGAAATGCTCGGCGTATCGGTCATCCCAGCAGGAGTGGGTGTCGGAAAGTATTCCTATTCGTTTCATATCGGAAAGGCGCGGTTGTCAGAAGTTCTGGAGTATCATTACCTGGCGCGGCCCGAAGGTCATCTCCGGCTCGATTGTGACCTCCTTGCCGCTTACTATGTCGCGGAGCTGGAGCCCGTAGGGGAGAATTTCGAGAGTGCGCTCCATCGTCACCTTGTTGTGCTTGTCAGTACCGTTGAGGAGCACCGTAACCTCCTTGTCGCCGAGCTTGCGCTGGTAGGCGTAGACGCCGTTCTGCGGCATGAAGTGTTTCAGCGAGCCTTTGGCGATTACCTCGTTGGCCTCCCCGCGGCGCCATTGCAGGAGGCGCTGTAGATAAAACCATGCCTCGTTCTGCAGCTCCGTGCGCCCCTCGGGGGTGAAGGCGCTGATAGTGTCGCCGGGGAATCCTCCGGGAACGTCGCGGCGCACGTAGCCGTCACTACCCTCTTTCGAGCCGTTCATCAGCAGCTCGGTGCCGTAGTAGAGCTGGGGGATGCCGCGGGAGGTGAGCAGGAACGCCATCGCCTGTTTCCAGGAGCCGAGGTCCTCGGGTTCTTTCAGAAGGAAGCGGTCGGTATCGTGGTTGTCGACGAAGGTCAGCACCTTCTGCGGGTCGGGATAGAGATAGTCGAGGGCGAGATGGTCGTAGAGATGGTTCAGGCCGTTCCAGGGGTCGGTCTCCTCGTCGAAATACTTGTGGCCGTCAATCGAGATTTTGAAGTCCATGACGGTCGGCAGCTCCGTGTTGCGGGGGTTCATCTTGTTGCCGCGCTGCCAGAAGGCGCTTCCGGCCTCGTTGCCGTACCAGCATTCGCCGACGATGTTGAAATTCGGGTATTCGCGGAGCACTTCCTTGGCCCACGACGCCATCCCCTCCATGTCGGCATACGGATAAGTGTCCATTCTTATGCCGTTGATTTTCGACGATTCGATCCACCAGATGGAGTTCTGGATCAGGTACTTCATAAGGTGGGGATTGCGCTGGTTGAGGTCCGGCATGGCGCTGACGAACCATCCGTTGACCGTGTGGTCGAGATCGTAGTCGGAGACGTACGGGTCGTGGATTGTCGACAGGCGGAAGTTGGTCAGCACGTCCCCTTTCGGATGGTTGAACCAGTCGACGGCGGGAGCGTCCTCGACCCAGGGGTGGGCGACGCCGCAATGGTTGAAAATCATATCCATCACGACCTTCATACCCCTTTTCTGCGTCTCGGCAACCATCTCGTTCCAGTCGTCGTTGGTTCCGAAGCGGGGGTCGATGCGGTAATAGTTGGTGGTGGCGTAGCCGTGGTACGAGCCGCCGGGCATGTCGTTTTCAAGCACGGGGCAGCTCCATATCGCCGTTACTCCGAGGGTATCGAGGTAGTCGAGATGGTCGATTATACCCCGTATGTTGCCTCCGTGGCGCCCGTTGGGGTCAGCGCGGTCAGGCTTCACAGGGTGGTTCAGCTTCTCGTAGGCTTTGGCGAGCTGCTCTTCGTTGGCCGCTCCCTGCGCGAAACGGTCGGGCATTACGAGGTAGAGCACGTCCGACGCGTCGAACCCGACATATTCCTCCGGCTTGCGGTCGCGGGCCTTGAGCTCGTATGCCACGGTCTGCCGGTTCTTGCCGAGAGAGAATTTTATATCCATTGTCCCCGGTTTTGCCTGAGGGGAGATGACGAAGTAGAGGAAGCGGTAGTTGGGGCTGTCGAGGGTGACATTCTGCGCCAGGCGCACTCCGGGATAGTTTACCGCCACTTCCGCTTTGGCGATATCCGGGCCGGTTACCATCACCTGGAGGGTGTCGTTGGCCATTCCGGTCCACCAGTAGGGAGGCTCCACGTTTGTCACAATCGGGGCTTTCGCGGCTCCGAGAAGCGATGCGGCCCCGGTCAGGATGCCGCAGGAAAATAATGTCAGTCGTTTCATGGGTTTTGAGAGATGTATGTAACGTAAGTTTTTTATGGTTTTCTTGATTCATTTCCGACTCTCCGTATTCTGACGAGGTCGAACAGCAGCGCGTTTGCCAGCGGGTCGATATAGACCGGCGAGGGCTGGAAATAAACCAGTTCGAGTTTGTTCTGTCCCTTGTCAAGCTCGACAGCAAGCTGGGTGGAGTATGTCGCGGGAAGCTGCCAGTCGTCCCCCGTGTCGCGGTGCCACCAGGCGGGGGAGTATTGGGGGAATACCAATATCCCGGCCTCGACATCGTTGGCTTTGAGCCGCCGGAGGGAGGTACGACGGTGTGGGTTGACAATGCCGAGGCTGGCGGAATATCTTACGTCTACCAGGTACACTCCCGCTTCCGGCGCGTCGAACCGGAAGCTGACCGCGCGGTTCTTCCACCGGTTCGACTCTACGATTCCCGCGGCTCTTTTCATGTCGTTGATCAGGCGTGTGCCCGGAACAGCGTGGTCGGAGGCGCGTATTATAGTTTCCCATCCTTTGGGGTAGACTATGTGCGGGGCGGAGGCGAAGCCTGCGGGCTTGCTGTCGGCAACCCCCGAGAACTGGACCGAGGTAAGTTCCCGCGGGGCGCGGACTTTGTAGTCAGGGCTGATTATTACCTGGTCGAGTATCCCGTTGAGGTAGACGGCATAGCCGTCGTCCGCCGATGTCGCGCCGTTCCCGGAGCGGAGTCTCGCGCCAAGCGGAGTCGGCCATGCCACGGCGGGGGTAGGAGGGAGCGCGGCCGGTTGCGACGCGATGGTTATTTCGCCCGGTTCGGCTGATGGGCCTGCCAGCGTTATCGTTATTTCGTGCTCCCCCTCGAGGTCAGCGGGGATAAAGGGCGCTGCGGATTTCCCGTCGATGGTGAAGGTCGAGAGGATTCTGCCGGTCCCGGTGATTCTGATATTGAGTGTGGCCCCGCGGTAACGCAGTCCGGTGACACGCTTGTCGCCGGGGAGCTCCGCCGGAACGGCGGGATAGAAGTACATCCCTTCGGGCGCGAATTTCGCTCCGAGGAATCCGCGGAGTACGAGAGAGGCTATTGGACGTACCGCCGACATTTCCGGATGGGAGCGCCCGTCAAGTAGGGCCGCTGCCCTGCGGGCTATCAGCGCGGCAACCGCGGCTGAGTATGCTGTCTCGTTGGGTGTCGCGCTCATGGCGGCCATCCACAACGTGTTTAGTAGTATCGGCGGGAACTCGTTGGCCGACACGCTGTCGCCGTTCCATCGCGGTGTCAGCATTTCCGGGCCGAAAGGACCTACTGGTGTCCTGGCCGCAATGGAGGCAGCCATCGCCTCTGAGGCTGTCCCTCCGAGAATGGCGACCGCCTGGGCGGCGTTGTCGGCAGAATGCAGCCTTACGGGGAACTCCGGGTTTCCGTAGAGCGCGGCGCCGTAGCAGCCGGAGGCCGGATTCCATAGCCTGGTGTTTACCGCGTCGCGCAGGGCCGAGGAGGGGTAGGGGATGCCTGGGTCTGTTTTGTCGTGAGCGGCTATCCGTTCGATATTTGAGAGCGCGGCATGGTACGAGGCGTTCTCCGAGAGGGTCATGTTTTGGAACAGGTCGACTGGCTGAAGCCAGTCGGGAAAAAGCGACACGGGGCCGAGCAGGTAGCGCGGCGTTCCCTCAAACAGTCCGCACCGGCGGTTGAGCGCCATCCTGAGGTCAAGTTCGAGAAGCTGCCTGGCGGCTGAGAATACCCGTTTAGTCCATCGCCCGTCACCTCCTGCGAGCGCTGTTTCCGAGGCCGCCATAAGCCATTGGGCGTTGTCGCGGACCACCGGCCAACTGTAACGGGGTAGTTCCGGCGGGATGGGGAGGTCGTTGCGCAGCCGTTCCGCCAGGAGTCCGGCGGCGCGGTCGGCGGGGAGCGGGTTTATATATAATGTATAGGGCAGGTAGGGTCTCCCTCGTGTCGGAAGCGTGTCGGTCGCGGCCTCGAGCCGGTAGAGGAAAGTCAGCAGCGGGTCGTCGCTCTCGAACAGCGGAATCCCCGGAGGAATCGGCGCGACCGTCGCTTCGGCGCTCTCCATGTCCCGGGAACGCAGTTCTGCGGTAGAGTCGGAGGTTACCAGCAGAGCGTCACCGCCGGAGAAGCTCACGCTTCCGGCGGTGATCGCGTACTGTTCGTTATGCCAGCTCCCCGCGACGGGTGCTCCCGGCCGCTCCCCGCGGCAGGCGGGAAGGAGGGCGAGCGCCGCGGAACAAACCGCTGTCAATATGCCTGTTGGTTGTATGATAATCGCTTATTTCTTGATTTTCTTGGCGATAGAGGCGGGAACCGCGTCCTTGTTTACGTAGATGTTCACGGTCTTCGCCAGGAAGTAGGGTTCGGAAACATACAGATACCCGTCGTAAACCTGGTTGGTGTCCCACGAGTTCTTCACCTTATAATAACGCTTGCCGTTCTGGTCTGTCGCGGTGCCGACGATTTCCATGCCGTGGTCGTCGGTCGTTTCCTGGCGGTCGAACATATCCTGGCGCGACTGCTGGGTTACCTCGATTTCCTCAACCGGGCCCTTGAAGTCAAACTGGGCTTCCGAACGCTCCTTGTCGGAAAGGTGGACCCAGCGCGACAGCTCCGTGCCCTCCATGTCGGCGGCGGTGCGTTCCTTGGGCATCACGGCGAATCCTTCCTTCCATTTGAATCCCCCCTCGCTGACGTCGGCCGCCCATACTACGGGATAACCTTTTTCAATAGCGTTGTCAACGACCTGCTTCATCTCCTCCATGGGGAGGTTGACCGACGGGTACCATAGCCAGTTGTCGGGCACTTCGACCGCGAAACTCTCGTAGAAGGGATGGTGGGTGAAGGATGTGATGGAAACGTAGTCGGCAGGCTTTATCGGCAGCGCGTCGGCATAGCTTCTCGGAGTATAAGTCTTCCCGTTGACGGTGAAGGTTTCGGGTACCGGGCCGAGGTATGCGTCAAGTATGGCCTCGAACCCCTTGCGCCACGCTGTCGAGATGCGTTTGTTCGGTTTCGCGGCGACAGCGTTCAGGTAGGCAGAGAGGACGGCGTCCAGCTCGCCGTGGACGTGTTTGTCCTCGCCGTAGGCGATTCCTGGATACGCGTCCTCGGGAACCGCCCCGTACATACGCCAGACGTAGGGCACGTCGGCCGTCGAGCCTCCGGCGGCGAAATTCGTCTGCCCGTAGAGGCGCATGAAGCGGTCTGCCTTGTCCAGGTAGCACTGGCGGACGGTGAACATCTCGCTGAGGTCGAGCGAGTCGCCCCCTTGCCGCAGGATTTCGTCCTCGAAAAAGGAGGTCCCGGCGAAGCACCAGCAGGTGCCGCTCTTGTTCTGGTCCTTTACGGATGTGTGCGGGATTACTTTCGTGTCTGTGAATACGAACACGGAGTCGGCCTTTACGGCGGCCGAGTCGGCCGGTGCCGGATCAGCCGCGGCCGCTGCCGCAGTGGTCGCGGCTGCGAGGGCGAGCGCCGTCGCGCGAAGGGTATCGGGGATGTATGTCATAATGAGGTTTTGTTTTGCGTGGCGCAAATTTACAAAACTTTCTTGGATATTCCGCTGAAAATGCGTAACTTTGCCGCTCGATTGCCGTAGCAGGCAGTCGCGGCCCAAGCCATCCCGGAGCCTTTGGCCTGGCTCCCTGTGTGACTCGCCGTTAGCTATTTATTTATCAACCAACTTATTAGAAGTGGATACTTTAAGCTACAAAACCATTACCCCCAACGCCCAGAGCGTTAAGAAAGAGTGGGTGGTGATCGACGCGACCGACCAGGTGCTCGGCCGTCTGTGCTCGAAGGTTGCCAAAATCCTTCGCGGCAAGAACAAGCCGTGCTACTCCCCCTTCGTGGAGTGCGGCGACAACGTGATCATCATCAACGCCGACAAGGTCGTCCTCACCGGAAAGAAGTGGACCGACCGCGTTTATCTCAGCTACACCGGCTACCCCGGCGGTCAGCGCGAGACTACCCCCGAAGTGCTCCTGAAGAAGTCCTTCAACAAGCACCTCAAACCCGGTATGCACCCCCTGTACATCCACGTGGTGAAGGGCATGCTCCCCAAGAACCGTCTTGGCCGCAAACTCATCAAGAACCTCCACGTTTACAACGGTCCCGACTATCCCCAGAACGGACTCGAGGTCAAGGTGCTCGACATCAACAAAATGAAGTAAGTGTAACGCCTAATCTTCTGAACATCATCTTATGGAAACAGTAAATGCAGTAGGCCGCCGCAAAGCCGCCGTAGCCCGCGTTATCGTTAAGGAAGGCACCGGCGTTATCACCGTAAGCTGCCACCATCACAAGCGCCCCCTGGAGGTTTACTTCCCCTCCTCGATTCTCCAGTACATCGTAAAGCAGCCCATGAAGACCCTCGACTGCGAGGAAAAGTACGACATCGCAGTGAACATCGACGGCGGCGGCTACAAAGGGCAGGCTGAGGCCCTCCGTCTCGCGATCGCCCGCGCGCTGGTGAAAATCAACCCCGACGACAAGAAGGCCCTCCGCGCCGAAGGCTTCATGACCCGCGACCCGCGCGTCGTTGAACGTAAAAAGCCCGGTCGTCCCAAGGCACGCAAGCGCTTCCAGTTCTCCAAGCGTTAATCCGCTTCCCTCTATCGCTCGGCGGCCATGGCGGCCTGATACCGGCCTGGCGGCGTGAGCTGACTCTCAAAAACTGAGTTTAGTATCTAAATCCCGCGGATGGATCGCGTTCCCTACCTCGGGGTTGTAATCGAAAGAACGTAAACAACTCGAAAGAACAAAATGTCAACACCAACATTTGACCAGCTCCTTGAAGCAGGTTGCCACTTCGGCCACCTCAAGCGCAAATGGAACCCCGCGATGGCTCCCTACATCTTCATGGAGCGCAACGGTATCC
>CAJUFH010000059.1 GCA_910585755.1 uncultured Muribaculaceae bacterium | reverse complement strand
TTTTTCTTTGCAGTAAGGCGAAAATTTGCGACCTTTGCTGCGAGGTTAATTGTTTGTAGTTCATGACAAGACAAAGATAGTTAATCTTAGGGAGACTTCGGTCTCCTTTTTTATGTTTTATCAGTTATGAACCTGTTGTGTGTTCCGCTCTCAGGGGCGCACCGAGGCGCCCCCGCCGCTCGGGCAGCCCCTCCTCGGGAGAGTGAGGAGAACCCCAGCGTTGCTACGAAGTTTTGCACTTCGGTTTGGAATCTTTATTGCTGAGCCTGGCGGCAGGGGACCCGCGGGGCTGGCTTTGCCCGGCTGCTCGGCTTACGCCTCGCCATGGTAGGAGTGCGGGGCGGGTTTGCCGTAGGGGCGTAAGGGCGTTTTGGCGGCGGGTTTGCGGGGGAGATAGAAGCGGCGGTGGCGGAGGATGTGGGGTATGAGGAGGATGAGGAAGAGGAAGCCGATTTTGCCGTGGAGGGCGCCGATGCCGGAATGGACGGGGTCGGCGAGCCAGTGGAGGGCGGCTACGATGGCAGAGAGGAGCAGGAGTATGCCGGTCAGGGTCAGCCAGCGGAGAGGGAGGCGGGAGTTGCGGGAAGGGGCGGATTGCGGGGAAGCAGGGGGCTGCGGGGAGGCCGCTCGCTTACGCTCGCTCCACTGAACGGGAACACTGACATTGAAGCAAGAAGAGGCGGGAGCTGGGCGGGAAGCGGGAGAAGAGGAAGAAGGGGAAGAGGGGGCGGTGGCTGCGGAGGGGGCGGGGCCGGAGGCGACAAGGCGCGTCCACCAGTTCTTCCAGCGGAAATGGAGGTAGAGGTGGCGGACGATGAGGAGGAGGAAGAGGGTGCCGGCGGCCATATGGAGCCAGACCCAGAGGGGGGTGGCGCCTGCGGTGATCTCGAGCTGGAGGCTGGAGGCGAGGATGAGGAGGGTAAGGACGAGGAGCGTCCAGTCGCAGATTTTCAGGTGTTTAAGCATCGTTGCGTTTTGCCAGGGTGAGGATTGAGCGGGGGCAGGCGGCGACGCATTTGCCGCAGCCGACGCAGCGGTCGGGATTGGAGATTTTGATGTGGCGGTGCCAGAGGAAACGTACTTTGCCGATTACTTGCCGCGGACAGGCTTCGACGCATTTCCAGCAGGCGGCGCAGTCGTGAGTCGACCTGGCTGACAGGTATTTGGTTACCTGGATATAAAGGTTGCGGTTGTGTCTCATGCTCTTTCTTTCTGTCGCGAAGTTACGGCGGAAAGAGCGCGCGGGGAATGGCCGGATTTAGGAATTGCTTGTGTTTTTCGATGTTTTTCGGTATTGTGTCGGCGACAGGCCGGTTTCTTTCCTGAACATGCGGGAGAAGTAGGCGTAGTCGTCATATCCGAGGTCGAAGGCTATTTCCTGGGCCGAAAGGGAGGTGTAGACGAGTTGACGTTTCGCGCGGAGGACAATCTGGCCGCGGATGAAGCTCCCGGCGCTTTTGCCGGTTACGGCCCGCACGGCCTCGTTGAGGTAGACGGGGGAGAGGTTTAGCATCGCGGCGTAGGCTGACGGCTTTTTCTCTCGGACGAGATTCCCGGCGAGCAGCTCCTTGAGGCGCACGACGATTGAGACGTAGCGGTCGTCGCGCCTCGCGGCCCCGGCGCTGAGCGAATGGAGTATGATCTGCTTTATTGACTCCGCGAGGGGGATCGCGACCGGGTAGCTGCCGGAGTGCCGCGTCAGTATGTCGAAGAGAGTTTCCGCGTCCGCCGCGTCGTCGCGGGAGAGGCGTACCGCTGCGGGGTTAAGGGAGTATCGGGCCGCGAGTTCAGCTTCCTGTTCTGAAAAATGTTCGGAGGCTATGGCGAGGAGCCACCCTTCGACGCCGCCGGTCGCGGCCGAGGGGGCGTGGATTTGCGCCGGGGACACGAGCACGGCTTCTCCGGCTGATATGACAAGGTCCTTGAAATCAACCGATACCGTTGCCTCTCCCGCGGTTATGAGGACAATCATATAATAGTCGTCGCGGTGGGGGTAGCTCCGCATTTCGGAGCGGCCGTCGCTGAGGATTCTCTTCACGAACAGCCAGGGTACCGGGGTATCGCCGAGTGCGTGGAGCGGTATCCGCCGCGGGTCGCCGTGTCGCGTGTCTTCTTCCAACGCCTTGCGGATGTGCGGTTTACAGGGGTATCGTCATTTCCGACAGGGAGGGGTCGGCGGCGTTCGCGACGCGGATGCGCAGGGCGGTGTAGGCCGGGGCCTCCTGCCCGTCGGCGGGATGGAGGAGCGGGGCGAGGGAGAAGGCCGTGTAGTATTGCGAGGTGTAGTTGGGCGCCGGATTGTCGCGGCGGTGGTAGATATATGCCGTCGGCACCTGTTCGGCGAGCGTCGTCTCGTCGATGAGGAGCCCGAAATAGCGCGGGGACTCGTCGGCTGTCAACAGGCAGCGGAGTATGATTTTCTCCCCGGCGCGCCATAGGGCCAGGAGCCGTATCGGTTCCGCGTCCCATCCGCGCAGCTCCTCCTCGGTCGCGATTTTCGCCTGGGTGTTCAGAATCCGCGCCACCGACTTCACGGCGACGGGAACCCCATCCTCCCCCGGCTCCCCTGTCTCGGTGTAGCCGAGGAAGACGCACTCTCCCGGCTCGGCATCTACCGCCGACCGGGTCTTGGCCACGAGCGCCTGCGGGACATTTCCCGGCGCCGGGTAATAGTGGAAGACGGTGCCGGATTCGTCGCGCGACGCAAGCTCGACGATGTTGTAGACCGTCGGGTTGTGGGTGTGCTGGTCTGAGTCGTCGCAGGAGGGGAGGATCGCCGCGGCGATGGCGGCGAGTATGGCGAAACGTATTTTCATGGCATTGATGAGATTGAGGTTACGCGCCCGTCGGCCATGTGGACAATCCGGTCGGAGCGGTCGGCGAGCGACTCGTCGTGGGTGACGATCACGAAGGTAGTGCCCGTTTTCGCCCGCAGGTCGATGAACAGGTCGTGGAGTTCCCGGCGGTTGCGGCTGTCGAGGCTCCCCGATGGCTCGTCGGCGAGAATGACCGACGGCTTGTTGACCAGCGCGCGGGCCACTGCGGCGCGCTGCCGCTCTCCCCCCGATAGCTGCGCGGGACGGTGGCCGAGGCGCTCCCCAAGCCCCAGGTCGCGCAGCAGCCCCTCGGCGCGGGCGAACGCCTCTGCGCGGCTCTCCCCTCCGATCAGGGCGGGGAGGGCGGCGTTTTCCAGGGTGGTGAACTCCGGCAGCAGTTGGTGGAACTGGAACACGAAGCCCATGTTGCGGTTGCGGAACCGCGCCAGGCGGTTGTCGGGCAGGTCGAGCACCATCTGCCCGTCGTAGCTGACCGTCCCGCTGTCGGGGCGGTCGAGGGTGCCGAGAATCTGCAGCAGCGTGGTCTTTCCCGCGCCGCTGGGGCCGACGATTGATACGATTTCGGCCGGGCTGATGTCGAGGTCGATGCCGTCGAGAACCGTCAGGTTGCCGTAGGATTTCCTTATTCCGCGGAGAGAGATCATGGCCTTGGCGTTATGAAAGCTGGTTGGCGATTCGCGAAATCGCGTACTCGGGGCGCACGCGGCGGTACAGGATGTCGTAGACCGCCTCGGCGATAGGCATGTAGACCTCGTATTCGAGGTTGATTTCGTGGATGCACTTCGAGCCGTAGTAACCCTCGGCGGTCTGCTCCATCTCCATCTTGGCCGCCTTCACGGAGTAGCCCTTTCCGATCATGGAGCCGAAGTTGTGGTTGCGCGAGAAGCGGGAGTAGGAGGTTACCAGAAGGTCCCCCAGGTAGACGGAGTCGCAGATCTGGCGCGGGCGCGGGTTTACCGCGTCGAGGAAGTGCTCCATCTCGCGGATGGCGTTGCTGACGAGCATCGCCAGGAAGTTGTCACCCTTCTTCATGCCGTGGACAATTCCGGCGGCGATGGCGTAGATGTTCTTCATCACCCCGGCGTACTCCACGCCGTTGAGGTCGGTGGTCGGAATCGCGTGGCAGTTCTTTCCTCCGCAGAGAGCCTGGCCGAACCGCTGTGCGGCCTCGATGTCGCTGCACGCGACCGTCAGGTAGGAGGGGCGTTCGAGGGCCACCTCTTCGGCGTGGCACGGGCCGGAAACAGCCATGAGCCGGTCGTCAGAAATACCGAACCGCTGCTGCATGTAGTCGGTGACGAGCATGTTCTCGTCCGGCACGATGCCCTTTACGGCCGACACGATGTGCTTGCCGCTGATGTCTACCGAGAGTTTCTCAAGATGGCTCTTGAAATAGGGGGAGGGCATTACCAGCAGCAGCGTGTCGGCCTCTGTCGCGACGAAGTTTATATCCGACGAGAACTCGATGCGCTGCACGTCGAACGCCACGTCGGTAAGGTACGCGGGGTTGTGGCCCAGGCGCTGGAACTCCTCGATGCGGTCGTCGCGGCGCATGTACCACATAATCGTCTCGTTGGTCTTCAGCAGGAGCTTGGCCAGGGCGGTGGCCCAGGAGCCGCCACCCATCACGGCCACTTTTCCGGGAAAGTTTTCGGGAAGCATAGGCTTGCGCGTGGTGGGTTATTCCTCTTTCTGTTCCGGGGCGGGAGCGGCGGCGATCCAGGCCGCGAGCTGTTCCTGCGAGGGGTTTTTGAGGCCGAGTTTGAATTTCTTGTTGATGCCGCAGAGGTCCTGGAAGAGCTTGCCGGGGTTGGCGGTCGCGAGAGCCTCGACGGTCAGTATGCCGGCCTTCTGAAGGGGCGCGACCCATTCTGCGTCGATGCCCAGGGCGGTGTATGCCTCCTCCTTGTCGCGGCGGGCAGTCTTTTCGGGGCGCATCTGCGGGAAGAAGAGTACCTCCTGGATGGTCGTCTGCCCGGTCATGAGCATTACCAGGCGGTCCATGCCGATACCCATGCCCGACGTCGGGGGCATCCCGTATTCGAGGGCGCGGATGAAGTCGTGGTCGATGATCATCGCCTCGTCGTCCCCCTTCTCCGAGAGGCGCATCTGCTCGACGAAGCGCTCGTACTGGTCGATCGGGTCGTTAAGCTCGGAATAAGCGTTGGCAAGCTCCTTGCCGTTGACCATCAGCTCGAAGCGCTCCGTCAGCTCCGGGTTCTCGCGGTGACGCTTGGTAAGGGGCGACATTTCTATGGGATAGTCGGTTATGAAGGTCGGCTGGATGTACGAGCCCTCGCACTTCTCGCCGAAAATCTCGTCGATCAGCTTTCCCTTGCCCATCGAATCGTCGACCTCCACGCCCATCGAGCGCGCGGCCTCGCGGAGCTCCTGCTCGCTCTTGCCGTCGATGTCGAAGCCGGTGTGCTCCAGAATCGCCTCCCGCATGGTGACGCGGCGGAACGGGGCCTTGAACGAAATCGTGTTATCCCCGACCTTTACCTCCGTAGTGCCGTTGACCTCCATCGAGATGCGCTCCAGCAGCCGCTCAGTGAAGTTCATCATCCAGTTGTAGTCCTTGTAGGAAACGTAGATTTCCATGCAGGTGAACTCGGGGTTGTGGGTGCGGTCCATGCCCTCGTTGCGGAAGTTCTTGGAGAACTCGTAGACCCCCTCGAAGCCCCCGACAATCAGGCGCTTGAGGTACAGCTCGTCGGCGATGCGCAGATAGAGGGGTATGTCGAGCGCGTTGTGGTGGGTGATGAAGGGGCGGGCGGCGGCTCCTCCGGGAATCGACTGGAGGATGGGGGTCTCGACCTCCATGTAGCCGTGCTCGTTGAAGAAGTCGCGCATCGAGTTGAAAACCTTGGTGCGCTTCATGAAAATCTCCTTGACCCCGTCGTTGACAACCAGGTCGACGTAGCGGCGGCGGTAGCGCAGCTCAGGGTCGTCGAAAGCGTCGTAGGTGACCCCGTCCTTTACCTTCACGATCGGCAGGGGGCGCAGGGCCTTGGAGAGGACCGTCAGCTTGCGGGCGTGGACGGAGATTTCCCCCGTCTGGGTGCGGAACACGAAGCCCTCGACCCCTACGAAGTCGCCTATGTCGAGCAGCTTCTTGAATACGGTGTTATACAGCTCTTTGTCCTCGCCGGGGCAGATTTCGTCGCGGTTGACATACACCTGGATGCGCCCCGTGGAGTCCTGGAGTTCCATGAAGGAGGCTTTCCCCATGACGCGGCGTCCCATGACGCGGCCGGCGACGCTCACCTCCCGGGGAGCCTCCCCTTCGGCGGGGTCGGTGAATGTTTCCTTTATCTCTCTGGCATGGCCGCTGACGGGAAATTCCGCCGCGGGATAGGGTTCTATGCCCAGGTCGCGCATCTGCTGCAGGGAGCCGCGGCGCACGATTTCTTGCTCGCTAAGTTCGAGGATGTTCATATGCTGAGGTTTCTGTTTCGCGTTGTAATGGCCCCCGTTTTGGAGCGGGGGTGCTGAAAATTACCGCAAAGTTACTCAAAAAAGCTTTTTTGCCCAAGGAAATAGCCGCTTATTGCCGCGGCTTTTGTAACTTTGCGTATCTGAAACAACAATACCGCGAAAAATGAACCTTACCGAACGCTTCCTGAAATACGTCAAGTACGACACCCAGAGCGACGAGGAAACAAACCTCACCCCCTCGACCCCGGGCCAGTACAAGTTCGCCCAGGTACTGGAGAGAGAACTCCGCGACCTGGGGCTTGAGGAAATATCCCTCGACGAGAACGGATACCTCATGGCGACCCTCCCCGCGAACACCGACCGCCCCGGTGTCGCGACAATCGGCTTCATCGCCCACCTCGACACATCCCCCGACATGTCGGGTCGCAACGTCAACCCCCGCGTCGTCGCCAACTACGACGGCAACCCCATAACCCTCAACGCCGAAAAGGGAATCGTCCTCTCTCCCGACGAGTTCCCCGAGCTCCTCAGCCACGTCGGCGAGGACCTGATCGTGACCGACGGCAACACCCTCCTCGGAGCCGACGACAAGGCCGGAATCGCCGAAATAATCTCCGCCGTCGAGTACCTTATGGCCCATCCCGAAATCAAGCACGGGAAAATCCGCATAGCCTTCAACCCCGACGAGGAAATCGGCCAGGGCGCCCATAAGTTCGACGTCGCCCGTTTCGGCGCCGACTGGGCCTATACGATGGACGGCGGCGAGGTCGGCGAGCTGGAATACGAGAACTTCAACGCCGCCGTCGCCAAGGTCTCCTTCGCCGGCCGCAACGTCCATCCCGGCTACGCCAAGCACAAGATGGTCAACTCCATCCGCATCGCCAACCAGTTCATCCTCATGCTCCCCCGCTGGGAGACACCCGAGCATACCGAGGGATACGAGGGATTCTACCACCTGGTCCACATCGACGGCTCCGTAGAGCAGACGACCCTCACCTATATCATCCGCGACCACGA
This sequence comes from uncultured Muribaculaceae bacterium, assembly GCA_910585755.1. Taxonomy (GTDB): domain Bacteria; phylum Bacteroidota; class Bacteroidia; order Bacteroidales; family Muribaculaceae; genus UBA7173. The sequence goes on along the minus strand of CAJUFH010000059.1, from coordinate 10,517 downwards.
CCGCGACCGCTTCGAGCGCCGCAAGAAAGAGCTGGAGCACCTCGTGCGCAAGACCAACAACGAGTTCCCCGGCTGCGCGACAATCGAAATCAAGGACCAGTATTACAACATGCGCGAGAAGGTCGAGCCCCTGATGCACATCGTCGAAATCGCCGAGCAGGCAATGCGCGACGCCGGGGTGACCCCCAAGGTGCAGCCCATCCGCGGCGGCACGGACGGCGCCCAGCTCTCCTTCAAGGGGCTCCCCTGCCCGAACATCTTCGCCGGAGGCCTCAACTTCCACGGCCGCTACGAGTTCGTGCCCGTGCAGTCGATGGAGAAGGCCCGCGACGTAATCGTCCAGATCGCCCGCATCGTCGGCGAAAGATAACCCCGGCCCGCTTGGACTCTGAAAAGAAAAAGACACTCGTGGTCGTTACCGGGCCTACCGCGTCCGGCAAGACCGCGCTCGCCATACAGCTTGCCCGGACCCTCCGCTGCGGAATAATCTCCGCCGACTCCCGCCAACTGTACCGCGACATACCGATAGGCACCGCCGCCCCCGGCCCTGAAGAGCTGGAGGCGGCGCGCCATTATCTTGTCCGGTTCCTCCCCCTCGACGCCTATTATTCAGCCGCCCGCTTCGAGGAGGACGCGCTCCGGATCGCCGCCGACGAGTTCTCCCGCGGCGACTACGCCGTAGTCTGCGGCGGCTCGATGATGTACATCGACGCCCTCTGCGAGGGAATCGACCTCCTGCCGACAATCAGCGAACCAGTGCGAGAAAGCTGCCGCGCGCTCCTCGAGAACGAAGGGCTGGAGGCTGTCGTCGGCCGCCTCCGCCGCCTCGACCCCGAATACTGCCTGACAGGCGACCTGCGCAACCCGCGCCGGGCCGTCCACGCCCTCGAGATATGCCTCGAGGCCGGGGTTCCGTACTCATCCCTCCGTACCGGCCGCTCCAAGGAGCGCCCCTTCCGCATTGTCAAGTTCTACATCGACCTCCCCCGCGAGGAGCTGTTCGGCCGCGTGAACCTCCGCGTCGGGAAAATGATGGAGGCCGGATTCCTCGACGAGGCCCGCCGCGTCTACCCCCTCCGCCATCTCAACTCCCTCAACACCGTTGGCTACAAGGAACTCTTCGCCTACCTCGACGGCGCGTGGGACCTCCCGACCGCCGTCGCACGCATCCGGAAAAACACCCGCGTCTACGCCAAAAAGCAACTCACCTGGCTCAAGAAGCACCCCGCCATCCCCCTCTCACCCTCCGTCGGCCCCCTCCTCCCCCAACTCCTCCGCCACCTCTCCTGACCCCCGCCTTTCCCGTCGGACGAGTCAGACAGGTCGGACAAGTCAGACTCGTCCGACTTCCAATAGCGCGCATCGCGTCCGACCTGTCCGACCCGTCCGAAAAGTCCGACGGAACCCCGCGAAGCTCCCTGTTTAATTGTTCTCTTTACCAAAGCGGGCGCGGCGCGCCCTGCTCATTTGCTCCCTGATTCCTCCGTTGGCGAGGAATTGACGCTGCTGGGCTTCCATCAGTCGGCGCAGCATATATGTGGCTTGGTTGATGAGTGTTATGGCGAGATTGCAGTATTCTTCCGGATTCATTCGGTCAACGGTTTCCAGCGGATTGTCAAGAAATCGTTTGGAGCGGAGGTACTCGCGTAACTTTAATGTCCGGGGGTGGGATTTGTCCCATCGAGGCAACCCGTGTTGCCTGAGGAAATCCTCATAGTCGAGTTCAAGTTCTACCAAAGAGGCTTTTGCGACATTGGTAAGCTTAATTTCTGTTTCGCGGGAAGTTGTGGAGGCAGCGCTTCCTTCGGCTATATTCTGTTTGCCTGAGCGGGCAGCCTGTTCCATTTGGTCGCGGGTGCGGCTTTTCACAGGGATGTGTCTTTCAATAAAAATGACGCTCAGGTCGCATATGATTTCAGTCAGCCGAAACACCTTCAGGCGCCGGAATCCCCCTTGCGCTTTCAAAAATCCTCCCTCCATAGCATTCGGTATTAGTAAATTAACCAAAAGTACGTTGAGGATTTAAATGCGCAAAACCTTCCGCTGCAATTTAACCAACTTTAACGATAAATCGCCTCTGCGCCGTTCCGTCGGACAGGTCAGACCAGTCGGACAAGTCCGACCCGTCCGACTTCCAATAGCGCGCGTCGCGTCTGACCCGTCCGACTAGTCCGACCCGTCCGACGGAACCCCGCGAAGCTCCCTGTCCGCGAAACTCACTCATCCGGCTTCCTTGCCCTGCTGTCAGAGGCCGGTGAAGCCGTAGCGGGCGGCGAGCTTCTCGAGGGCTTCGCGGGAGTTGAGAAGGACGGGGTAGCAGACGCCGTCGGCACATTCGGCGCCGTAGCGCTTCAGGCTCTCGGCATAGGTGTCCCAGTCGCTAATCGGGCGTCGGGCGACTCCTGTCTCCATAGCGGCGCGGGCTACCGCCGGCGACACGGCGACAAGCAGCCGCGGGTCCATCGGTTTCGGCAGGATATAGTCCGGCCCGAACGTCAGGACCGCGTCGGGGTACGCCTCCCGGATTCTTTCGGGAACATCCTCCCGCGCGATTTTCGCTATGGCCCGGGCCGCTGCGAGCTTCATCGGCTCGTTGATTTCAGTCGCGCCGCAGTCCAGCGCCCCTCGGAATATGTAGGGGAACCCTAAGACGTTGTTAATCTGGTTGGGATAGTCGGAGCGCCCTGTCGCGAAGATGAGGTCGGGGCGCGACTCCATCGCCTTCTCGCGGGAGATTTCAGGGTCGGGGTTCGCCAGGGCGAACACAATCGGCCGCTCCGCCATGGACCGCACCATTTCCTGCGTCACGACATCCTTAACCGACAGCCCCAGGAACACGTCGGCCCCCCGCATCGCGTCTTCGAGGGTGTGCAGGTCGCGGGTGGTCGCGAACGGCCGTTTCTGCTCGGCCAGTCCCGGGCGGTCGGCGCGGATTACCCCCTTGGAGTCGACCATCACGACATTCTCCGGCTTGACTCCCAACTCCTCGTAGATTCTCGTGCAACTTATGGCGGCGGCTCCCGCCCCGTTGACTACCAGGCGTATGTCGCCGATTTTCTTCCCCTGTATGTCGAGGGCGTTGAGGAGTGCGGCAGCAGAGATTATGGCCGTCCCGTGCTGGTCGTCGTGCATCACCGGGATGTCGCACTCGGCCTTCAGCCGCTGCTCGATTTCAAAACATTCCGGCGACTTTATATCCTCCAGGTTGATGCCCCCGAACGACGGCGCGATCGCCTTTACTATCTCAACAAACTTCTCCGGATCCTTCTCGTCGACCTCGATGTCGACCCCGTTAAGCCCGGCGAAAATCTTGAACAGTACGACCTTCCCCTCCATCACCGGCTTCGAGGCCCGGGCGCCGATGTCCCCCAGGCCGAGCACCGCCGTGCCGTTGGAAATAACGGCTACGAGGTTCGACTTTCCGGTGTACTTGTATATGTCGTCGGGGTGGTCCTTGATTTCGAGGCACGGGTACGCGACCCCGGGCGAGTAGGCCAGCGACAGATCGCCGGGGGAGTTATACGGTTTTGTCGGCACCACTTCCAGTTTTCCAGGGCGCGGCTCCCTATGGTAGGCGAGCGCCATTTCTTTCAGCATCTTTTCCATTATCCTTGAAGCTATTTTTCTCCAATAATAACGCCCCGCCTCCCCCCGAAGTTTATTCCGGCATAGACAACGCGGGTGCGCCCCGCGGAGAGGCGCGCCCGGCAAAAATGTTTCAGCGAAAGTTGCATTATCGCATACGCCCGGTGTCAGGGGAGCAGTAATTTCGCGTCAGAGGTCTTTGACGCGGCGGGTGAAGGCAACCATCTTGATGGCGGCTTCCGCGGCCTCCCGGCCCTTGTGGCCGAACGGGCCCCCGCAGCGGTCGAGAGCGTCCTGCTCCGTATCGACTGTCAGAACCCCGAAGATTACCGGGATGTCGCAATCGGCGTTAAGAGAGGTAACGCCTTGGGTGACGCTCTGGCAGACGTAGTCGAAGTGGGGCGTGCCCCCGCGGATGACGCAGCCGAAGACTATTACCGCGTCGTAGAGGCTCGCCTCGATCAACTGGGAGGCGGCGAAGGTGAGCTCTACGGCTCCGGGAACGTCGAAGCGGTCGACCTGGTCATCGGCGAAGCCCTGTTCCTTGAAAACGGCCATGGCCCCTTCGGCCAGGCGCGACGTTACGTTTCCGTTCCATTCGGCGGCGACAATCGCCACTCTCATATTCTCCACCTTCGGCAGTGGAGCGTTCGGGGTGTTGGTTGACATTGTTCTGAGTGAAAAGGTTTAGGTTCGGCTTACGCCTCGCCACGGTTTAGGGTGAAAGGTGAAGGAGATTCCGGGGCTTCCTCCCGAAGGCTTTTGTTGGGTCGGCTCAAATTCTGATACGCTCTCTATTTGTACCCGGATGGGAGGGTGCTGTCAGAATGGTCCAGATGGTAGGAGCTTGGAGGTGAGGCCGATGGGAGCAATCTGGAGATTGTGACCGAGGCCGAATCCTTCAAGCGACGACCCAGATGGGCCGTTATGACGCGCCCTCTTTATTTTGCGAAGCCGCGGGCGGCGTGTCCTAAGTAGCCGCCGTGGTGGCGCAGGGCGTATTCCTCTGCGGTGAAGCCGGTGAGCCGCATGACGTTGACTACCAGCACGTCCCCGATGACGGTCATCATCGTCGTGGAGGTCGTCGGCGTCAGCCCCAGGGGGCAGACTTCCGGCGCGCCCCCGGTGAAGAGGGTGGCATCGGCCAGGAGGGCAAGCGGGCTGTCGGCGTTCCCCGTGATCACGATTACGGGAAGCTGCGGGTAGAGGCGGCGCGCAAGCTCGACAAGCTCCAAAATCTCGCGGGTCTTCCCGGAGTTGGAAATCAGGAGCATGACGTCGTCGGGCTGGAGGATGCCCAAGTCGCCGTGCTGCGCCTCCGCGGGGTGCAGGTTGACAGCCGGGATGCCGGTGGAGCAGAAGGTGGTAGCGATGTTCATCGCGATCTGGCCCGCTTTCCCCATCCCGGAGGTGACGAGTTTTCCGCGGCGTACCTTGACATGGTTGATAATCAGCTCAACAGCCTTGCGGTAGTCGTCCGTCACGGGAATGTTAAGTATCGCGTCGCTCTCCGCGCGGAGAATCTCACGCATTGATTCTTGTATATCCATGAAACATATTCCCGCGCCGCGGGGATAAGGGGTTGCGGCAGATCGCCCCGGCGCGGTTATCGCGAAGTTAGCTTATTCCTCCCAATTCTCAAAATCTTTAAGGCTCTCGGCCCACTTGCGGGGAATCGGCGCCCCGGTGGCTGTCGCGGGGTCGAATCCGGCCATGACGGTCTGCCCGACGCATTTCGTGTCGCCGCTCTCGGGGTTGACGACCCGCTGCTCGAGCACGAAGCTGTGTTCCGAGATTTTGACGCAGGCGGTAAGCACCTCCAGCGGCTCGTCGAAGTAGGCCGGGGAGTAGAAGGAGCAGTTGATGTTGACGACCACGACCGTTACCTTGTGCCAGTCGACAGGCTTGCCGTTGACGGCCTCGAAATATTTCACCTTCCCCAGGTCGAGGAGCTGGAGGTAGGCCCCGTTGTTCAGGTGGCCGAACATGTCGAAATCGTTGAAGCGGGTCTGCGCCGTCAGGCGGTGGTGGAACGGCGCGATCGGTTCGGGTACTCTCATTTGCTGTTGGTTCTCTTTGTTCAGTGGATTGCGATGTCTTTCAGTACCTCCTGGCCCAGGGCCTCGTTGATGGCGTCGCGGATCGCGCCGCGCTGGAAGCCGAGTTCCTGTTTCAGAGGGGCGGAGGAGAGGTAGACGTGGAGGACGCCCTCGCGGACATAGCGCCGCGTGGTCTGCCGGTTGATGCCCTGCCCGACGATGTCGGGCCACAGGCGAGAGGCGCGCTCTTCAAGGTAGCGCCCCGAAATCGCCGCGCGGTCGAATACGGCGTCGATAATCTGGCGCACAGTCTGCGGTTCGGTTCTCTTCATCGGCTTAGCGATTGGGGGTGAAGGCGCCGTTTTCGACCAGCCAGGAGCGGTGGTCGCCCCCGGCGCGTTCCATGATCGCGTCAAGGTGGCCGCGGTTGGTGTCGGTGATGAATATCTGGCCGAAGCGGTCGCCGGAGACCATCTCCATCAGCCGCTCTACGCGTCGGGCGTCGAGCTTGTCAAAGATGTCGTCGAGCAGCAGCAGCGGCTTGAATCCCGCGACGCGCTCCAGGAAGGTCCACTGCGCCAGGCGCAAAGCGACGGTGTAGCTCTTGCACTGCCCCTGCGACGCGGCGCGGCGCACAGGCAGTTGGTTGAGCCACAGTGCGATGTCGTCGCGGTGAGGCCCGACGGACGTGTGTCCGACGATTTCGTCGTGGCGGCGGCACTGGTCGAGCTGTTCCGAGAGCCCCTCGGGGTCGGCCGCGAGATGCCCTTTCAGCTCGAGGGCCGGAACCTCCCCGTCGGCGGCGATCGAGGCGTAGATGGGGCGGAAGATTTCCGTCAGCTCCCCGACCCACCGGAGCCGGGCGCGGGTTATGTAGGAGGCCGACCGGGCGAGCGTCAGTTCGACTGCCTCGTAGAGGTGGTGGTCTACGACATGGTCGCGGAGCATCTTGTTGCGCTGCGTGAGGGCCCGTTCGTAGCGGATGAGGTGGTCGAGGTAGAGCGCGTCGGCCTGCGAGATTACCTGGTCCATGAAGCGCCGGCGCTCCTCTCCCGAGCCCCCGACAAGCTCCTGGTCGGAGGGGGAGACCATCACCAGCGGGAACACGCCGATATGCGACGAGAGGCGGTCATATTCCTTCCCTCCCCGGCGCACCGACTTGCGCCGCCCGGGCTGCAGCCCGACCGTCACCTCCTCGTCGGTCCCGCGGCGAAGGTATGTGCCCCGCAGGGTCATGAACTCCTCGCCGAGCTTCACGACGGCGTTGTCCGGCAGCCCCGAGAAGCTCTTGCAGAAGCTCAGGTAGTAGACCGCGTCGAGCAGGTTGCTTTTCCCCATGCCGTTGTCCCCCAGGAAGCAGTTCGCTTTCGAGGAGAACTCCAGCCGGGCGTCGGCTATGTTCTTGAAATTCGTCGCCGCGAGGCTCTTGATCTGCATCTCTAAACTCGTTTATTATTAGTATCTTATCGTTTCTGTTCGTCCCCGGATGGGAGGGCGCTGTCAGATAGCTGCGCACAGGGCGAACGAGGCCGCGAAGAAGAGGAGTAAAAGGGCGGTTTTACCCAGGGCCGGATTGAGCGCGGCTCCGTTGTGGGTCCCCAGGTAGCGCCACAACGCTGTCGCGGCGCAAAGCGTCAGCGCCGGGAACACGAGCGTCCAGGGTCCCAGCCGCCACCACAGCGCGAGCGTCATCACAACCCCGGCCGCGGCGCGGGCGAGGTAGAGCGAGCGGGTCGCCGCCGGGCCGATTTTCGTGGCCTCGGTGACCTTCCCTGCGGCGCGGTCGTCGTCGATGTCGCGGTAGTTGTTGACCGCCAGAATGTTGGCCGAGAGAAGCCCGATTGCCAGGCTCATCACGAAAACCGACAGCGAGTAGCCCCCGGTCTGTATATAATATGTGAGGCCGACAGGCACGATTCCGAAGAAAACCTCGACGGCGACCTCTCCAAGGCCGTGGCGCGACAGCGGGTATGGCCCCGCGGAGTAGGCCAGCGCCGCGAGCATGATCACGACCCCGGCGCCCAAAAGCCACCATCCTCCCCAATAAATAAGGGAGCACCCGACCGCCGCGGCCGCCAGCAGCGTACCTGACAGCGCGTCGCGCATCGCGGTAGGGGTGATGTCACCCTCCGTGACCCCGCGACGGGGGCCGACGCGTCCCGGGCGGTCGATGCCCGCCTTGAAGTCGAAATACTCGTTGGCGAAATTCGACGCGATTTGCGCCAGCAGGGCGAACAGGGCGCACAGCAGTGCCGGGGCCGCTTTCAGTCCGGCTCCCGCGGCAAGCGTCATACCGAGCCCCGCGGCCACCCCGGCCACCGACACCGGCAGCGTCCGCGGCCTGGCCGCCTCCACCCAGCATTTAATCTTATTCACCGGCATCTCTCTTGTTCCTCTAATTCCTGAGTTTGATTCCAATCTCTGATTCTAACTCACAAAGTTACTAATTTTTCGCGAATCTCCCCGAAAAACCGCCCTTCGTCCTCCGCCTTTGTAGGGACGCGGCGTGCCGCGTCAGGCTTGTTCGCCCCCCCCATTCAGTTGGCATGCCTTCATGGCAATTTTGATGCGGCACGCCGCATCCCCTCCACAGATTCCGTTCTGCGATATCCTCGGAGCGCATCCACTGGCGCCTCCGAGGATGCGGCGGGTGTGAGGCGGGGAAGTGGTTCGCGCGTCGAATAGGGGCCGGATGGCGGGGGCGAGGAAAGGGGTCTGGAGGCCCGGAAACGGCGTTTGGAAGATTTTTTTGAAAATTTTGGCGGAAAAACTTGCGCGGTTCGGAAAAGTGTCGTAACTTTGCACTCGCAAACGACAAGGAACTCAGTCAAGCGAGAATGAGGGTCGGTTGCCGGAAAGCCGATGACAAGGTTTTTTGAAACACTTCTTTTGGTGCGGTAGTTCAGTCGGTTAGAATACCGGCCTGTCACGCCGGGGGTCGCGAGTTCGAGTCTCGTCCGCACCGCAGGAGAGAGAGGAGAATGAGTAACTGTCAGTCTTAGGATTGCGTTACTCATTCTTTTTTGTCACATACCGATAGATTTTTAGACAATCTCTTACGGAACCTGAAATATGAAACTTACGGAAGTGCCGGTGCTGCTGATCACCGGGTATCTCGGAAGCGGCAAGACAACGCTGCTCAACCATATTCTGAACAATGAGAAAGGCTATCGCTTCGCCGTTATCGTCAACGACATCGGGGAGGTGAATATCGACGCGCGCCTGATACAGAAGGGGGGCGTCGTAGGGGGCACGGCTGACTCGCAGGACCTGGTGGCGCTGCAGAACGGCTGCATCTGCTGCTCGTTGCAGAGCGACCTGGTGAAGCAGGTCGCCGACCTGGTGTCCTCGCGCCGCTTCGACTATATCGTGATCGAGGCGAGCGGAATCTGCGAACCGGCGCCCATCGCCCGCACTATCTGTTCGATGAGGCAGATGCCGGGAGTGGCGGCTTGCGGCGCGGTGCCCGTGCTTGACTCGATTGTGACGGTGGTCGACGCTCTGCGCCTGAAGAGCGAGTTCGGCTGCGGCTCGTCGCTCCAGGAGGAGAATGTCGAGGAGGGGGACCTGAAGAAACTCGTAATCGAACAGATCGAGTTCTGCAACATCGTGCTGCTCAACAAGGTGTCGGAGGTTACCCGGGCGGAGGCTGCTGAAATCCGCGCTGTGATCCGCGCCCTGCAGCCCAAGGCGGAAATCATCGACTGCGACTATGCCAAGGTCGACCTCGACAAGCTCGTCGGCACCGGCCGCTTCGACTTCGAGGATGTCGCCACCTCCGCTACCTGGGTCGCCGAACTCGAAGGCCACCACGACGATGACGATGATGATAACCACCATCACTGCCACCACCATCACGACCACGACGATGATCACGACCACGATGGCGAGGTCTGCCCTGTCTGCGGCCACCATCACCACCACGGCCACAGCCATACCGAGGAGTACGGCATCGAGACGATGGTCTACTACCGCCGCCGCCCGTTCGACCTGAACAAGTTCGACCATTTTGCCGCGACGCAGTGGCCCGCTAACATAATCCGTTCGAAGGGGGTATGCTATTTCAGCTCCTACCGCGACATGAGCTATCTTTTCGAGAGCGCCGGCGCGCAGAAGTCGATTACCGAGGCGGGGCAGTGGTACGCAACGGCCCCCAAGGAGGAGCTTGACGCGATGATGGCCATTGACCCGACGCTCCGCCGCGACTGGGACGACGAATATGGCGACCGCATGATTAAAATCGTCATCATAGGGCGCCATCTCGACCGGGCGGCTATAGAGTCCGCTCTCGACTCCTGCCTGGCGTGAGAATGCTTGTGAGACCGCATAATGCACTTAATGTGTAGTATTATGAAAATCAATAAATTACCCCCCCCGTCAAAAGCATCGGACCATAAGGTCGAGCCTAAGGATTCTGTAGCGACAGGTTTATTCAGAAATACAGGATTCCTCCGCTCTGAAGCGAGGTATCCGGCAGTGTTATACCTCTTATCGCTGATGGCTACCGCATGGCCGTTGATGTTGATGTACTTGCACTTGCGCGGTACTTTGTCGCCATTTCCGGCTCTTGCGAACGCCGCCCTGGTAATGCTTCCGTTCTTTTTTATAACACCCCGCTGGCGATGGAGCGTGCTTTTCCCGGTATGGTTGTCGGCAGTATTTATTCTGGCAAACATATGGTATTGGCGTTATTTTCGTGATTTTATCCCCGTCACGAGCTATTTCTTGTTCTACAATATCGACCCGTCTGTAGCCGGCGCCGGATTCAGTATGTTTAAGGTTAAGGATATAGGGGTTGTCATTCCCGCAATCGGTCTGACTGTGCTGTATATAGCATTTTTCGGGTCAAGCCGAATTTCCGGTGCATATGTTAAAATCGGGAGATTAGAGTGT
>CAJUFH010000058.1 GCA_910585755.1 uncultured Muribaculaceae bacterium | reverse complement strand
CATCGCACCTCTCTTCTCTGATGATTTTTGGGTGACACGTTGACGAAGTCAGGAAGAAGGGCAACAAGGTAGAAATGACCGTGCATCCGGCGCTTGCGAAGACGGGTGCCGTTAAAAAGAATCTCGCCGCCAAAAAACAGGCAGCGGTCGCCGGCCGTCACCACCGCATTGCCTCTATGGCTGAAAACCAGGTATGGCGTCCCGTCAAGCAGATAGTTTCGATGTCTGATGGCGGTGAATGGATTCCCTCCGAAGAATACACGACCACCTGGACACCGCAAGGCTATCCCCAGGTCGACCTGATCAAGGCTCTCGATGAGGAGGATACATATTCCCGCGTCGAATATGTCTACGACGAGTTCGGCATGCTGACGGAGCAGACTACCTATGTCGGCGAGACGGCCGACAACCTCGTTCCCTCGTCGCGCCGCCTGAAGGAGTATGACCCAAAAATGCACAACCTGCTTCTAAACACCATAGACGAATCCTGGGACGAGGCGGCTTCGGCATGGGTGTCCGCTGGAGCGTCCCAGCGCCGCGTTGTGACACGCGACGCTGACGGCAACGTTACTTCCGTGCAGCTCGAGCTGGCGTATAACGGCCGTTATGATCCGATCAGCAAGTACGAGTTCTTTTATGGCGACGACAAGAAGGCCAACAATATCGTATACAGCGAAATGGAGTTTGACTATTCGACTTATGAGCCGGTGGGCTGGTTCGAGGATCTGGTTTACGACAATATTGAGTGGTATGCTTTCGACGGCCAGATTTACGATATGGACTGCATCTATGAGGGCAATAACAAGGTAAAGGCCTTCACTCAGATGTACGAGGGGGAGCCGGTTGTCGTGTCTACTGTCACTTACGTTGGAGACACTGACGATTTTACCCTCGTAGGCAGGATGACAGACGGGGTTTTCGAGCAGACTTGGACCAATTATCCCAACGGAGGTTACCTCAGTGAGGTAGTACAGACTACCGAGGGGGTTGACGGCAGCGTGGAAAAATATGTTGAGAGCGCTATGTTCAACGAGCTGGGCAACGATTTACTCGGGATTCAGTACACCATCTATGACGGCGTGCTCGAGTTCGGTACTTATCTGAAAGGCGAGGAGGTCCTTGATCCTGCTACCGAGCTGCCTGTGACATACATTCAGCGTGAGTTCATGCCCCTGGAAGAGGGTGGCGACGAGGAGGAATACTTTGCTCTGTCGCGTATGACGGTCGACGAAATCACGGCTCCCCTCGATGAGCTTGAAGGTGACTGGGAAGATTTTGTGAAAATCGAGTATTCCGACTATCAGATTGCCGGGACCGGCGCGGTTGACAAAATCGCCACTGACATCGCCGACGGCAAGGCTGAATACTTCACAATCGACGGTCGCCGCGTAAACGGCACTCCCGCTTCCGGCCTCTATATCCGCCGCACAGCGACGGGCGCTCAGAAAGTGCTTGTGAAATAATGAGGGTGTATCAGATTTTTGTATACATTCTCATCGCTAAAAAACAAACGACCCGGCCTCACGGTCGGGTCGTTTGTTTGAATTTTCGTGTATGAAATCCGGCTGGGTCTATCAGTGTAGTGTCAGCGAGATTCAAAATTCATTCTTCCTTGTCTTCCGCACTCCCATCAGGGAGGCGGCATAAGGGGTCAAAAACCAATTCTATCAATCATTAACCAATCTATATCAATCTTGCTTATGAAGTCCTGTTTCTGTAAGTAAGACGTTGGAAGCGGGGGAAAGGTTTCATCGGGTTAGGTGAATTATGTTTAAAATCGTGTGAAAGATAGTGAACAGGCCCGATTTCAGCCCCGAACTTAGTAAATTTGGGCATGAATTTGATTAAGAGAGAAGTTATAGCGCTTTTTTCGGCTGTCGCGGGTCTTTGCTGTTTGGGCGCGGACTATATAACCTGCGTCGAGGAGGCGGAGCGCGAGATTGCCAAAGGGAACTACGAGCTGGCCGGCGAATGGCTGAAGGAGGCGATGACTACCGAGCCGTCGAATCCGAGCAACGTCCTGCTGCTGTCGAACCTCGGGATGGTGCAGTTCTACGCGGGTAACGACTCCCTGGCGCTTGGAACGCTTTCCCAGGCCCGGGCGATGGCTCCGGGTTCGGTAACGATTCTCGCCAACCGCGCCCGGGTGCTCGACCACATGGGGCGTCGGCAGGACGCTATGGCCGACCTGTCGCTTGCCATAGCTACTGATTCGACCTACGCTCCGGCTTATTACGAACGGGGGACGCTCCGGCTGGATTCAGGCGATTTCGCAGGCGCGGAAGCTGATATGGCGCGCCACCGGGCGTTACGCCCCAAGTCGCGGCAGTCGCTTCTGGCGCTGGCGCTGATTTATTCCTCTACGGGGCGCGGCAGGGACGCGGTGGCCGCTTACACCGAATTGCTGAAAGGGAAGCCGGATGCCGACCTGCTGGCTGCGAGGGCGATGTGCCGCATGGACCTCGGAGACCTTCCCGAGGCCGCGGAGGATATCCAGGAGGGGTTGAAGATCGCGCCTGAGGAACCGGGGCTGTACCTGTGCCGCGCCAGGCTCAACCGTCTGCGCTACCGCGAGGCCGACGCGGCAGCCGACGAGCGCCGCGCCGAGGAGCTTATGCGCGGTACCCCTTTCCAAAAGCGCTGAGGGTGGGCGGCGGCGGTGGTTTGAAGCAGCCGGCAACCTTTGACATTCCGAGTTTGTTCATATTAGAAATATGAAAGATTATGAAAAAGCTCGGAATTATCGCATTATCGCTTATGACGGCCGCGGCCGCCGGAGCCTGGACTGTGCCTGACGAGACTCTCCACTACGGAGTCCGATACAAATGGGGACTGATTGACGCCAACGCCGGGGTCGCTACTCTTACGACCGTCAACAATCCGGCATCGGGAACTTTCACCGCGACGCTTTCCGGCAAGTCGGTCGATTTGATGGGCCACTACTACGCGGCTACCGATACGATGGTAGGAACGATCATGGCCGGAGACTACCGCCCGGTCTATAACGAGCATATCACCCGTGAGGCCGGCGAGTTTACAATCCAGACCATCACTTACGACCATTCCGGCGATTCCTCCAAGGGGGAAATCGTAAAGAGATTGCCGGACGGGAAGGTGCTCCGCTCCCGCGTGAGCCATTATGCCGGAGGCCTGACGCTCGACCTGCTCGCTGTGTTCTATTATATCCGGCAGATTCCTTACGAGGATATGGCTGCGGGAGAAACAGTGACGGTCAATATATTCGCCGGACAGACCCCCGAAACGCTGACTGTCACCTACAATGGCCGCTCGACGCGTCCCGTCAGAGGCCGCGAGGTGGCCACCTTCGGCATCAGCCTCGATTTCTCGGCCCAGGGGGAGCCCGGCGCTGTTGATAATATGGAAATCTGGCTCGCCGACGATGATACCCGCGTGCCTGTCCAGATTAATGGTTCCCTGAAAATCGGGCATATAGAGTGCTCGCTGCTCGGCGAAGAGGCGTCCGGCTTCTAATCCGCTTAAACCTTCTCGGCCTGGGCTTGTCTAAACACTATGATGAAAAAGATACTGCTGACAATAGTTTTGCTGTTTGCCGCACTCCCGTCGCTGAAGGCCTGGGAAGTGCCGGGCGAAACCCTGACATACGATATAATGTACAAATGGGGCCTGATTAACAAGAAGGCCGGGGATGTCGCGATTTCGACTCATATGACTCCCGGTTCCCCGGAGTTCAGGGCACAGCTTACGGCGAAGACTGCCAAATGGGCCGACCGCTTCTATCTCGTGCGCGACACGCTGAAAGGCTCCATCGCCAAGGCCACGTTTTATCCTTCCTATTACGAAAAAATCGCGCGGGAAGGGGGCGATTTCAACCACGATATACTCCGCTACACCCGTTCCGGCAGCGAGGTGAAGGCCGACGTGCAGGTGGCCCGCAAGAAAAAGGATGCCAAGCAGGTAAAGCGCTCAACAAAGACCCTCACTGCGACAGGCCCGACGCTCGACATGCTGAGCGCGTTCTACTTTATGCGCTCCTTTGACTTCGCCAACCTCCACAAGGGGCAGATGGTTAGGCTGACCGTTTTTTCCGGCCGCGAGAAGGAGATTCTGACAATCCATTTCGACAATATGGACCGGATAAAAATAGGTAAGAAGGAGTATGACACGTACCATATAACCTTCACCTTCACTTCCGGCGACGGCCGCAAGACCTCCGACAATATGGATGCCTGGATTTCGACCGGGCCGGAGCGCATCCCCCTCCTCCTTGAGGGGAAGCTCCCCGTCGGCAAAGTCCGCGCCGTCTACTCCGGCCCCATCCCCGCCACCGCCGGCTGACGAAATATCTTTTGATGCAGGGGGTCAGAAGGAGACACCGAGGCGGAGCGTCGCGAAGTGGAGGTCGTCGAGGTAGTATTTGGCCTCGTCCTGGAGGGCGATATAGGTGTAGGCGAGGATTATGTGGGAGGAGAAGCGTTTGCCGTGGGCGAGGGTTATGCCGAGGCCGAGCGAGCCGTAGAAGTCGGCCTGCGTGGATAGGTCGCGCAGGTTGCAGAAGGCGGCTCCGGCCCGGAGGTCGAGGAAGCAGAAGCGCGGCCGGGCTGAGAAGGAGGAGCGGAAGAGCGCGTAGACGGGGTAGATGCGCGATGAGTTGTTGACCATCGGCGAGATTCCGGCGCCGATGCCGAGAAAACGGACGTAAGGGCCTTTGTAGCCGATATTCACGTTAATATCGATGGCGCTCATGTCGGTTGCCGACATGTCGATGGAACTTCCCGCGTCGGCTCCCCAGGTGAAGTGGCCGGAGCCTCCCGAGCCCTTTCGGAAAGAGGGGGACTTGTGGTGGTTTGTCTCTTTGTGGGAGCGGGCGTTGGCGATGGAGGAGGCGAACTCCGGGGACGGGGTCAGGATTGTTTCCTCGACCACGGTCACGGGTACGGTCTGGGCTTCGGCGGCAGCGGCTGCAAGTAGGACGGCGGCAAGCGCGCCGAATATTTTTGCGCGTAATCTCATCATGTTTCGGTCAGGCTTTCTTTGTGAGGCGGAGGCAGGTCCAGTTGTCCCCTTTGACTGTGTGTCCCTCCTCGGTCAGCCCCAGGGGGATAGCGGCGGCGAGGACCACTGGGATGTCGTGCTCATAAAAACCGCTGAGGAGCATCGTGCCATCCGCCTTGAGGTTCGCGGCGTAGGCGGGAAGGTCGCCCGTGATGATGTTGCGGTTGATGTTGGCGATGAATATGTCGGCTTTGGGCAATCCGGGTAGGAGGGATGCGT
The DNA here is from genome assembly GCA_910585755.1 of uncultured Muribaculaceae bacterium. GTDB lineage: Bacteria > Bacteroidota > Bacteroidia > Bacteroidales > Muribaculaceae > UBA7173. The sequence goes on along the minus strand of CAJUFH010000058.1, from coordinate 14,414 downwards.
CACCGAGACGCACGTCGATTTCAGGATGGCCGTTTGAGACGACGTTCTCTTCGGCGTTGATTTCTGCCGCGGGGTCGATTTCCACTGCCGAGACGGGTGACGCCCCGCGCATCGCGGCGAGTATGGCGAGGATCCCTGTGCCGGTCCCCATGTCGGTAACGGCCTTCCCTTCGAGGTCGAGCCGCAGAAGCTGCTCGATAATAAGCGAGGTTGTCGCGTGGTGCCCCGTACCGAACGCCATTTTGGGGTCAATCGTTATGTCGTAGAGGCATTTGGGAATGTCGGTATGGAACGAGCTGTGGATTACGCATTTGTCGGCCACGACGATAGGCTGGAAATAGTTTTTCTCCCATTCGCTGTTCCAGTCGCGCCCTTCGATAAATTCAGAAGTGTGGGCCAGGGTGAAACCGGGCAGCGGGAAGTCGGCGAGAGCGGCGGCAAGGGCCTCGTCGTTGAAATCCTCTGCGCGGATGTATGCGGTCAGGCCGGAGCCGGGAGTTTCGTCGGGCACGAATGACTCATACCCCTCCGGGGCCAGGATGGCGGCTACGATGTCGGCCGCGTCCTCCGAAGGGGGCGTTATCGTTATATGTATCGCGTGGTAATCGTTCATTTTGCGGGGAGTTGTGACTGGAGAGTGTCTGTAATATATGTTAACTCTCCGCAAAATTAGCTAAATCCCTCCGACTACGCAAGTTTTAAGAGGGTTATGGCGCAGCGCCGTGTTATGACCGGCCAGCGCGGCGGAACGACTGGTAGAGGTTCATCGCGCGGCGGGCGATTTTGTAGGAATAAAGCGCGATCTGGGCATATCGGAAAACGTTCTCGATGGTGGTCGCTAGAGCGGGGCGGTCCGGGTCGGGCGCGTCGCGGCGCACGGTGACCGCGTTGATGAGTTTCTGTTTCTGCAAGTCGATTTTTACCTGGTTCACGGCCTTACGGGCGCGCATCTGTTGGAGCGTGTAGCCCTTGAACTCCGGTCCCGCCGGCTCGCCGATGGCGTCGGTCAGGTGTTTTGTGCTGCTGTTTGTCATAAGGCTTAGAGGGTGTTTATTCCGGCTTGTCTTCTTTCTTCTCGGCTCGGCGCTCGCTTTCAGGCTCGAGGAGGAGTTTGCTCATAAAGCGAGCGATCGGGTTCATAATCAGCGGTTCCCGCAGAAGAATCAGGGTCAGGATCATTACGGCGTAGATTCCGGCGAAAATCAGGTAGGAGGCCCATACGGGAATCGCGAGGGCCAGCAGCTCGATGAGCGCGACGGTCACGAACGCCAGGGCGAACAGCGCGAGCACCAGGCAAATTACCCCGACGGTGGCGGCGGTGCAGAACATCGTGAGTTTCTCCGCCGTGGTTATTTTGGCGTTTTCCAGATATAGCGTCGCGAGCCGGCGCAGGGAATGGCGCGCCGAGCGCATACGGTCTTCCATTGTCGGGTTTCTGTGGTCGAGCAGCATAATGTTCGCGGTAGAAATGTGTTATAAGGCGGGGGCGCGCCGAGAGGGCGCGTCCCCGCGCGGGTATTGTGGTGGCCGGAAGCCTTCGGAAGCGTCAGGCTTCCTTGATTTCCTCGGCGATTTCGTCGACGAGTTCTTCCAGCTCCTCTTCCTTGGAGCAGTGGCAGCAGCCGTATTTCTTGAGGAGTGTCTTGATCTGGCCTCTGAGGTCCTCTCCCTTTTCGGGGGCGAAAAGGATAGCGGCTCCGGCGCCTACGATGGCGCCTCCCAGGAAGGCGTAAAGGATATTTAATGCTCTCATATCGTTAGGGTTCTTTAATCGTTAGGTGTTTTAAACGGGTGTTATGCCTCTTTCACGTCGGCTTCGAGTTTGTCGACGAGCTTTTCGAGTTTGGAGCGTTTCAGCGCTTTTTTCTTGTCGCGGAGGTATTCAAGCACGTCCTCGTAGACGTCTTCGCCTTTCTTCATGATGTCGCCGCGAACTTCCTCGCCTTTCTTGGGAGCGAACAGGAGACCGAGCGCGGCACCGGCAACAGCGCCACCAACAACTGCGAGAACAATGTCTAAGTTTTTCATAATGCTAATGGGTTTGAAAGTTGAGTTTACAGGTATAACACTCCGAAGGGCGTTTGGTTCCCCAAATATAGCGATTATTTCGGGTTTCTTCCTCAATTTTTCCCGCTATTTTTCGTTTATATAGAACATTGTACTAAGATTAGATGAAAAAAGCCAATATACAGCATACAACCGGCCCGGAAACCCCGGGCGACGTGATCGAAATACGGGGGGCGAGGGTCAATAACCTCAAGAACGTCAGCCTGGAGATTCCCCGCGGCAAGCTTGTGGTAGTCACCGGGTTGTCGGGCTCTGGCAAGTCGTCGCTCGCCTTCGACACGATTTATGCCGAGGGTCAGCGCCGCTATGTCGAGAGTCTTTCGGCCTACGCCCGCCAGTTCCTCGGAAAGATGCGCAAGCCGGAGTGCGACTTTATCCGCGGCCTTCCCCCGGCCATCGCGATAGAGCAGAAGGTCAACACCCGCAACCCGCGGAGTACGGTCGGAACGTCGACGGAGATTTACGACTATATGAGGCTCCTGTTCGGAAGGGTTGGGCATACCTTCTCGCCGGTTTCCGGCACGGAGGTGCGCAAACACTCGGTTACCGACGTGGTCGACACGGCCCGCACTTACCCCGACGGCACCCGTATCGCCGTTACCGCCCCGCTTCGCGTCCCCGAGGGGCGCGACTTTGCGACGCATCTCGACATACTCCGCAGGGGGGGGTATTCGCGCCTGTTCCGCGACGGCCGGTTCGTTCCTTTCGAGGAGGTTACAGACGCGCCGAAGCCCCCGAAGGTGAACCACGGATACGAGCTGCTGGTCGACCGCCTGGCGGTCAGCTCCGAGGCCGACGAGCTGTCGCGTCTGGCCGATTCGGTCGAGACGGCGTTCTTCGAGGGGGGCGACGAGGCTTCGCTTATCGTATGGACTGAGGATGGCAAGACGCGGCGCCACGATTTCTCGAAGCGTTTCGAGGCCGACGGCATCAAGTTCATGGAGCCGAGCGACCTCCTGTTCAACTTCAACAATCCATATGGGGCGTGTCCCCGCTGCGAGGGGTTCGGCCGCTGTATCGGTATCGACGAGCGGCTCGTTATTCCCAACGCGGCGCTGTCGGTCTACGATGACGCGGTTGCCTGCTGGAAGGGGGAGAAGATGAGCGAATGGAAGCGCGCCTTCATCCATACCGCGGCTCAGACCGGCTTCCCGATTCACAGGCCGTATGCCGACCTTACGCAGTCGGAGAAAGACCTGCTATGGCACGGAGGGGCCGGATTCGAGGGTATCGACGGTTTTTTCCGCATGCTGGAAAGTAACCAGTATAAAATCCAGTACCGCGTTATGCTGGCCCGTTACCGCGGCAAGACCATCTGCCCGGACTGCCACGGCACGAGGCTGCGCCCGGAGGCATCGTATGTCAGGGTCGGCGGCCATACGATTTCCGACCTGGTGCGCATGCCGGTTTCCGAGCTGCGCGAATGGTTCGACAATCTCGAGATGTCGGAGCATGACGCCGCGGTGGCCGCCCGTCTGCTGACAGAGATACGCCACCGTCTCCGTTTCCTCTCCGATGTCGGCCTTGACTATCTTACCCTCGACCGCCTCAGCTCGTCGCTCTCGGGCGGCGAGAGCCAGCGCATCAACCTTGCAACCTCGCTCGGTTCGGCGCTCATCGGGTCGCTTTACATTCTTGACGAGCCGAGTATCGGCCTCCATTCCCGCGACACGGAGCGCCTGATCGGCGTGCTCCGCTCGCTGCAGCAGCTTGGCAACACGGTTGTCGTCGTCGAGCACGACCAGGAGATTATGGAGGCGGCCGACTGGATTATCGACGTCGGGCCGGATGCGGGGCGCCTCGGAGGGGAAATCGTGTTCCAAGGCCCGATCGCGGCGCTTCCGGAGGCCGACCGCAGCTATACGGCGAAGTATCTTACGGGGCGGATGGAGATTCCCGTTCCGGCGACGCGGCGCAAGTGGCGCGACTATGTAGAGGTCGTCGGGGCACGCGAGCATAATCTGAAAGATATAGATGTCAAGTTCCCCCTCGGGGTGCTGACGGTCGTTACCGGCGTCAGCGGTTCGGGTAAATCGACCCTGGTACGCGATATATTGTACCGCGGCCTTCTGCGCCATCTCGGTGAGAGCTCCGATGCTCCCGGCGCGTCGAAAGGGCTTAGGGGCGACCTTTCGCGCGTCAAATGCGTCGAGTTTGTCGACCAGAACCCGATCGGGCGCTCAACCCGCTCCAACCCTGCGACATACCTAAAAGCATACGACGAAATCCGCCAGTTGTTCGCGGCGCAGCAGGGGGCGAAACAGATGGGGTTCACTCCGGCATATTTCTCGTTCAACGCCGAGGGTGGCCGGTGCGAGGAGTGCAAGGGTGAGGGCACGATAACCATCGAGATGCAGTTCATGGCCGACATAACGATACCGTGCGAGGCGTGCGGCGGAAAGCGGTTCAAGCGCGAGGTGCTTGATATCCAGTATCGCGGCCAGTCGATTTCCGACGTGCTCGATATGACAGTCAACCAGGCGATAGAGTTCTTCTCGGAAAGCGACGGAGCGACCGAGGCGCGCATAGTGAAGCGTCTCATGCCGCTGAAGGATGTAGGGTTGGGATATATAAAGCTCGGACAGTCGTCGTCGACCCTGTCGGGCGGCGAGAACCAGCGCGTGAAGCTCGCGTATTTCCTGAGCATGGAGAAGCCCGAACCGACTATGTTCATATTCGACGAACCGACCACCGGGCTGCACCTCCACGACATTAACCTGCTGATGGACTCCTTCTCCCGACTCATCGCCCAGGGGCATACGGTGGTGATTATCGAGCATAACCTCGACGTTGTCAAGATGGCCGACCACGTCATCGACCTCGGCCCCGAGGGAGGTGCCGCCGGGGGCAGTCTCGTGGCCGCCGGCACCCCTGAGGAGGTCGCCGCCAATCCCGCCTCGCATACCGGGCGCTACCTCCTCTCTAAACTCCGCCATTGAAAATAGTGTCCCTGGTATTTTGCGACAACGTGAGAATATCGTATATTCGCGTTATACGATATAATATACTAATTACTTAAAATGGTAATCTGATATGGATTTCAAGCAAGCTGTAACTACCGTGCTTAACAAGTACGTATGTTTCAAGGGTCGCGCCGGTCGTGCGGAATTTTGGTATTTCGCATTGTTCCAGTTTATTATAGGTGCCGTCCTCAGCGGTCTGGGCGTAATCTTCGGCAGCAACGGCCAGGCTCCGGCGTTCATTACCATCCTTCAGGGCCTCGTGAGCCTCGCACTGTTGCTTCCCGGCCTCGGTGTGGCTGTGCGCCGTATGCACGACATCGGCAAGGGTGGCGGTTGGATTTTCATCAACCTCGTTCCCGTGATTGGCTGGATCTGGTTCATCGTCCTGGCGGCTACCGCCGGCGAACCCGCGGCCAACCGTTTCGGCGAGCCCGCCTGACCCCTCCCAGTCAAACATCTACCGCCCCGCCCGACCTGTTCGCGCGGGGCGTTTTCCTTATCCTCCCATAAAAAATATGGATTGGATCCCTCATTTCTTATAATATTTGTGGAATCAATTCCTCATTTCTTATAAGATTTGCGGAATTAGTTCCGCGCTTTTTGTATCTTTGCGGAAAGAATATCTCGGAAGATGATTAAACGACAATTACAGCCGACAATAGAGGCACTTCTTGGGTCGAATAAGGCTATCGTGATTATGGGAGCCAGGCAGGTGGGTAAATCTACGCTCCTGCACGAAATGTTTTCGGGTAGGAATGATGTGTTGTGGCTTAATGGCGATGACCTTGACGTAAGGGAATTGTTTGCCAATATGACATCTGACCGATTAAGGCTGTTCCTGGGTAATAACAAGGTGGTTGTAATTGATGAGGCACAGCGGATTGCCGACATAGGGCTTCGACTGAAACTAATTACAGACCAGATTCCCGATGTGCAGGTTGTCGCGACAGGTAGCTCTTCATTTCAGCTTGCTTCTAAAATAAACGAACCGCTTACCGGACGAAAGCGTGAATTTCAGATGTTTCCGCTATCGTTCAAGGAAATGGCGGCACATACTAATCCGCTAACTGAGTCGAGATTGATTCCTCACAGAATGGTTTACGGATATTATCCTGAAGTGGTTACTTCTCCTGGGGAGGAACGGGAAGTGCTGCGGGAACTGGCGTCGAGTTATCTTTATAGAGATATTCTCCAGCTTGACGGGTTGACGAAACCTGATAAACTTGTGGCATTGCTGCAAGCGCTTGCCCGTCAGATTGGTGATCAGATTTCATATCGCGAAATCGGTATGCTTGTCGGACTGGATCCGAAGACGGTAGAGCGATATATAGATTTGCTGGAGAAGAGTTTCGTTGTCTTCCGACTTGGAAGTTATTTCCGAAATCTAAGGAATGAATTGAAGGCAAGCAAAAAAATATATTTTTATGATTTGGGAATCAGGAACGCGGTAATTGCGGACTTTCGCGAAGTCGAGAACAGGACGGATGCGGGGGCTCTATGGGAGAACTACGTGGTTGCGGAGCGCGTGAAGCAGATTAGCTATGACCGCTCGTTTGTAAATATGTGGTTTTGGCGTACTCAGCAGCAGAATGAAATCGATATAATAGAAGAGCTTGACGGTCAGTTGACTGCCGTGGAGTGTAAGTGGAATCCGTCCAAGGCCAATGTCAAACCGCCGCAGAGCTTTGCGAACGCTTATCCCGAAGCCGCATTCAAGGTCATAACTCCCGCTAACTTCGCGGAATATATGCTCTTGTGACGGATTAGGTCATCGTTGCGCGTCGAGGTTAGAAGGGGTAGCCGACGGAGAAGTGGAAGGTGACGTCGCGGCGCCAGGAGGGGTGGAGAAGGGGCCATGGCTCCTGGCCGCGGGCCGGGTTGTGGGCCTTCATGCCGAGGTCGAAGCGGAGAAGGAAGTAGGTGAAGTCCATGCGCAGGCCGATGCCGTAGGCCGCCGCGATCTGGCGGTAGAACTTCTTGAACCGGAACGCGCCTCCCGGCTGATTGGGGTATTCCTTGATTGTCCATATGTTGCCCGCGTCGACGAAAAGCGCTCCCTCGAACACCCAGAACAGCTTGTTGCGGTATTCGAGGTTGAGAATCAGCGAGACGTCGCCGCACTGGTTGATGAAGTCGGTCACCGAGTTGCGGGCATCGTAAGCTCCCGGCCCGAGGGTGCGTACTCCCCATCCGCGCACGTTGTTGGCGCCTCCGGCAAAGAAGCGCTTCTCGAAGGGGACCATCGACGAGTTGCCGTAAGGAATGGCAAGCCCGGCCCCCGCGTGGAAGGAGATTGAGTTGCGGGTCGTGAAGGCGTGGTTTATGGTGTAGTCGAACTCTCCTTTGACATACTGGGCGTATTGGATGCCGAAAATGCGGTAGACCCCTCCCTCGCGTCGCTGGCCGATGAGGTTGGAGATGCCGTACAGGAGGTTTCCGGCGATTTCGCCGGAAGCGCGGAGAGTATAGGTGTTCACCTGGAAGCGCTTCCTGGCGTTTTCAATACCTGTTGCCGCCGGGCGGCGGTTCGTGATGTAGACCGCGTACCCCATTCGCATGATGAAGTGGTCTTCGTAGGAGTAGCGAAGCAGCGGGTTGGAGGGAGCGATGTGGTCTATGAAGTCGACAGTTGATTTCGGGAGGTTAACGACGTTTATGTCAACCAGGTCGAAGGTGCGCCGGGCGGTGTTGGAGCGGTTGGCCCACTTGTATTTCCAGGCGGCTCCCAGCATCAGGCGGGTGTATTCGGGCCTCTCCTGGCGCATGAAAGTCACGGCGAACTCTGTTGATGCTCTCATCTTTGCCTTGAAGTCGGAGGCCATGAACGGCGCCTTGAATTTCGGGAACGTCAGTGACGCTTCGGCCGCCAGCTCGGTATAGCGGTCGTTGATAAGGTTTTCGAGCTTCCCCGAGAGGCTTTCGTATGCTCCGCGGACCTTCACGTTGAGGATTTCTCCGGCGTGGGCGAGGTTGCGGTTGGTATATGTCAGAGCGCCACCGATGCCGAGGTCACCTTGCGAGTTTGTTCCTTCGAGTTCGGCGGTGATGCCCTGTTTGCGAGCCCTTGACAGCAGAATGTAGACATCCAGCCCTTCTGAGTCGCCGTCGAATCCGGCCGGGCGCGTTATGATGTTGACATAGCGAAGTACCGCCAGTCGGTTGAATCCCTCGTAAGTGCGGTCGATAGCCTGCGACGAGTACAGCTTCCCGGGCTTTATAAAGCACTGGTCATCGATTGCCCGCGGCTTCAGGAAGCGGTCGGGACCGTAGAGAATCGTCAGACCGTCGCATCTGACGGTGTCACGGCCGGGAAAAAGGAAATCGTTGGTGTTGTCGCCGGGAGAGAAGTCCGTGACGACGAACACGTTGCGGAACCGGTAGCGCGAATAGCCCCGGTCGCGCCCGTCGGGAGCGGCGAGCTGCCCCGCGGGGTCGCCGATGCGGTGGGGCCGCAGGGTCATTGTCAGGTCAACATCCTTGCTTCCGGCTACGGTATCGGCTGTAAACGAGATGTATTCCTTGGAAAAGGCGAAGAAGCCTCGGTTGCGCAGCCTCTCCGCAACCATGGCCCGGAGCGCGTCGAGGCGGTCGCGGTCGAGGGGGTCGCCAGGGCCGATCGGGAATCGGGCCGAGTCGGCCATTACTATGTCGCGCAGAGCCGGGTCGGCTATATCGTAGCTTATGGAGTTGATTTGGTGCGGGACACCGGGGTAGAGGTTGTATCGGAGAGATATTTTCTTGTCCTCGATGTGCGTTGTGTCAACGCTGACCCGCGCGTCGTTATATCCCTTGTTGATAAGGGCGAGGCGCAGTTGTCGGGCGCTTTGGTCGGTGAGCGAGGAGTCGGCGATTACCGGTGCTTCCCCGATTTTGCGGAGCCAGCGGTTGAACCCCTTCGTGGAGTCCGCGCCCGACAGGTTGTAGACCCCCAACTGCATCTTGGCCAGTCCGAGCACGCGGTGGTTGGGGGTCTGGCGAAGGTAGTTGTTGAAGCCTTTAGCGGCGACGCGGGAGGAATCCGCGACCTTTATCTCGACCTTGTCGAGCAGCCGCTCTCCCGAGGGCACATGCCTGGTTGACGAACACGCCGCGAGCACCAGCCCTGCGAGTGCCGGCAGGAGGAGGGAGCGGAAAAAGCGTAGGTCGCGGGTCAGTCCCATAAGGTGTCGCGGATGGCGTAGCGGGGCCGGTGCTTCACCTCGTTGAAAATCTTGCCGATATATTCCCCGACTATCCCTATGGCAATCAGAATCATAGAGCCGAGAATCCATACCGATAGCATCAGCGAGGCCCATCCGGCCTCGATATGGTCGCTGTAAAAATATGAGATGAAGACATAGACGGTCACTAAAAGCGCGACAGCCAGGAGTACCAGCCCGGTTATGAATATCCACCGCATCGGACGGGCTGAGAAAGAGGTGATGCCGTCGATGGAGAAACTCAGCATCTTCTTCAGCGGGTATTTCGACTCTCCGGCGACGCGTTCGGCCCGCGGATAAGTGACAATCGCTGTGTCCAAGCCGATTTGCGGCACGATTCCGCGCAGGAAGAGGTTGCTCTCGCCGTACTCGCTGAGGAGGTTCAGCGCCCGGTCGCTCATAAGGCGGTAGTCGGCGTGGTCGTAGACGGTCTCAAGCCCCATGTTCTTTTGGAACGAGTAGAAGGCGTGGGCCGAGGTGCGCTTGAACCAGGTATCGCTATCGCGCGATGAACGCACTCCGTAGACAATCTCCTTCCCCTTGTGGAACTCCTTGACCATCTTCACGATGGCTTCCGGATCATCCTGCAGGTCGGCATCGATGGATACAGCGGCGTCGCAATGGCCCCTGACGGTCATAAGCCCCGCGAGCAGGGCGTTCTGGTGGCCGCGGTTGTGGGCGAGGTTGATTCCCTTTACCCGCTTGTCGCGCAAATGCAGTTCCTCGATAACCTCCCAGGTGCGGTCGCGGCTTCCGTCGTTGCAGCACAGCAGGTAGCTGTCAGGCGCCGCCAGCCCCTCGGCCGCCATGCGGTCGAGGAGCCGAAGGAGCTTTTCTGCGGTTATCGGGAGCGCCTGCTCTTCGTTGTAGCAGGGGATTACGATTGCGAGAACCATTGTGCGGGGTTGGGATAGGGGGCGTTATTCAGCCTCCGATTAATAATTGCGGGCGATGACTACGCGACGGTGCGAGGGGAGGCCGGTCAGCATGTCCTTGCCATCCTCTTCGGGCGCGTCGAGAGGTATGCAGCGGATTGTGGCCTTGGTTTCGGCCTTGATGCGCTCCTCGGTTTCGGGGGTGCCGTCCCAGTGGCAGAGCAGGAAGCCTCCCTTTTCGATTTCTTCCTTGAACTGGTCCCAGGTATCGACCTTGCGGGTCATCTCGTTGCGGCGGGCGAGGGCCTTGTCGTAGATGTTCTGCTGGATTTCCTCTAGGAGGTTCTTGACAAATTCGGCAATCCCCTCGATCGGTTCTACCTGCTTCTCGAGGGTGTCGCGGCGCATCAGCTCCACGGTGCCGTTCTCGAGGTCGCGGGCTCCGATCGCAAGGCGCACTGGCACACCTTTCAGCTCATAGTCGGCGAACTTGAAGCCGGGGCGGCGGTTGTCGGCGTCGTCATACTTGACGCGGATGCCGAGCGCCTTGAGCTGGTCGATGATCGGAGCAACCTTTTCGGAAATCATCGCGAGCTGCTCGTTGTTCTTGTAGATAGGAACGATTACGACGTGGATCGGGGCGATGTGCGGGGGGAGTACCAGGCCGTTGTCGTCGCTGTGGGCCATGATCATGGCTCCCATCAGGCGCGTGGAGACGCCCCAGGAGGTCGCCCACACGTATTCGGGCTTGTTGTCCTTGTTGATGAAGGTTACGTCGAAGGCCTTGGCGAAATTCTGGCCCAGGAAGTGGCTCGTGCCCGACTGGAGGGCTTTGCCGTCCTGCATCATAGCCTCGATGGTATATGTGTCGATCGCACCGGCGAAACGCTCGTTGGCGCTCTTGACGCCGCGGATTACGGGGAGGCCCAGGTATTTTTCAGCGAAGTTGGCATATACCTCGAGCATCTCCTGCGCTTTGGCCTCTGCCTCTTCGCGGGTGGCGTGGGCGGTATGGCCTTCCTGCCAGAGGAACTCGCTGGTGCGGAGGAACATGCGTGTACGCATCTCCCAGCGCATCACGTTGGCCCACTGGTTGCAGAGGATAGGCAGGTCGCGGTACGACGTGATCCAGTTGCGGTATGTGTTCCAGATGATGGTCTCGGAAGTCGGGCGGATAATCAACTCCTCCTCGAGCTTGGCCTCTGGGTCTACTACTACGCCCGCCCCCGCCGGATCGTTCTTCAGGCGGTAGTGGGTCACGACGGCGCACTCCTTGGCGAAACCTTCGACATGTTCAGCCTCCTTGCAGAGGAACGATTTCGGAATCAGCAGGGGAAAATAGGCGTTCTGCACTCCGGTCTCCTTGAACATCGCGTCAAGGGTCTGCTGCATGCGCTCCCAGATGGCGTATCCGTAGGGCTTGATGATCATGCAGCCGCGCACGGGCGACTGTTCGGCCAGGTCGGCTTTGACAACCAGGTCGTTATACCACTGCGAGTAGTTGTCGGCCCGCTTCGTGAGGTCTTTAAGTTCTTTTGCCATTGCAAAGAGATATGAAATGTCTTACTTCTGTGTAATATAGACCGCAAAATTACAAAAAACTCCCCAATTCCCGAAACACACCGCCGTTAAATCAGGGCCAATCTCCACCAAAACTGCTGAAATTATGAAATAGTGCAATAATAATTTATGAGTTGCGCCTCAAATGATAGGATTGGTTAAATAACGAGTGTATTAAGTTTTATATGCGGTTGAAGCAATGGTAAGATTATCAGGAGATTAGCCGGATGTGTGGATAGCCGTGAAAATAAAGACCTATGCATAATATGGGACATAAGAAGAGTATTTTCTTGAAGTATAGTCATCTTCTGATGTTTTTATTAAACCTGCTTCAACAGTGTCAGTTAGAATCCTTGTGGCGGTTGGAGCTTGGTTCTTATTTAATCCAAAACGTTCTCTAATGGATTGATTATTAATGGGTAAATTGTCTTCCCACATCAGACAGGCATGCTGATAGCAAGCGTCTATTCTTTCCCGTCTTGTCATTTCAGATAATGGTTTCTGAGGGAACAGCGTCACACGGGTGTAGTCTTCTAGATTTTGAAATCTTACAGGTGGCAATTGCATTTTCTCAACTGCTTCGATTGCGCGATCTACTCCGCTACCTCGTCGTTCACACAAATGCAATAATAGCATCGTTTGTGCGAGTTTTTCATTTCTTGATCTTGGTGGAAGATCTATCAATCTATTGATATTGTTTAATGAAGCACCTGGATTTGTTATCGTTAGCCTATTATTGTAGATTTCTATTGTAATGGGTGTGCCTTCAATGGCAAAATCTTGGTGAATAAGCGCATTTGCCACAAATTCTCTAATCGCAATTTGTGGATAGTGGGGTTTCCGGCCGCGGGTGATTTCTATTTTTTCATCAGAGGCATTTCCTATAATATAGTCTATTAACCCTTTAAATCCAACTGCGTAACCTAGTTGTCCTCGTTGTTCATGTTTTAATTGGCGGTTGTTTGGCCCAGAATAAATCCTTACGACAACTTCTCTTCCCGATAATGAGGGAAACTTCCGTAAATCTCTGCTAAACAAAATTGCTCCCAGATTGGTTATTGACCAGTAATCTGATTTCTCTATACAGATCCCATATTCTGATAGGGTACTCATGATCGCATCAGTAGACATAGGAAGAATCTTATCCATCAGTCTATATAAACATTTATAGTCTATTAAGTCGAGAACCTCTTGCTTGGATAAGTGTTCCATAGCTAATTTGTCTTCAAAGCTAACCCCTATGCATTGGGATATATGAATCTGCACCTGCTTAATAGACATTTTTAATGTTTGTCCGCCCGATCTGTAATAGGAGCTATAAATATCCTTTCCTCTTAAATGGACGGGCTTTTCTAACTGTTCTGGTATATAGATGAAGAGTAAGTCGCTGCCATTAAAGCTCATAACAGCGTGCTCAATTTGTATCGGATTTGCTAAATTATTATGAGCAATATTGCTAAGGCGTTTTACCGTCTCTTCAATAGCCGTACTAGTCAATGGTGAAAATGAGCCATCATTATTGACTCCATATACGAGCACCCCTCCGCCAGGATGATTGGCAAAGGCTGAAATATGTTGTGCCAGTCGTTCTGTCTTATTAGAAAGCGCTGATTTCCAGTCAATATCGTTTAATTCAGAGGGTATAGGTCGAAGACTGTCATTTAGTAATTTTAATGCTTTTGCTTTCCAATCCATTTGTAAAAGTTTATTGTAAGAAACCGTATTGGTAGATTTTCGCTTGTAGTTTGTTGGCAAGTATGCTGAGCTTTGTTTTAAGAGTAGCAATGAGGTCGTTGTACAACTTGTCATCGCTATGCGAATTCATTTTGCTCTTTCCTTTTGATGAGCTTACGCCTTGAAAAAATTTCTTTATGTCATATAGGGCCGCATTAGGTTGTGAATCAGCCTGAGAATGGTAATATCTCCAAAGATATTTTCCCGCATTTAAAACATCAGAGGCTTCACAGGAAAATGCTTTGGGTGAAATTCCATACAAGCTTGAGCCAAATTTCCCATTTATGAAATCGTTCATAAAATGGCTACTGAAGCAATCACGAGCGTTTACATCTTCTTCTGTGAATGGTATCCAATGATTAGTCCCCATTTCCATAGATATGTTATTGGAAAATAGGGTAAAGGTCAGGCAATCATTTTGGAATTCTTCGTCAAGACTCCATTCCGGATATGGTTGCATAAACTGATCTCTATCATTGAGCCAGGTGTGAGTGATTGATTTGCGGACAGCAAAATACACACAAATCGCTGTTAAATTATCCGGGGTTATGATTGTGCCCCTGGGATGAGGCAACTGTTTTTTAGAGTTGACAATGTATAGGTAATTGTTGTTTTGGAAATCGCATCCTTTGGCAGACATAAAACCAATAGAATTATTGATGTCATTTTTGTTCCTGGTTGCGATAATCCAATCATTTATGGTTTTTCGACCCTCAAATGTGCATAATGCTTTAATGCCAATATTCTCTCCTTTTGAATTATAGACATCCGCATTAACGGCAATGGTTCCTGATGGCTCTTCATCTAAATGCCATATTTGAAAACTGATTGGAAATTTGCCTGAAACATTGTCGAATGTATCTGCGGGAACTAAAAAAATTCGACCGAGCTTCGCTCGGAAGGATGCTCTGAAATCACGAAAGTTCGGTGCTTGCAAGTTTTTCAAATTTGAAAAACTTGCAAGCACCGAAGAAGGGATTTCTCGGTATACACGCAGCATAAATTGAGCGAATAAT
>CAJUFH010000057.1 GCA_910585755.1 uncultured Muribaculaceae bacterium | reverse complement strand
TCTGATTTTGTGTATAAAATAGAGACTGCCTAACTTTGGTTGTTAGACAGCCTCAAAGACGGAAAAGATTGCCTGAAGTTTTCCCGTTTGAACTCAAAGACTTATAATCACACAAAAAGAGCCTAGAAATCAACGACAACCACATTAAAGCATTTAGACAATCTTTAACGGTCACAGAGGTCCGGACCACTGAACATCACCAGTTTCGGAGTTGTTTAGCCTGGACACACCAAAACACTCCAACTATGAGAATTGCAACCAAACTTATTATGTCCGCACTCCTGGTCTCCCTTCCTGTCGTTACCTGGAGCTGCGACGATGATGACGACAAAAGCGACAAAACAGAAATAAGCCTTGACCAGCTTCCACAGGCTTCCGCGACATTCCTTACCCAGCACTTCCCCGGGGCGACGGTACTTCGGATAACCCGCGATACCGACCGCGAAGGTTCGGAATACGAGGTAACGCTGACCAACGGATTCGAGATTGAGTTTGACGGCACCGGAGAATGGACGGATGTCAACGCCCCCGCCGGACAGGCCGTTCCGGCCTCGGTAGTGCCGACAGCCATAGCAAGTTATGTCACGACCAATTACCCCGGCCAGAATATCAACGAGATTTCCCGCGACAGCCGTGGTTACGAGGTAGAGCTGACCTCCGGCACAGACCTGGAGTTCGACCTTGACGGGAACTTCATTCGGGTCGACCGGTAAACTTCCCATTACAATATACAAATCGCCGCGCCATTCAGAAATGGCGCGGCGATTTGTATATGCGGGTATAAAGGGATTAATTCACTGCGAATTTCAGCGTGGAAGCGGAGCCATCGGCGGCAACTGCTTTGGCTACGTAGACACCAGCGAGGAGCTTGGAAGCATCAACAGCATCGTTGCCGGAAGCCACGAGCTGGCCCTGGGCATTGTAAACGGCGATCGCACACCCTTCTGCCTTCACGACAGAACCGTTGAAGGTAATGGCGGAAGCGGTATCGTTGCCAACCTGATCAAGACCGACGTACTGCTTGACAGTTACCTTGAGGGTAGCGGTCTTGAAGTAGTTGGTAGCGGTGATGGTGTATGTGCCGGGCTTGAGGAGAGAGATTACGGCATCGCAAGGCTCAACGAGGTTGGAGACAGCCGCACCCTCTTCGTCGGTTGAACTGAAAGTAAGAGCGTCAGGCTCAATTCCGCGAAGAACAAGGGGAACATTGACCTCAGTGCCCTCCACACCTTCGATTTCGGTTTCAGTGATATAGAGAGCGGTGCCTACGGAAGCCTCGTGGAACAGTTCGGGGCGCTCCGAGTTGAGCATCCAGGGCTCCTGGAAGGTAGCGCCGTCAAAGGCGTAGCCGAGAGAAGCGAACCAGGCCTGGTCGGCGGTTCCGGCAAAGGTAGTGCCTTCGGTAGTCAGTGCCGGATCGAAAACCTCAACTTCGGCAAGCTGGGAGATTACGAAGTTCTGGCCCAGGCGCGCTTCCGGCTCGGCGGGATGAACGACAGGATCCATTGTGTACTCATCCTTCATCACCCATTCGGTCACAGGACCGCCGTCGATGGAGGTCCAGCCGACGATACGGTGGGCACCAACAGCCTCGGCGTGTTCTGCTTCGGAGGAAAGGGTCAGGGCATCGAGAGCGACAACGCACTTGTCGATAGCGAGGAAACCTTCCGCGTCGGGAGTCTCGTAGGAAGCGGACTCGAGCTTGCCGACGATACCGCCGGCGTTATAAGTCAGGATAACATCCTCTTCGGTGCTCTCCTGGACGGGCTGAGTAGCGGCAATAGTGCCTTCTACCAGCGAACGGCTGACAGCCGAGCGGCTGGAGGTAGCGATGATACCGCCGACAGTGTTGTGGGCGGCGAGGTCGGCATTGACGTGGCAGTCATCAAACACAGCGCTCTGGCTGCGGTTCTGGACGGCGATACCGCCGACATTCTGGGAAGCGGAAAGTTTGCCGGAGAAGGAGGAAGCCTTGACAGAGCCGCCGGCCACGATGTTGGCGATGCCGCCGAGACCTTCCGAAGCGGGAAGGCTGATTTCCGCATCCTTTACGGAAGAGCCGGTGATTTCAGAGTCGAGAGCCGAGTTGACGAGCAGCCCGACGGTAGCCTTGAGATTCTCGGGAGCGTCGAAGGAAGGCTCAACAACGTGCACGTTCTCTACGAGGGCGTTGCGCGCCTCGGCAGCGAGGAAAGCGAACTCCCTGACATTGTTGGCAGCCTCGGCACGTACGACGGGCTGGTAAAGCGTCAGGTTCTTTATTGTAGCTGTAACGGGTACAGGGGCCTCTTCGTCGTCGGGAATGACATTCTGCCCGATTTGTTCAAACAAAGCCGCGCCTTTGGAGTTAGCCTTGATCAGGAGACCGGTAATCTCGTTGCCGTTGCCGTCAATCGAACCTGTAAAGTTGCCCTCGATCGGGCGGAAGGAGCGGCCTTCGCAATCGAAGCTGTTCGCGACAGCGAAGTTCGAGGTAAGGTTGTTTCGTACCTGGTCCAGGTCGCCGAAAGTCTTAATGAGATAGGGGCTTTCGACGGTGCCCTCCCCTTCAAACTTGTTAACAGGGAGCTTGATAGTCTCGCGAATCGCGAGGTCCTCGCCATTCTGTGCGAGAGAGTAAGTGATGGAAAGGCTCGGATTGTCCTCGCTGTTGCAAAGCATGCAGAAAGGCATCCTATTCCCGTCAGGCATCATACGGCTCGCCAGAATATTTCCCTTGTCGTCAGTAATTGCGAGCTCGACGGTAGTCTCGCTGTCGCTGGTGCCCTTGTAGCGGTAAATCCACATCAGGTATTCCGTTGTCTTGGAAGTGTTGAAGAGGTAGGGATTGAGAGCCGAGCCTTCGATGAAGGTCAGAATCTTGGCGATGCCGTCGCCGGGTACCTGGAGGTGGTCTACATGGTCGAGGGTTCCGTCAGCGGTGAAAAAGCCGACATACTGCTCGCGTGCGGCGACATTGCCGTTGGTAGGCTGGATCGGAGCGACGTAACGGACACCTTTCGCCGTAATCAGGCGGTCGGGGTTACCGGCGAGAGCCCAGATGTCGTCCTCATATACGAAAACTTTGGGAATAAACCCTGCCTCGGTCATAGAGGGATAGTTGACAAGCACCAGGCCGTGTTCTCCTGTGGTCTTGGACTCCATGTCGAAGCAGTACTGGTCGGGATGGCCGGGGACATTCGACATACCGCTGTATCCGGCGTTATCCTCGCCGAAAGTAAGCAGTTGGTTGCCGTCAACGTCGTAAACGGCATAGTAAGATTTCGTCGCGTCGCCCTGGATCTGGGAGTCGTAAACCGACACGATATATCCGGGCATGTCGCCGGTATTGAAATCAAACGAAAGGTCGTCGGCGCCGAGGAAGTTACCCATACTGTAAGAGCGCAGGTTGAACTCCCCTTCGGGAAGAGACATAGGAATCTTGGTAGTCTTCACGAGGTCGAGACCCGACGACGTTCCCTTGTAAAGTTCGACCACAAAGTTGTTGTCGGGGGTCAGCTTGTCGTTCGAGGGGTCGGTAGGATCCTCGAAGAAAGTTTTCTCAAAATGCCAAAGGGCGAAGAAAACATTGTTACCGCTGACGTTTGCCGTCAGAGGGAGGACTCCGTCATTCTGGCCGTCGGAGACAACCAGCATCGGGTCGTACTCGAGGTCGCCCACATGCTTTACCGGGGTTCCGTAGCCTGCGCGGCTGTAGATTGAGAATTTCGTGGGATTCTCAGCGTCGGAAGCCCATGTCGATTCCTCATAGAAAGCCATCCAGAAATTCTCAGACACATTGGTGGAAGCGTTGCGGGCAACAACATAGGCTCCGGGAATCGAGGTCAGGCAGGGGGTCTCCGTGCCTTCGGGCTTCAGGGAGTAAACGAACGTGCGCTCCTTAGCTCCATACCCCTGTTTGGGGTTGAAGTTCCCGATAATCATGATTTCGTAGTCACTCCCGTTCATGTTGAAGAAAGAACGGGTAATCTGGGAACCGATAGTGAGCCGCTCACACTTCTTGGCGTCTTCCGGTATTTCAATGGAACCGGAAGCCTGGCCTACGAAATTCATGTTATCGTCGTAGACCTTGATTTTAAATCCGGTATAGTTGTAATCGACAAAAGAGGGACTCTGGGAAAGAATCTGCACCTCGGGCTCAAGCATGTAGAACCAGTCCTTGTCGTCAGGACCGATGAGGGTCCCGAATGACGAAATCGACTGGAAATACTTGGTCGATTCGCTTACATCGGGGATAATCGCTCCGTTCTCGTCCACTGATTTCGGCGTCAGGGGGAGAGAGCGCTTACCTACCGGCCGCATCTTGTTGAGCCGGAGGCCGGATTGCTCCTGGGGCTGGAAAATCGTCGTTTTGGCGACAGCCGGAGCCGCGGAGAGCAAGACTGCGGCCAAAGCCGCTGCTAATGTTGTCTTACGCATATTATTACAGATTGGTTTTCAAAGAATTATGCAAAGATAGCGTATGCACGCCGCTGAAGGCTTACACATATCGCTCTTTTTCTAACACAAATTACACGAAAGGCAGGCTTGTCACTTGACCACAACCTTCCGCGACTTCGACAGCATGCCGTCGGAAGCGGTCAGGAGATATACTCCGGGACGCAGGTCGGAAAGGTCGATGTCAAGAGTCTGGCCGGAAGCGGCGACCTTGCGCAGCTCCGCTCCCTGGAGCGACACGACGCGGGCGTTAATCCGCGACGAGGCGGGAGCCTGCACCTGGAAACGGTTGCCGCCGAGGCTCACGAACGAAATCGGGGCATCCTTATCGGCCGCCACGTCGGAAATACCGGAAAGGCCGAGAACCGCGCACAGGCCGCGGAACGCGTCAAGATTGCCGGAAGCGCCGTCGTTGGCCTTAGGCTCGACAGGAGCCGCGGAAGTTTCCTGGGCTATTTTCAGAATATCCTTCCCGGTAAGGGTCGGATCGGCCGACAGCCAGGTGGCGGCGACGCCGGCCATAAAGGGAGATGCCATCGAGGTACCCGACATGGGGGTCCAGTAGTGGGTCTTCCCGCTATCGTCGGTATAGGTATAATACTTAATGTCATAAGCCTCGTTGAACGCCGGACCGTTCACATAGTCCTGCGACATAGAGGAGATAATCAGCGTGCCGGGAGCCTTGATCTGGGGATGCACCTTCCCGCCGGGAGCGTGGCCCCAGGATGAGGTCGGGGAAGTAGTTCCGACAGTGTACTGGTTATAAACCTGCGGGTCGAAGTTATGGGTCACATAGGAACCTACAGAAATCGCCCCTTCGGCGCCGGTAAGGGAGCTGTTGGACCCGTCGCCGGTTGACTCGGCAAAACCGGGAGCGTTAAGCGACTGCAAGGCGAAGGTGAACATCTGGTTTACAGCCTGGCCGTAGACATATACTTTCTGGCCGGGAACGCCGTCGATGCGCAAGGCGGTCACATACTGCTGGAAATCGGACTCACTGGTAGCCTCGAGGCGCACGTTGACCTCGGCATGGTAGCGGTTGTTGGCGGGATATACGCTCCCGGTTCCCATAACGTAGCTACCATGGTAGACGCTGTTGAACTTCTCGTTGTCGCTGACCAGCTCGTCAACCGTGATTGTCAGCGCGCCGGCCGAACTCATAGCTCCGACACGTCCGTCGGAAGGGATGGTATAGGTCGCGACAGTCTCGCCTGTCTTGCGGTCGATGAGGTCGAACGACAGGTCGAACGGGGTCTCGTCCTCCGACCATACCTCCATGCTTCCGAGCGCCTGGGGATACAGCGTTACTCCGCCCCAAGCGGAAGCGGTGTAGTTCGTCGGGCAGATGAAGGACTTAATCGTGGTGTTTCCCTCTGTGAAATCCGCGTAAAGGAAAGCTTTCTCCGCGCCTTCGTTACCGGAGGCAACGCAGATGACAGCGCCACTCTCGGCAATCATGTTGGCAAGGGCGGCGGGGAACTCGTCGGTTCCGTCGTGGGGACCCTCGTTGTTACCCATGGAGATGTTGATCACGCAGGGTTTCCCCTCGCTCTTGGCGTAGTCGATTATGGCGCGGGCTCCCTTGATGAGGTGGGCGTTGTCACTAACACCGCAGGACACGGCGATATCCGCGCCCGGCGCAGCGCCGCGGAAATCGGGAGCAGAGGGGTCGGAGTCCTTGAACGACCCCGCGGCGATACCCATAACGTGGGTGCCGTGGGTCATCGAGGCGTTGTCGGTGGTGAATTTGGCGATTTTCTCGGGAGTGTCAGCCGTGAGCGTCACAGAGGAATTACCCATGGCGGCGTGTTTGAAGGCGCGCTTCACGCGGTAATTGCCGTCGGCGTCCTTGAAGTTGACGTGGTGGACGTCGATGCCGGCGTCAATCACTCCGAGCACTACCCCGGAACCATCGTAAGCTCGGGGAAGAGGGGCGGCGCCGTCGAGAATCTTGTCCGTGCCAAGCACCGAACGGCTCAGGTCGGTCCCCAGGGGGTTACTCCAGGCGTAATGGCGAAGCTGCTTCGACAACGAGGCTGTAACGACCCCCTTTGCGGCGGCGACCGCCTCGGCTTTCGAGAGGGGGGCGGAAAGAATCACGATGTCACCCTCGCGCTGTTCGATTTCGGCTCCCGCGGCGCGGAGAGCGTCGAGAGCCGCATCGTCGGCGATACGGGCGAACATAGACACTCGGGGCTCCTGCGTGGCGGAAGTCCCGTTGGCCGCCCGGGAGGCGGCGAGCATTTCTCCAAGCTCCAGTCGGTCGTTAAGCCCGAGAGTGGCCTGTGCCGCCACAGAGAGGGCTGGCAGGAGAAAAGCGAGCAGACAGAATTTGTTCATCTCTTTATCTGATTGGCCTAATATTATGAGGCGTAAAAAAAGCGCCTGCAGCGGCGTACGGCGACATTGGAGCCTCGCAGGCGGTAAGGTTCAACCCGCCGGGACCACCGGGGGCTTCTCCCCCGCGTCGCGCACCCGCACAATGAAACTGGCGCAAAAGTACGCATTATTCCGCATATAAATATGAAAGTCGCGGAAAAGGAACTGTTAAAAATTCACAACCTATACTCCACGCCAACTTGTTGTTACGCATATATGCGCATATTTGCCGCATTTTATGCATTTTGCATAAAAATACAGCAAATAAAGAGACCATTATTCAGAATATTCATTTTAACTATTCATTTCGGGAATGACGGGACAAGCCGTCGGGCGACAACCCGGGCCGCCTCCTCCTCGGTCAGAGGCCTCGCCCCCTCTTCCCGCAGATACGGGGCGAGAATCTCCGCGACTCGCGCGTACCCTTTCCCATAAAGGTAATTCTCCTTCACGCAATCCGTATCTGTATGGCCGTCAGCGTCAAGCAGCGGGTGGAACAGGTCGATGAATGTTACGTCCTTACGCTCGCAGAGCTGACGCAGGCTGTCGTTCCAGGCCGCAACCCAAGCATTTTCCAAAGGGTCGTTGACCGGAATCTGCGACATTACGAACAGCGGCACTCCTGGCGCCATACCCCTGGCGTGCTCCAGCAGACTTCCGTAGTCGTCGAGATCCTTGTCAGCCGTGCCGCAGTAGAAGAAAATTTTCGAAGGGAGCTCCTTGTTTCCGTTGCCGGTGAGTATCGTTTTGAGCTGCGCCTTGTGCTGGTCGAAAGTCAGGCCCCCGTAGCCCCAGCCCGTTCCGCGGTTCTTCACGCGGGGAGTTCCGAGAAGTTCGTGCCACTCGCCCCCGTGGACCATCTCGTCGCCGATTATTATGGCGTCGGTCGAACGTAGGGGGAGCATCCCGAAATAGCTCGAGCGCATCCCCAGGCTTCCCGGAAGTCCCGACGGCATATTGACCATGGAATCGCCATAGACAGGCTCCCGGCCCACCAAAGGCGCTATGGCGCGACACCACTCGCGGTAGCCGCGGGCGAAAAGATGCAGTCCGTCGGCCGACCATTCCCCTTTCTCCCGCACTCCGAGGAGCGGCTGCCACAAGTCGACGAAAGTGACGCCGAGCTGGCGGCACAGAAGCTCGATACGCTCGTTGGCCAGCCGGTTGCTGTCGTTTTTCCACTGCTCATGGCGCGGAAGGATGCTCTGGATATAGAGCCTGGTCGAGGGGGACTCGCGCCGCACGCGCTCCGCCATGCGCCGTATGTTGCCGACGACCGTGTCGACCGTGACTCCGCCGCTTATGTCGTTGGTGCCGATCATAAGGAACAACTTGGCGGGATGTCCGTCTATGACCGAGCCGAGATTCTTCAGCAGCTCTCGCGACGAAGCGCCGGACGCACCGCGGTTGAGAATACGGCTGTCGCTGCCGAACGCCTCCCACCATTCATGCATATTGGTGATGGAGTTGCCGTAAAACACTATATCGGTCGAATCCACGGGGAGCGACCGCATGACGTCGAAACGATGGCGGCGGAACGCATGGTCGGCCACGCATACCGAACCGACCGTAGATGACAGAATTAAGAACGCGAGCGCTAACGCCCGCAAACCTCTTGACTTTACTTTTACAAAATGGCCCATATCAATCGCGAGTTTGCGCGAAGTTAGCAAAAAATCCACATTAACACCCCCTTGCCGCGACAGAGAAAACCATTCATTCGGAGAAAATGTTTAACTTTGCGGCAGACGTTCCAATCATAACGACTATTCGCTTCAATGAACTTACTGATACTGACAGGACTTTTGCTCCCGCTGCTCGGCACGATGATAGGGTCGGCCTTCGTGTTCTTCCTGAGAGGGGAGATTACGCCGCGGCTCCAGAAAACGCTGCTGGGGTTCGCTTCGGGCGTGATGGTTGCGGCCTCGGTATGGTCGCTGCTCATCCCGTCAATCGAGATGTGCGGGGATATGGGCCGATGGTCGGTGCTTCCCTCCGCCGTAGGGTTCCTCGCAGGCATCGGATTCCTGCTGGTAATCGACATGGTAACCCCCCACCTCCACCTCACCGGCGACCGGGAAGGGCCGAAGAGCAAGTTGTCGCGCACGGCGATGCTCTCCCTGGCGGTCACAATCCACAACCTGCCGGAAGGGATGGCCGTCGGGGTCGTACTGGCAGGAGTCCTGGACGGTGCTACCGACATAACGATGGCAGCGGCTCTCGCCGTGGCTCTCGGAATCGCGATTCAGAACATACCCGAAGGAGCGATTATCTCCATGCCGATGCGGGCCGAGGGCCATTCCCGCACCCGCAGCTTCGCCTACGGGGCGCTGAGCGGGGTCGTAGAGCCGTTGGGAGCGCTCCTCGTGCTGATTCTCGCGACCTGGATCACTCCTCTGCTCCCCTACCTGCTCGCCTTCGCCGCCGGCGCGATGCTCTACGTCGTGGTCGAGGAACTGATTCCCGAAGCGTCGGGCGCTCCCCACAGCAACCTGAGCACGCTGGGCTTCGCAATCGGCTTCGTCGCGATGATGGTGCTCGACGTCGTCCTCGGCTGACACAGCTAAATAATGATTAAGAAACATACCATGAAAACCTGTGACCACTCTCGGAGCAGCGCTTGGACGCTGGCACTCGCCGCGCTCACGCTGCTGCCGTTCTCTCCCCAAGCCATTAACATAAACAAAGCCGGGGCCGGAGGAGAAACCATCTTCGCCGAGTTCGAGCCTGTCGAAGGAGCTTCGCGATATGTCGCGACTTATACAGGGGAGAATAACTCCGCGCAAGAGGCCGACCCGCGGCTGGTACGGCTTTATCCCGGACGGGTGAGAGTGGATATCCCGGGGGTAAACCCCGGAAACTACACGATGAAAATCCGCGCCCTCGACGCGGCCGGCAACGTGGTTGACGAAGCATCAACAGACACGCTAACCCCCTACCCGCTCTCCCGCGAGGGGTTCGCTTTCTCCGGCGGGAATATCCCCGGGGCCTACAAGCCGGACGGCACACTGAAGGATGGCGCCGGAGTGATATATGTGTCCCCTGAGACAGTCAACACAGTTTCTTTCGACATAGTGAAAAACGCCGCCGGAGACAAAGCGACCTTCACAGGCCTGACTGAGATACTGTCCGCGGCCGGCAAAGGGTATCACAAGGACCCGCTCGCGATAAGGATAACGGGGTGCCTTGCCGACACTCTCGTGCGGGGGCTCAAAGAGGGAATCTACCTCGGCCTCCAGGGACACGACGAGGGGAACCGCCGCCTGGAGAACGTGACAATCGAGGGTATCGGCAACGACGCGACCCTCTACGGCTTCGGCGTACACCTCAAACGCGCGAAAAACATCGAGCTGCGCAACCTCGGCATAATGCTCCAGGGGGACGACGCAGTCTCGCTCGAAAAGGACAACAACAATATCTGGATCCATAATATCGACTTCTTCTACGGCCGGCCAGGAACCGACGCGGACCAGGTAAAGGGGGACGGGTCAATAGACATAAAAGCCCGCTCGACCGACATAACGGTCGACCACAACCATTTCCGCGACAACGGGAAGGTAACGGGTACATGGGGGAGCGACTCGCTCGCCTCGCGAACACGCGTGACATACCACCACAACTGGTTCGACCATACCGACTCGCGCTGCCCGAGGCTCTTAGGGGCGACGGCCCACATCTATAATAACTATTACGACGGGGTCGCTGTCTACGGAATCGGGGCCACGGAGGGCTCCTCGGCCTTCGCCGAAGCCAACTATTTCCGCGGATGCAAGAGGCCGATGATGATTTCCGGCCAAGGGACCGACACCTACGATTCCAAAACAAAAGGCCATACCCGAAAGGGGACATTCTCAGGCCTCGCGGGAGGAATCATCAAGGCGTTCGGCAATCATTTCGAGGGGCAGAAGCCCAAACTCGTATATCAGACCGACAGCCCCGCGCAGTTCGACGCGTGGCTCGCAGGGGAACGGAACGAGCAAGTCCCGGCAACCGCCCTCACCATCCGCGGCGCCCACCCATACTCCAATTTCGACACGGCTCCCGGCATGTACCGGTATGCTCCCGACGCTGCCGCGGATGTCCCCGCCAAAGTCACCTCCCGCGCCGGCCGCCTCGAAGGTGGCGACTTCCACTGGGCCTTCGACAACGCCTCCGACGACCCCAGCCACGACCTCAACCCGGCCCTCAAACAAGCCCTCCTCGACTACCACCCTACCCCCGCCAAGATCCAAAACGGGGATTAGAAGGTGTATAACGTCAGGTGTTAGATACCCTCTCGGGGATGTCCTCTTTTTATGCTGATTTCCATATGCTAATGAGACATTTGTCACCTCTAATGTCAATTATTCATCGCAACTTTGCATAGTCAGAACGGGCGTTCCCGTTCCGACTATCCTTTTTAGTTACGTTGAAAATCGAATAAATATGAAGAGGTTCTTGTTTCTCATATTAACCGTATGCTCGGTCTGCTATGCTTCGCTCGCAAAAAATCCGCTTGGTAAGGTGTCTCTTACGCTGAACGAAGGCAGCGTCATCAATGGATATTGCGAAAATCTGTTCAAACACGAACGCCCGACAATCAAGGTTTCGCCAAAACCAGATGGTAAGAAATCCGTAAAATATAAGGCAACAGAGATTCGGGAGTTGAAATATGAAATTCCGAATGACACGGTTGTCGAATACTGGTACCCGGTACGGTATTTCCATGATCGGACGCTGCTGATGACAAAAGTACGTGTGAGCAACACAGTAACTTTATGGACGGCTTGTATCGGGGGCCAGGAATTAGCAGGTCCGCAAGGAATGAGATGGACTGAAAGAATAAAAAACTGCATTTCATTCGGCCCCGATATGGCAGACGGAACGGCATGGGATTTCCCCCATATAATTCACGGGCGATGCAAACAGCTTCCCGGTTACGGAGATTTCGTATCACAATACAAGAAATCACATCCTGAGATAAAAGACTGGACAGAATTTGAGCCGCTAATGCAAATGTGTGCCGCATACGTGGATTCCATAAAGGAGCGCTGACGCTTTGAATCTGTCATCTTTCAATCCATAACGACCGGCGAGCGACCTCTGCTAAATTTTCCGCGAAAAAAAAATCGGGGCGGGGGCTTGGAGGTCTCGCGGGAATGGTTTAACTTCGCGTTGAATTTTTTCCTGCCTGAGCGCGGGGCGGATGCAATACGGTTTGCATTTGGCCGAGGCCTTCGGAGCCGGGAAAAAACGACAAGAAAACTCCACTTCCTATATCGAATGGAATCTCTGAAGTTCACCAAAATGCACGGCATAGGCAACGACTACGTCTATCTTGACTGCACTGCCTCCTGCCCGGGCAACCTTGAAAACCTCGCCCGCCGGATTAGCGACAGGCACACAGGCGTCGGCGGCGACGGCCTGGTGCTAATCCTCCCCTCAGAAATCGCCGACTTCAAAATGCGCATCTTCAACGCCGACGGCTCGGAAGCGCGCATGTGTGGCAACGCCTCCCGATGCATCGGAAAATACGTCTACGAACGCGGCCTTACCGACCGCGAGAATATAACGCTCGAAACACTTTCGGGCGTTAAATATTTAACTCTGTCGGTCGATTCCGACGGAAAAGTGGAATCCGTCACGGTCGACATGGGTGAGCCGGAATTTATCCCCGAACTGATTCCGGTAGCCGCCGACCGCAACCTGGCCATCCCGGCGGAAGCCGACGGGGGGGAAATCCTGGAAGTCAACGCGGTATCGATGGGGAATCCCCACGGCGTAGTGTTTGTCGACGACCTCGACGCTTTCGGCGACCGGGTTCTGACCGCCGGCCCGGCGCTGGAGAACCATCCGATGTGGCCCGACAGAGCCAATATCGAGTTCGCCCAGGTCTTATCCCCTTCTGAAATCAGGATGCGCGTCTGGGAGCGCGGCAGCGGCGAGACGATGGCCTGCGGCACCGGAGCGTGCGCCACTGCCGTGGCTGCCGCCGTGACTGGCCGCGCCGGGCGCGAGGCTACTATCCGCCTGCTCGGAGGGGACCTCCGCATCCGTTGGGACGAGAAGTCGAACCATGTCTTTATGACCGGTCCGGCCACAATTGTCTTCGACGGCGAATATTATCTGTAATCCTTTCGCAAAATGTTCAAAATCAACGATAATTTCTGCAAACTCGCCGAGAGCTACCTGTTCTCGGAAGTCGCGCGCCGCATCGCGGCCTTCAAGGAAGCGAACCCCGACGCGGACGTAATCCGCCTCGGAATCGGCGACGTGACCATACCCCTCTGCCCCGCAGCCATAGAGGCGATGCACGCCGCGGTTGACGACGAGGCCGCTGCCGCCACATTCCGCGGCTACGGACCGGAACAGGGCTATCCATTCCTCCGCGACGCGATCGCGCAACACGACTACCGCGCCCGCGGCGTCGAAATCGCCCCCGACGAGATATTCGTCAGCGACGGAGCGAAAAGCGACACAGGCAATATCGGCGACATCCTCGCCGTCACGAACCGGGTGGCGGTGACCGACCCCGTATATCCCGTCTACGTAGACACGAACGTCATGGCGGGCCGCGCAGGGGAGCAGACCCCGCAGGGGAGTTTCAGCCGAGTAGTCTATCTCCCTGTAACGGCCGAGAACGGATTCGTACCCGCCCTACCGGCTGAGAAAGTAGACATAATCTACCTCTGCTACCCCAACAACCCGACCGGTACAGCCCTTACCCGCAGCCAGTTGAAGGCGTGGGTAGACTACGCCGCAGCCAACGGCTCGCTGATTCTTTATGATTCGGCCTACGAGGCGTTTATCCGCCAGGAGGACGTGCCCCATTCGATTTACGAAATCGAGGGGGCTAAAAAAGTAGCGATCGAGTTCCGCAGCTTCTCCAAAACCGCCGGGTTCACCGGGGTGCGCTGCGGCTACACAGTCGTTCCGAAAGAGCTGAAAGGCACCGACTCAGAAGGGCGCGAGGTCAGCCTCAACCACCTCTGGAACCGCCGCCAGTGCACTAAATTCAACGGCGCGTCATACATCTCCCAGCGCGGAGCCGCCGCCATATATACCCCCGAAGGACGCCGACAGGCCCGCGAGGCGGTCGACTACTATATGGCCAACGCCGCGATGATGCTTTCCGAGCTGCGCAAGGCCGGGTTCGAGGTGTTCGGCGGCGAAAACGCTCCCTATGTATGGCTCAAGACTCCCTACGGGATGGACTCCTGGACATTCTTCGACCTGCTTCTGAAAGAATGTCAGGTTGCGGGCACCCCCGGCTCCGGCTTCGGCCCCGCCGGCGAGGGATATTTCCGCCTTACGGCTTTCAACACCTGCGAGAACACCCGCGAAGCCCTCCGCCGCATTGTCGAGCGCTTCGGCTGAACGGACAACGCCCCCCTCACCCCCCTCTTTCTACCAAGGTTTGGCAATTCTATCAATTCTATCTATCTCCTATAGGTTTCTAATAAGTTATTCTTATGTCGTTATTAAGATTTGAAGCGGTCCGCGAAGCCTCCGGCCGCAAAGCCGTTGGCGTGGAAACTCCGGCAGAACGCCCCGAGAAGTACTACGGCGAACTGGTGTTCAACCGCCAGAAAATGTTCGAATATCTTCCCAAGAAGGTCTACGACGAACTGGTAAACGCCATCGACAACAAGCAACCCATCTCCCTCAAGCTCGCCGACAGCGTGGCAGCCGGGATGAAGCAGTGGGCGCTTGACAACGGAGTGCGTCACTACACCCACTGGTTCGCACCCCTGACGGGAGGCACCGCCGAGAAACACGACGCCTTTATCGAGCACGACGGCAAGGGGGGCGTAGTCGAGGAATTTTCCGGCAAACTCCTCGTGCAGCAGGAGCCTGACGCTTCCAGCTTCCCCAACGGCGGCATAAGAAACACGTTCGAGGCCCGCGGATACTCGGCCTGGGACATCTCCTCCCCGGTGTTCATCCTCAACAAAACCCTCTGTATCCCGACCATCTTCATCTCCTATACCGGTGAATCGCTCGACTTCAAGACCCCGCTCCTCCGCGCCCTGAACGCGGTCGACAAGGCCGCTACCGGCGTCGCGAGATACTTCGACAAGGAGGTCAACCACGTCAACTGCTTCCTCGGTTGGGAACAGGAATACTTCCTCGTCGACGAGGCCCTGTATGCCGCCCGTCCCGACCTGGTGATGACCGGCCGCACCCTCATGGGTCACGAGAGCGCCAAGAACCAGCAGCTCGAAGACCATTATTTCGGCTCCATCCCCTCCCGCGTAGAAGCTTTCATGCTTGACCTGGAGCTGGAATGCCACCGCCTCGGAATCCCGGCCCACACCCGCCACAACGAGGTAGCGCCCAACCAGTTCGAG
Source organism: uncultured Muribaculaceae bacterium (assembly GCA_910585755.1). Lineage (GTDB taxonomy): Bacteria > Bacteroidota > Bacteroidia > Bacteroidales > Muribaculaceae > UBA7173. Next base: position 4,676 of record CAJUFH010000057.1, on the reverse strand, counting down.
CTGGCGCCGGTATTCGAGGAGTGCAACCTGGCAAACGACCACAACCTGCTGCTGATGAGCATAATGTCGGAAGTCGCAAAGCGACATAACTTCCGCGTGCTCCTCCACGAGAAACCCTTCTCGGGCATCAACGGCTCAGGCAAGCACAACAACTGGAGCCTCGGCACAGATACCGGCTCTCTCCTCTTCGCCCCCGGCAAGACACCCCGCGAAAACCTCCGCTTCATAGCGTTCGTGGCCAACGTCATGGCCGCCGTCCACCGCCACAACGGGCTGCTGAAGGCCTCCATCTCGTCGGCAACCAACGCCCACCGTCTCGGAGCCAACGAGGCGCCACCCGCCATCATCTCGATTTTCACCGGCTCGCAGATTGCCGACATCTTCGAGCGTCTCGAAAAGAGCACCGAGGACGAGCTGATCGAGATTTCCGCCAAGGAGGGTATCACTGTCGGGGTCGCACAGATTCCCGAAATCATGCTCGACAACACCGACCGCAACCGCACCTCCCCCTTCGCCTTCACCGGCAACCGCTTCGAGTTCCGCGCCGTTGGCTCGTCGGCCAACTGCGCCTCCGCGATGATCGCCCTCAACGCCGCCGTCGCCGAGCAGCTCGCCGACTTCAAAGCCAAGGTTGATGCCCGCGTCGAGCGAGAGGAATCCCTCTACCACGCTATTCTCGAAGAGGCCAAGGCGCTTATCATCCAGTCGAAGGCAATCCACTTCGACGGCAACGGCTATTCCGACGAATGGAAGGCCGAAGCCGAGAAACGCGGCCTCGACTGCGAGACCTCCGTGCCTGTCATCTTCGACGCTTACCTCCGTCCCGAGTCTGTCGAGATGTTCGCGAAGACAGGGGTCCTGACCGAGTTAGAGCTCCGCGCCCGCAACGAGGTCAAATGGGAGATGTACACCAAGAAAATCCAGATCGAGGCCCGCGTGCTCGGCGACCTCGCCCTGAACCATATCGTCCCCGTCGCCACCCGCTACCAGTCAATCCTGGTAGACAACCTGGTGAAGCTCCAGAGCCTCTTCGACGCAGACAAGGCAAAGGAGATGACAGCATGCGACCGCGACGCCATCGAAACGATTTCGAAGCATATCGCCGCCATCCGCACCGAGGTTAAGCGCATGACCGACGCCCGCAAGGCCGCCAACCGTATCGAGAACGAGCGCGAAAAAGCAGTCGCCTACCACGACAACGTCGTGCCCGCCATGGACTCCATCCGCTACCATATCGACAAGCTGGAGCTGATGGTCGACAACGAGATGTGGCCCCTCCCCAAATACCGCGAAATGCTATTCATCCGCTAAACGGACCGGCAAACGAATATTTCCTCCGTGCTGTTTTTTCGGCACGGAGGAAATGCCATTAAATAATAAATCAGATTATCACTCTCTTTCCACTTCTCCCGGAGAGAACCTAACACCAAGAAGCACCATTTCAATGGAGCAACTCAAACACGAGTGCGGCGTCGCAATGATCCGCCTGCGCAAGCCTTTAGAGTACTACCGGCAGAAATACGGCACTTACGCCTACGCCCTCAACCGCCTCTACCTGCTGATGGAGAAACAGCACAACCGCGGCCAGGAGGGCGCCGGAATCGGCGTTGTCAAACTCCACAGTGTCCCCGGCCACGAATACATCTTCCGCGAACGGGCCCTCGGAGCCGGAGCGATTTCCGAGATCTTCTCCTCGGTGCTTCCGGCGCTGAAAGCCGACAATGTCGACTCGAAACCCGCGGCGGAAGCCGAAGCCTACACCCCCTTCCTGGGTGAAATCTATATGGGGCACCTGCGCTACTCGACAACTGGGAAGTCCGGCATTTCGTACGTCCACCCCTTCCTCCGCCGTAACAACTGGCGGTCGCGCAACCTGATTATGTGCGGCAACTTCAACATGACGAATGTCGACGAGGTATTCCGCTCGATTGTCGAGAAGGGGCAGCACCCGCGAATCTACTCCGACACGATTGTGCTCCTCGAACAGCTCGGCTACGCGCTCGACAGCGAGAACCACCGGCTCTACCGCGAGTTCCGCGACAAGCTGCAGGACCCCGAACTCGGCATCGCGATCGAGGACAATATCGACATCCCCCGCGTGCTCGCCAACGCGTCGCCCCGGTGGGACGGCGGCTTTGTAATTTGCGGAGCCACGGGGTCGGGCGACATGTTCGCCCTCCGCGACAAGAACGGCATCCGCCCGGCCTTCTACTATATCGACGACGAGGTCGTGGTGCTGACCTCCGAGCGTCCCGTCATACAGACCGTGTTCAACGTGCGCCGCGCCGAGGTCAAGGAACTCGAGCCCGGTTCCGCCCTCATCGTCAGCAAGAACGGCGAAATCCAGATTACCGACATCCTCGGCAAGGGGGCCAATGCGCGCTGCTCCTTCGAACGCATCTACTTCTCCCGCGGCTCCGACGCCGACATCTACAAGGAGCGCAAGGAACTCGGCCGTCGCATAGCCCCAGAAGTGCTCCGGGCCGTCAACAACGACATAAACCATACCGTGCTCTCCTTCATCCCGAACACCGCCGAGGTAGCCTTCATCGGAATGGTCGAGGGATTTGAGAATTACCTCAACGATCTGAAGGTAAAGCAGATTATGGAGCTGAACCGGCGCGGGACCCTTTCGGCCGGCACCGTGCGCGAAATCATGGACCGCAAGCTCCGGGTCGAGAAGGTTGCGATCAAGGACATAAAGCTGCGCACCTTCATCGCCGAAGGTGAGTCGCGCAACGACCTCGCGGCCCACGTCTACGACGTGACATACGGATGCATCGCCAACGATGTCGACAACCTCGTCGTAATCGACGACTCTATCGTCAGAGGCACCACCCTCAAACAGTCGATTATCGGCATGCTCGACCGGCTGCATCCCAAGAAAATCGTCATCGTCAGCTCGTCGCCGCAAGTGCGCTATCCCGACTACTACGGAATCGACATGTCGCGGATGGCCGAGTTCATCGCGTTCCGCGCGGCTGTAGAGCTGCTGAAAGACCGCGGGATGGCCAACGTCCTCGACGAGACCTATCAGCGGTGCAAGGAACAGGCCCTGCTCCCCGCCGACCAGCAGGTCAACTGCGTGAAAGCGATATACGCGCCCTTCACCGATGCCGAAATCTCGCGCAAAATGGCAGAGATGCTTACCCCCGCCGGCACAAAGGCCGAAGTCGAAATCGTCTACCAGACAATCGAGGGGCTACACGCCTCCGTACCCGGCTGCCCCGGCGACTGGTACTTCTCCGGCGACTACCCCACCCCCGGCGGCATCCGCCTGGTGAACCTCGCCTATATCAACTTCTACGAAGGCAACACCACCAAGCGCGACGCCTGAGGGTCGTGACTTATGGAAAAACATCACTCTGTGTCAGTGCATTCAACGTTTTATATAATCCCCTTGTTGTACTCAAAAAGATAATGCCTATATTTGCATACGATTAAAGCAACGCGCGAATATGAATCTTATCGAAGACAACAGACAAAGAATCGCCACCTTATGCCGAAAGCATAAGGTAAAGTCGCTCGCCGTTTTCGGTTCGATTCTTACCGACCGCTTCAACGAAAACAGCGATGTCGACCTGCTTGTGGATTTCGAGCCTGTCGACTTGGATAAGTTCGATTACGTTTCAAATTATTTCGACTTACAGGATTCTTTGGAATCGGTTTTTAACCGCAAAGTCGACCTCGTAGTCGGCAAGGGATTGAAAAACAAATACTTCATAGCCAACGTCAACCGCACCAAATTACAGATATATGGCAGATGAATACATCCTCAAGCATCTGCACGATGTCCTGCACGCTATTGCCGACATAGAGCGATGCTTTGAAAACCATCCGATGCGGTTTGACCTTTTCGAGCAGGACATATTCATTTTGCGCTGTTAGTCATTAATATAGTGATTACTCACAAATCATAAAATGCAAATGAAACAATTTCTATTCATAACGCTTGCGGTGCTTCTCGCTCTGCCGACAATGGCTCAGACCATTATTCGTCAGGACGGTCTGATGTTCAAGCTCTATGCACCTGAAGAGGGTACTCCTTACGCAGAGGTAATCGGAAATCTGCTCACCGAACCAACGGCTGTCACAATCCCATCGGTCGTAGGCAAGGACGGCATCGACTATTCCGTGACCTCCATCAAGGAAGCTTTCAAAAAATGCTCTTTTTTAACCTCGGTGACCATTCCTAACTCGGTGACTACTATCGGCCGGAGTGCGTTCGAATGTTGCAGCGGCCTGACCTCGGTGATCATTCCCAACTCGGTGACTTCTATCGGTGATTATGCGTTTGACTATTGCAGCGGCCTGACCTCGGTGACCATACCCAACTCGGTGACTGCTATCGGCGGATTTGCGTTCCGATCGTGCTGCGGCCTGACCTCGGTGACCATCCCCAACTCGGTGACTTCTATCGGCGAGGATGCGTTCAGTTCTTGCTATGGCCTGACCTCGGTAACCATCCCCAACTCGGTGACTTCTATCGGCGATTCTGCATTCAGTTCTTGTTATAGCCTGACCTTGGTGACCATCCCCAACTCGGTGACTGCTATCAGCGGATTTGCGTTCTCCGGTTGCATCGGCCTGACCTTGGTGACCATCCCCAACTCAGTGACTGCTATCGGCCCGAGTGCGTTCTCCGGTTGCAGCGGCCTGACCTCGGTGACCATCCC
>CAJUFH010000056.1 GCA_910585755.1 uncultured Muribaculaceae bacterium | reverse complement strand
TAGCCTGTTTAGACCATAAAAAGAGACTGCCCAAACTTGTTAGACAGTCTCTTTCATCAGAGCGCTGTGTCATTATTATGACACAGCGCTCTGCGTAGCCGGATGGGAGGGTGTTGTCAGAACGGTTCAGATGGTAGGAGCTTGGAGGTGAGGCCGATGGGAGCAATCTGAAGATTGTGACCGAGGCCGAAACTTCAAGCGACGACCCAGATGGGCCGTTATGACACGCCCTCTAAGTTCAACTGAATTTTTTGCGGTTGAAAATGAAGTTGCGCCCGAGATATTTCTCGCGCACTACCGGGTTGTCGGCCAGCTCCTCCGACGTGCCCTGGAACAGAATCTTGCCGTCAAACAGCAGATAGGCGCGGTCGGTTATTCGGAGGGTCTCCTGGGCGTTGTGGTCCGTTATAAGGATGCCGATATTCTTGCTTTTGAGCTTATATACAACCTCCTGAATATCCTCTACCGCGATCGGGTCGACTCCGGCGAACGGCTCGTCGAGCATTATGAATTTCGGGTTAATGGCCAGGCAACGGGCAATCTCCGTGCGGCGTCGTTCACCGCCCGACAGTTGGTCGCCGAGATTCTTGCGCACTTTTTGCAGGCGGAACTCCGCGATCAGGCTCTCCAATTTGTCGCGCTGCTCCTCGGCGCTCATTTTCGTCATCTCGAGGATGGAGCGGATATTGTTCTCGACCGACATCTTGCGGAACACCGATGCCTCCTGGGCAAGGTATCCGATCCCGTGCTGGGCGCGACGGTAAACCGGGAACTTCGTAATGTTCGTGTCGTTAAGATAGATACTCCCCTCGTTGGGGGTAATAAGCCCGGTGGTCATATAGAATGTCGTGGTCTTTCCGGCTCCGTTCGGTCCGAGAAGTCCGACGATTTCACCCTGTGTGACATCGATAGACACGTGGTTGACGACGGTGCGCCGCCCGTATTTCTTTACGAGATTCTCCGTTCGGAGGACCATCTTCTCCGGGGTGCCGTGGGTCGTTTCCGCCGCTACCTGCGCCGTTGCCTCCGGGTTCGCTATTCCCTCCCCCACTGACTGCTGCTGTTCATCCATACGAGCCGGGTTATTTGTTGCGTTCGAGACGACCCTGGATATAGTCGGTAAGCAGCCCTATCGCTACGGAGTTGGTTCCGCCCTGGGGTATAATCAGGTCGGCAAAGCGTTTGGAAGGCTCGATATACATGCAGTGCATGGGCTTCAGCACATCCTCGTAACGGTCGATAACCATCTGGGGCGTGCGGCCGCGCTCGATACAGTCGCGGGCGATGACGCGTATCAGGCGGTCATCCGCATCTGCGTCGACGAAGCATTTAACGTCCATCATCTGCCGCATCACAGGGTCGCACAGCACGAGAATACCTTCCACGATGACAACGTCGGAAGGTTTCACCGTGATTGTCTCCTTCTGGCGTGTGCAGGTCAGGTAGCTGTAAGTGGGCATTTCAATAGTGTGCCCCTCTTTCAGCATTCTGAGATGCTGGGCGAGGAGCGTCCATTCAATCGCGGCCGGCTCGTCGAAATTGATTTTCGACCGCTCCTCAGGCGGGATGTGCGACGAGTCCTTGTAGTAATTATCCTGTGGAATGACGGCCACCTCCCCTGCGGGGAAGCTGGATATAATCTTGTTTACCACGGTGGTTTTTCCGGACCCGGTACCACCGGCGATACCTATGATGAGCATACGGCGGATATGTTGCGTTGAAATTATGGTGCGAATTTAATGTTTTTTTCGCACATTCGGCGCATTACTCTCCCGGAATCTTGGAAAAAGTAGTAACTTTGTCCGATATTCGGAGCAGGAGATACCTCCGGCAAGCGCTCCGATGACGTATTCATAACGACTAAAGATATTCAGATTATACTGTATGGTAATTGACAAGTCGCTCGAACAGCTTGGCAAGTACTGCCGTTTTATGGGACGCACCTTCAGCGTCCCGGACCGCTGGGGCGTTTTCGGCCGCCGCACTGTGGCGGAAATCGTAAAGCTCGGCATCGATTCTATACCCCTCGTTATCGTGATTTCGGTGTTTATCGGCGCCGTCTGCACCATTCAGATGAAGCTCAATACCTCCAACCCCCTGATGCCCGCCTATTCTGTCGGACTCGCCACCCGCGACATCGTCCTCCTCGAATTTTCAAACTCGATTCTCTGTCTGATTCTCGCGGGCAAGGTCGGCTCGAATATCGCTTCGGAAATCGGCACCATGAGGGTCACTGAGCAAATCGACGCGCTTGACATAATGGGTGTCAACTCGGCCAATTACCTCGTGCTTCCCAAGATAGTCGGCTTTGTAGCCTTCATGCCGATTCTCGGTGTGTTCTGTATCGGTACGGCGCTCCTTGGAGGTTATTTCGTCGCGGCGTTTACCGATATGATAAGTGTCACACGCTACGTCTACGGCATACAGGCATACTTTATCGAATGGTACGTATGGTATGGACTGATCAAGTCGCTCGTATTCGCCTTCATTATCGCTTCCGTCGCCTCTTTCTTCGGCTACTACGTCAAGGGAGGCGCGCTTCAGGTCGGAAAGGCTTCTACCAACGCTGTCGTGTCAAGCTCGATCCTTATCCTGCTTTTCGACGTTATACTTACTAAGGTCCTTCTGCAATGATTGAGGTAAAGAACATAACTAAATCGTTTGACGGCCGCACAATCCTCCACGACGTATCGGCGAAATTCTATACCGGGCGCACAAACCTGATTATCGGGCAGAGCGGCTCGGGAAAGACGGTGCTCATGAAGAGCATGATCGGCCTGGTCCGCCCGGAAGTGGGTCAGATTCTTTATGACGGCCGAGACCTTCTCGAAATGACCTCAAAGCAGGTCAAGGAACTGCGCAAGGAAATCGGGATGCTTTTCCAGGGTTCCGCGCTCTTTGATTCCGAAACCGTGCTCGGCAACGTGATGTTCCCCCTGACAATGTTCACGGAGATGGGCAAGGGGGAGATGCTCGACCGCGCCCGTTTCTGCCTCGAGCGCGTCAACCTCCAGGGCGCCGAATCTAAATACCCCTCGGAAATTTCCGGCGGTATGCAGAAGCGCGTCGCGATTGCCCGCGCGATAGCGCTGAACCCGAAATACCTGTTTTGCGACGAGCCGAACTCCGGTCTCGACCCGAAGACTTCAATCCTTATCGACGAACTGCTCCACGACATCACCCACGAATACAACATAACGACTATCATCAATACCCACGACATGAACTCCGTGCTCGGTATCGGCGAAAACATTGTCTTTATCAACAAGGGGCACCGCGAGTGGATCGGCGACAAGAACAAGATTTTTACCACCGCCAACGAGGCGCTTAACGAGTTCGTGTTCGCTACCCGTCTCTTCCAGGAGGTGAAAGACTATATTATCGAACACGGCCAACCCCAAGAGTGATTATGACCGAACTGAATGATAAACCGAATACCGCCGAACAAGCCCCGGCACTCACTGCCGAGGAGGTGCTTGCCCTGCCCCGCCATTACGCCGCCCTGCTCCGAGGAACCCGCGACGTGATTGCGGCGGGAGATGTCGGGCGCATGAGGCGCATACTCGCTAAGGGCGCGACCGAGGGAGGAATCAGCCGCGACAAGTTCGGAAACAGCCATTTGCTGCGGGCGATGCAGACCGCCGTCGCTTTCTGCGACCGCGTAAGCCCTGACCGCAACATCGTCGCTGCCATACTCCTCCACCAGCTTTGCCGCACCGGTATGATGGATGAGGAGGCTGTCGGCCGGGAATGGAACGATGATGTCGCCAAGCTCGTACGAGGGCTTCTGAAAGCCACATCCCTCTATACCCGCGGCGCCTCGGTCGATTCTGAGAACTTCCGCCGCCTGCTGATGACGTTCGCAGAGGATATCCGCGTAATCATAATTATGATAGTTGACCGTCTGGTGCTTATGCGCCTCGTCAACCATCATCCCGACGAGCGCCGCGTAAAGGACCTCGCCTATGAGGCGAACTACCTCTACGCGTCCCTTGCCCACCGCCTCGGCCTTTACTCCATCAAGAGCGACCTGGAAGACATGTCGCTCAAATATACCGACCGCGAGACATATACCTCCATCGCCCGCCAACTGAACGAGCGCAAGAAGGAACGCGACCTGTATATCGACGCGTTTATCAAGCCGGTAAAGGAGAAACTGCTTGATGCCGGCCTGACATTCGACATTAAGGGGCGCACTAAGTCGATTTTCTCGATATGGAACAAGCTCCGCAAGCAGAAAACCGACATAGACCATATCTATGACCTCTTCGCTATCCGCATCATTATCGACACCCCTCCGGAAAAGGAGAAGAGCGACTGCTGGATGGCCTACTCGCTCATAACTGACATGTACCGCCCGAATCCGTCGCGAATGAAGGACTGGATTTCGATTCCCAAGAGCAACGGTTACGAGAGCCTCCACATAACGGTAGCCGGACCGGGGGGTAAGTGGGTCGAAGTGCAGATCCGCACCCGTCGCATGGACCTGGTGGCTGAAAAGGGCCTCGCCGCCCACTGGCGCTACAAGGGCATCAAGAGCGAGGGTGGGCTGGACGCCTGGATGAACAATGTCCGCGACATACTCGAGACAGCCGATTCCGGCCCTATGGAGCTGGTGCGCAACTTCAAGATGGATGTCTACGACAAGGAGGTGTTCGTGTTCACTCCCAAAGGAGACCTCTACCGCCTCCCGGCCGGAGCCACCCTGCTTGATTTCGCATTCAATATCCATACGAAACTCGGGGCTGCGTGCACCGGCGGTCTGGTTAACGGCAAAAACGAGAAGCTGACCTACAAGCTGCGCTCCGGCGATACGGTTGAGATTCAGACCTCCCCTTCACAGCAGCCCAAGCAGGACTGGCTGAACATTGTCGTCACCTCCAAGGCCCGCACCAAGATACGCCAGACGCTTAAAGAGCGGGAGAGCCGCAACGCCGAGCTGGGCCGAGAGATGCTCCAGCGACGCTTCAAAAACCGCAAGATAGCGCTTGACGAGGCCCAGCTAAGCCGCCTGATAAAGAAACTCGGATATAAGACAACGACTGACTTCTATCGGGAAATCGCTGACGAGAAGCTGGATGTCAACACGGTAGCCGACCGTTACCTCGCGCCGGAGGCCCCGGCCGAGCCCTCCGCGGGACATGTGTCGGCCGACGAGTTCGTCCTGTCGCAGTATTCCGACGAGGCAGCGGCCCAAAGCGGGACAGGAAGCAGCGACGTGCTTGTAATCGGCAACGATGTCAAAGGGCTGAATTACAGGTTCGCGCGTTGCTGCAACCCTATTTACGGCGATGATGTTTTCGGATTTGTCAGCTCCGACGGGGTTGTCAAAATCCATCGCACCGACTGCCCCAACGCGCCTTCGATGCGCCAGCGGTATCCCTATCGCATTATCTCGACGAAATGGTCCGGCAAAATCGGTGAGCAATTCGCTGCGACACTGAGGGTTGTGGGCCGCGATGACATAGGAATCGTGACAAACATCACCTCCGTGATCAACAAGGAAAAGAATACGACGCTGAGAAGTATCTCGATTGACTCCCACGACGGGCTCTTCCAGGGCACGCTCGTAATCGGCATACCCGACAACGCTTCCCTTACATCCATCATAAAGAAAATCAAAACCGTTAAAGGGGTCCGGGATGTAGGTCGAATCTGACCCGGAAAAACTAACACTATATTTGCTGCATTAGGCTATGAATAGAACAATATTCGCATCTCTCTCCTGCGCGCTGGTTTTATCGGTTTCTTCCTGCTGGAAGAAGGCAAACCCGGAAGCCGAAGGCCTCCTGAACCAGGCTCAGAACGCTTTCGACAGCGCCGACTACGACGGTGCGAAGTCGCTCCTCGACTCCTTGCAGAAAGGATTCCCGGCCGAGATCGAACTGCAACGCGCGGGCATGGCGCTCCGGCCAAAGGTTATCGAACAGCTTACCCTGGCGGAAATCCAGCAGACAGATTCCGCGATCGCGGCGGAAAAAGCCGAGGCTGACCGCATCAAGGGGACACTCCGCTGGGTAAAGACCCCGGGGATGATCGAGGGGTATTGGACTTACGGAAAAACCTATCGCCCGGATTTCATGAATACCACCGGCATCGAGCCGAGAGTATCGGAAATCGGCGAGTTCTATATCGTGTCGTCAGTCAATCCGTCGGGGGGCCTTAAACACACCTCTATTGCCGTTTCGGGCAATGGTGGGAGGGCTGCCGCGCAGCCGGTGCCTTACGACGGGGAAAGCAACTACCGCATTGACGGCGGTGAGATTATAACTTTCTCGCCTCAAGCTTCCGACACAATCGGCGTGTTCGCCTTCAACAACCAGGGCGCGCCTCTGACGCTGCATTTCATCGGGGCGAAGGAGCGTTCGCAGAAACTGAGCGCCGACCAGTCGGCCGCTATCGCCGCCGCCTACCGTTATTCCAAAATAATGATTGACGCCCGCGAGCGTACAGTCAACCGCCAGCGGCTCGAAAAGCAACTTGCCATCGCCCGCGACCAGATAACCCGCACCGCCTCCAAGGAATAAGCGTCGCCCAGTTTGAGAATTTTTTCGTAACTTCGCGTGATTTATCCATCCGCCGACTTCCCGTCAGCGTGATTTATTAAAGTGTGATTTAAATATATGGGCTTTTTCAACTTCTTCTCAAAAGAGAAAAAACAGACACTCGACAACGGCCTCGAACGCACGAAGCAGGGACTGTTCTCGAAAATTTCCCGCGCCATCGCCGGCAAATCGAAAGTCGACGACGAGGTGCTCGACAATCTTGAAGAAGCTTTTATCACTTCCGATGTGGGAGTTGATACCACCCTTAAAATAATCGAACGGCTGCAGGAGCGAGTTGCCCGTGACAAATATGTCAGCTCCTCGGAACTGAACACGCTCCTGTGCGACGAAATCTCCCAGCTCCTGGCCGAAACCGGGAGTGAGGCCGCGACCGAGGACTTCAAAGTGCCTGAGGGGCATGCCCCCCATGTCATTATGGTCGTCGGGGTAAACGGTGTGGGTAAAACAACCACCATCGGCAAGCTCGCAGCCCAGTTCAAGCAGGCCGGCAACAAGGTGATGCTCGGTGCTGCTGACACCTACCGCGCCGCGGCCATAGAGCAGTTGCAGGTATGGGGCGACCGCACGGGTGTGCCCGTCGTGAAGCAGGAACAGGGATCCGACCCGGCGGCTGTCGCATTCGATACCCTGCAGTCCGCCAAGGCGCAAGGCTATGACGTGGTTATTATAGACACCGCGGGGCGACTCCACAACAACAAAGGACTCATGAACGAGCTGACGAAAATCCGCAACGTGATGCAGAAAGTCGTCCCCGGCGCGCCCCACGAAGTCCTTCTTGTCCTTGACGGCTCCACAGGACAGAACGCGTTTGAGCAGGCCAAGCAGTTTACCGCCGCCACGAACGTGACCGCCCTCGCCATCACGAAGCTCGACGGTACCGCGAAGGGGGGCGTCGTAATCGGAATCTCCGACCAGTTCAAGATTCCCGTGCGCTACATAGGCCTCGGCGAAGGAATCAATGACTTGCAGGTTTTCCACAAAAAGGAGTTTGTGGAATCCCTTTTCGGCGACAATATCTAAGCGTTAAGATGAGTAAGAAAACCTCTGTCAATGTCGTAACTCTCGGATGCTCCAAGAATCTCGTGGATTCGGAGAAGGTGCTCAAACTCCTTTCCGACAAAGGTTTCCGGGCATACCATCAGACAGATAAGCCTACCGACATCGTTGTTGTAAATACCTGCGGATTTATCGGTGACGCCAAAGAGGAGTCCGTCGAAGAGATTCTCCGTTTCGCGCAGGCGAAAGAGGACGGCCTGATAAAGGAACTTTACGTTATGGGGTGCCTCTCGGAGCGTTACCGCGACGACCTGCGCTCCGAAATGCCGGAAGTCGACCGGTTTTACGGAAAATTCGACTGGATTTCGCTGGCCGACGACCTCGCGGCCTCCCATACGACCTCGCCCGGGGAAACGCCGAACTGCGGAAACCGCCGAATTGTGACGACCGGGCCGAGCCACGCCTACCTGAAAATCGCCGAGGGGTGTAACCGCTTCTGTTCATTCTGCGCCATTCCCCTGATAACAGGGCGTTTCCGTTCGAGACCGATTGATGATATTGTTGCCGAGGCCGAAAACCTTGCCGAACAGGGAATCACCGAATTAAACGTGATTGCCCAGGATCTGTCGAGCTACGGACGCGATTTCTCCGACGGAGAGTCTCGCCTCGCCGAGCTGGTCGAACGGCTGGCGAAAATCGAAAAGATTCATTGGATTCGCCTGCATTACGCCTATCCTGCCGATTTCCCGATGGATGTCCTCGACGTTATGGCCCGTGAGCCGAAGGTCTGCAAATACCTGGATATAGCCCTCCAGCACGCGTCCGACAAGGTGTTAGAGAATATGCGCCGGCATATAACCGCCGATGAGACCCGGCAGCTTATCGCCGAGATGCGCCGCCGCGTGCCGGGAATCCATATCCGCACTACCCTTATGACAGGCTTCCCCGGCGAAGGGGAGGCCGAATTTGAGGAGCTTCTGAAATTTGCGAAGGAGACTCGCTTCGAGCGGATGGGCGCGTTCGCCTACTGCGAGGAGGAGGGTACTTACGGCGCCAACCATTTCTGCGACGACATACCTTCGGAAGTCAAGCAGGAGCGTCTCGACCGCCTTATGGCCGCGCAGGAGGAGATTTCGCAAGAAATCCAGGAGGAGAAAATCGGGCAGAAAATCGAAGTTGTTGTCGACCGCGAGGACGATGATTACTACGTATGCCGCACCCAGTGGGACTCCCCAGAGGTTGATCCGGAAGTACTCGTGCGCAAAACCGCGGACCTGAAGCCCGGAAGCTACTATCAAGTAATTGTTGAGGAAGCCTATCCTTTTGAGCTGATAGCGAGCGTAATCTAATCTAATGCCGTTAACAGGGACAATGATAGGTCAGATTTCGGGCAGTACACTTTCCGCTGAAGAGATTGATGCGCTTGTCGCATCGGACGAAGCGTTCGGATTCGCGCTGCTGCCCGGCGAGTCGGAGCCGAGCGGCGTGCTGGAAGCCGGGCGATGGCTCGCGCCATATGCCGAACGCGTAACCCCTTCCTCCGTTGGCCGTCGAAGCCTTGTCCCCCGGTCACCCAAGACACCAAACAGCGTTGATGAGAAAAGCCGGTATATTGCCAATGTGACGCGGGTAATCGAGTCGTGTGCGGCGAGAAGCGGAAAGACCGTGTTCTCGCGCGAGATTACGGGGAGTGTCGGCGATGGAGTTACGGCCGGCAGGGTTTTCCATCAGCTCTCGGGCCAATTCCTAGATACATTCCGGTATATCTTTAATCTGCCGGGGGAAGGAATCTGGATAGGCGCTACCCCTGAAATATTGTTGGACGTCGATCTGACAGCCGGGTCTTTTTCGACAATGGCGCTTGCCGGAACGCGGCGAACTGCTGACAACCCGATGCCGTGGGACGAGAAGAATATCCGGGAGCATCGCTACGTTTCTGACTTTATCGCTGACACCTTACGCAGGGCCGGAGTATCATTTTCGGAATCGGAAGTACAAAGCCTCCCTTACGGCGATATCGAGCACCTGTGCAGGTATTTCCGCGGTAATCTCGGCGATGTTCCCTACTCTTCCATCCTTGACCTGTTGAATCCGACTCCAGCGCTTTGCGGAACGCCGAAAGAAGCCGCGATTGCGGATATAGAGCGTTTCGAGCCCCACGACCGCGAATTTTACGGCGGATTTATCGCTGTAAAGACTCCGAAACGCTTCGCCGCTTATGCCAACCTACGCTGCCTCAAAATCTCCGGCAACCGATACAGCGTCTATGCCGGCGGTGGAATCACCCCCCTCTCCGACCCCTACGCCGAATACCTCGAGACCGAAGCCAAAGCCGCCCCCCGCCTCGCCCTCCTCCGATAAATGGTGAGGACAAAAGTCACTAAATTTATTGGTTTACAGGCCATAAATATCGGGAAATTGTTATACCTTTGTAAACAATTCATAAACACCCCGTAAAAAAATGGCACGACCTATCAAAGAAACTCCTATTCTTTTCGGCAGCGACGGACGTCGATTTGAGGAGCGAATGCAGAATCCGCCCAAAGTAACAGCAGAAAAGCGTGCTCAAATCAGGCGTTCTTACGAAACAGTCATTAAGATGATGGTCAACTGATTATGACCAGAGACGAATTTCAGGAGAGATGTAGAGTCCGTCGTCTAAATATTGGAGACACGGTTTCTGCATTTGATTGTGACGATGAAGATTTGAATGATTTTCTTTTGAACGAAGCGAATCTTTATCGAAATGCATTGTTGTCTGTTACCTACGTCGTTGAAGATAAACAAACCAATGAAGTGCTTGCTTATTTCAGCCTGTCTAATGACAAAGTCTCTATATCTGATTTTGAAATAAGACAGAATTTAACCGTTTTCGTAAGCACAGATTCGTGAATGAAAAACGTCTGCGCAGCTATCCTGCCATTAAGATTGGACGGTTGGGTATCGCTAAGAAAGCCCAACATCAATCAGTCGGCACCTATCTTCTCGAATTTATAGAGGATTACTTTATTGTCGATAATAAGTCAGGGTGTCGTTTTGTGACAGTTGATGCTTATGTGCAGGCTATCCCATTTTATATCAAGAACGGTTACCAGTTCTTGAATAATGATGACGAAGATAAGCGAACTCGAGTAATGTATTTCGACCTTGCTTCACTCATTTAAATGATGCCGATTCCGGCTTATTAACCAAACTTGATTGAATTTGTCGTCGAAGGCGGTATGTGTTTGGGAAATTACGGGGGAATTGGTAACTTCGTGGCATGGCTTGCACTATTGAATTTATAGACTTGGTATGCGAGGTGCTGGCCCCGCTCGGCGAGGTTCGCGCCCGCAAGATGATTGGCGAATATGTGATTTATGTTAATGAGAAGTGCGTTATCACAGCTTGCGATAACCGTGCGTTTGTCAAGAAACTGGATTGTGTCGCTCCATTGATGGCGGATGCGGAAACGGGGTGCGCCTATACGGGAGCGAAAGAGGGGTATATTTTGGATTTTTCAAATGAGAGGAAAGCGCGGGAGGTAATCTCGGTGCTTTGGAAAGCGCTCCCTTTCCCTAAAAAACGCAAATAAAATTCCCTACGCGTGCAACTAAATAATGGACTTCCGCATCTAAGAGAGTGTTTGAATTTAACCCGAAGAAACATGAAGCTGTCTTCTTTCTATCCCCTCAAAGGTCTTTTCGGGCTTTTTCCGCCAATTTCATCGGTCTCGATGCCCGCATCGCTCCCTCTTCAACTTGCGGAAAACGCTCCGAAAAATCCTCTTTGAGTGAATAGAAGTGAAATTCAAACACTCTCTAATAGTAGTAACAACAAATATATTGATATGAAGAAAGCAATTCTCTCTGTCGCGATAGCGCTGTTGTCATTAGGCAGTGTGTTTGCGGCCCCGCAGTTCAAAGGTCTGAGCAACAAGAACGGCAAGACCACGATTCAAATTGAGTTTCCGGCATCCGATCTGTCAAGCGTAACGGAATTAAAGGACTGGAAACTATACAACAACGACGAGGAGCTTGCCGCGAAAAAAGTAAGCGTGACAGGACATAACGGCAACAGGTTCGTTCTGGAATTTAAAAAGCTCACCGAGTTTGAAAACTGTAGGCTCACCTTTACGATGAACGGAAAGCCCGTGAGCATGGACATCCAGAGCGAGCTGATAACCCGTTGACCGAGCCATATGCCTCCCACGATAAGTACGCCATTATTTAGCAATTTCGAGGGATTAATCATAATTTCGTAACCTCCGTGGCTTAACGGTGGTTGCGAAATCATGAAGATTTATATGAAAATTGGTATCTTTGCGGAAACCTTGGGAAGGAGACGCCGAGAATCGTGTCGGTAACGCTACGAGCCGATTACTTGCAGCCCTCGAACAGGATAACTAAGAGGGTGTTTAATAATATCTGTTAATTATAGGTGTCCTGCATTGTCAAACGCTAAATACTTCGCTCTTTTAGGCCAATTTCGAGCTTTTCGTCGGTCACGATGCCCGCATCGCTCCCTCCTCAAAACTCAAAATTGCCTCTAAAATAGCTCGTTAGCGTTTAACATCTATTATTAAACACCCTCTAAAATGCAGTCGTTATGAACTGGATTATTCTTATCTTAGCCGGGCTGATGGAGGTCGGCTTTACGTTTTGCCTTGGAAAGACAAAGACGGCAACCGGAAATGAACTGGTGTGGTGGTGGGTAGGATTTATCGCCACGCTGTCGCTGAGTATGTTTCTTATGGCGAAAGCGGCCGAAAGGCTCCCGATTGGGACTGTCTACCCGGTCTGGACCGGAATCGGGGCAGTGGGAGCTGTGATTGTAGGCATCTTGTTCTTCCACGAACCGGCGACATTCTGGCGCGTCTTTTTTATCGCCACCTTAATCTTATCGATTATCGGGCTTAAAGTTTTGGGCTAACAGTTCCATTAAGCTGACACGGTTTAATCAGGCGGGAAGCCCCCTTAACATTATTTCACAAGCCAATTCCGCCATAATTGCTAACTTTGTAGTGGATAAGGCGCGGCGCGCCTTGCCGGTTTGCTTCAGCATAAATTCAAACCCAATATACAACCAAAACTCTATGAAAAAGAGTGCTTTGCAAAAAGCCCGCGCAGCTTACCAGCCTAAGCTGCCCATCGTCTTAACCGGCGCTGTGAAAGCCGTTGAAGGCCAGCCCACAAACTCTGTGGCCGACCAGGAGGAAATCAAGAAGCTTTTCCCGAACACCTACGGCCTTCCCGAGCTCCGTTTTGAGAAATCGTCGAACACCCAGCCTTCCAAGCCCATCAATGTCGGCGTAATCCTGTCCGGCGGCCAGGCTCCCGGCGGTCACAACGTGATCTGCGGCCTCTTCGACGGCATCAAGAAGATTCACCGCGACAGCCGCCTCTACGGCTTCCTCATGGGTCCCGGCGGTTTCGTTGACCACAAATATATGGAGCTGACCGCTCCCTTCATCGCCGACTACCGCAACACGGGGGGCTTCGACATCATCGGCTCCGGCCGCACGAAGCTCGAGACCAAGGAGCAGTTCGACAAGGGTCTGGAAATCCTCAAGGAGCTGAACATCCAGGCGCTCGTTATCATCGGCGGCGACGACTCCAACACCAACGCGGCCGTTCTCGCCGAATACTACAAGAGCATCAACGCCGGCGTACAGGTAATCGGCTGCCCGAAGACCATCGACGGCGACCTGAAGAACGACGTGATCGAGACCTCTTTTGGCTTCGACACTGCGACCAAGGTTTACTCCGAGGTTATCGGCAATATCCAGCGCGACTGCAACTCCGCTAAGAAATATTACCATTTCATCAAGCTGATGGGCCGCTCCGCAAGCCATATCGCCCTGGAATGCGCGCTTCAGACCCAGCCCAACATCTGCATCATCTCCGAGGAGGTTGAAGCGAAGGACATGACCCTCGCGCAGGTTGTGGATTACATCGCCGGCATCGTTGCCGCACGCGCCGAGAAGGGCATGAACTTCGGTACCGTACTGATTCCCGAAGGCCTGATTGAGTTCATCCCCGCCGTAAAGCGCCTGATCGCGGAGCTTAACGATCTCCTGGCTAAGAACGAGGCCGAGTTCGCCGCCCTCGCTCCCGCCGAACAGCGCGGTTACATCATCGCACATCTCTCGAAGGAGAACGCCGCCGTCTACGAGTCGCTTCCCGAAGGCGTCGCACGCCAGCTCAGCCTTGACCGCGACCCCCACGGCAACGTGCAGGTTTCGCTTATCGAGACCGAAAAGCTCCTCAGCGAAATGGTTGGCAAGCGTCTCGAGGAGATGAAGGCCGAAGGAACCTACAATGGCACCTTCAAGTCGCTGCACCACTTCTTCGGCTACGAAGGCCGCTGCGCCGATCCCTCGAACTTCGACGCCGATTACTGCTACGCCCTCGGCTTCAACGCGTCCTGCCTTATCCGCTCGGGCGTTACGGGTTACATGTCGTCGGTCCGCAACCTGACGAAGCCCTCCGTGCAGTGGATTGCCGGCGGTATCCCCGTGACCATGATGATGAATATGGAACGCCGCCACGGCGAGATGAAGCCCGTAATCCAAAAGGCGCTTGTACGCCTCGACGGCGCTCCCTTCCAGAAGTTCGCCGCCCAGCGCGACGAGTGGGCGCTTAACACCTGCTACATCTATCCCGGCCCCATCCAGTACTTCGGCCCCGCCGAGGTATGCGACCAGCCCACGATGACCCTCAAATACGAGCATCAGGGTAAATAAGCCCCCTCTACAGGCTACCTAATAGACGCCGGGTCATAACGATATGACGCGGCGTCTCTCTTGTTGTTTGGCCGCTACGGAGAAAAACGCTAACTTTGTTGTTATAATAAGAAAAAAGCTTTATGATCATAGCATCCAAAAAACGCAAAGAGAATATCGCCGAATATATCCTGTATATGTGGCAGATTGAGGACCTTATACGCGCCAACGGGCTTGACATCGACCGAATCAAGGCCAATGTCATAGACTCGTTCCAGCTCGACGAGGCCCAGAAGGTCGAAATGACGCAATGGTACGAGTCCCTTATTGACATGATGCGCCGCGAGGGGGTCACAGAGAAGGGGCATTTGCAGATAAACAAGAATATGCTCAACCAACTCGTACGACTCCATCAGGCGCTTCTCAACGACCCTGAGTTCCCGGAATATTCGGCGGAATTCTACAGAACGCTCCCGTTTATCGTGGAGCTGCGGTCGAAGGCGGGTGACGCTAAGGTAGGCGAAATCGAAACCTGCTTTACGGCGCTGTATGGTATGCTGATGATGCGGTTGCAGAAAAAGGAGATGAGCCAGGAGACGCTTGACGCGCTCAAACAGATTTCCCGATTTGTAACGATGCTGAGCCGAGATTTCCATTTGGACGAGGAGGACAAGCTTTTCAAACACCCTGATGACGGCATGGAGAACGGCGCGGGAGCGAATCCGCTGGCACAGGCGGAGAGCAAAAAAGTTTAAATCGAACCTGACGCGGCGAGCCGCGTTCATTGACTATAACCAATCATTATGATTACAGCGATACTGATTCTGGCGGGGCTGTTAATAGGCGCCGCATTGGGATTCCTGATAGGCAAACAGCATAACGCGGCACCATTGGCTTTTGAGCGAGCGAAAAGTGAGGCCTATGAACTGCGGCTCGCTGAAGCCAGGGAGCAGTCGGCCCGGCAACTGGCTGACGAGCGGGCTATCGCACAGCGCCAGTTTGCTGACGCACAGGCAGCATCGGCGGCGCAGGTAAACGCCGTAAAAGAGGATGCTGAAAAGCGGATGACTGCCGTCAAGGATGAGGCGGACAAGCTAATCGCGGAGACGCGCGAGGCCGCGATGAAGCAGATTCTTTCAGAACGGCAGCATCAGGAAACTCTCCGCCAGGAAGCCGACAAGCAGTGGAGCGCCCGGCTGGAGAAACTCCGGGAAGAGATGCGCAACGCGGCAGCCGACCTTCTCCAGGCGCGCCAGGCGGCGCTTCAGGAAACCAACCGCGAGCAGATGGGCGAGATACTGAAGCCTATCCGCGAGCAGTTCGCGGAGTTCAAGCGCTCGGTCGAGGAGTCGCGTACTGCATCGGAAGTCGGGCGCAAGGAGATACGCAATACATTCGACGTGTCGATGAAGCTGTTCCAGCAACAGCAGGAGCAGGCCGTCAAACTGATGCGCGAGCAGACCGACCGCATCGGCCAGGATGCCGCCAACCTTACCAAGGCGCTCCGGGGCGACACGAAAATCCAGGGGGACTGGGGGGAGATGATTCTCGAATCGGTGCTCGCCAACAGCGGACTGCGCCGCGACGAGGAGTATTTCATCCAGGAGGTGACCCCCGACGAGGAGGGTCGCAATCTGCGCCCCGACGTAATCGTGAAATTCCCCGAAGGGCGTTCAGTTATTATCGACTCGAAAGTGTCGCTGACAGCGTATGCCGCCGCGACGGAGGCGCCGACGGAAGAACTCGCGCAGAGGATGCTCGCCGAGCATGTAAGGAGTGTGCGCAAGCATATCGACGAACTGGCCGAAAAGCGATACGACAAGACGGTCAAGGACGCGATCGGCTACGTGCTGATGTTCATGCCTATCGAGAACAGCTATATGGTGGCGATGAAGAAGCAGCCCGACCTGAGCCGTTACGCCTATCAGAAGGGCATCATCATTATTTCGCCGAGCAATCTTATGATGGCGCTCCAGCTCGCTTTCAATCTATGGCAGCAGGACCGACAGGGGAAAAACGTCGAGAAGATTGTGAAAACAGCTACCGAACTTTACGAGAAGCTGTCGATTTTTTCCGAGACGTTCGCCGATGTCGAGGGGCAGATCGACCGTCTGCAAAAGACCTTCTCCAAAGCGAAGGACCAGCTCTATGAAGGTAAGGGGAACGTGATGCGCCGTATGGAGGGGCTGAAGGCTCTCGGAATTACGCCCAAAAGACAGATCAAGGGCCTCGAAGAATGAAGAATACGCAAAATAGGATCTCCTTCACTTTTCACTATTCACCCTTTACTGTTTAAGGTGAGCAAGTCGAAAACTTGCTCACCTTAAATTAATTAGTTTTTGAGGATGGAGGAACCGTTGTCGGTATTTTTGAGGGTGCGGCGGGATGTGCGGAAGATGGTGCCGAAGTCGGCGTCATAGGTAACGCTCAGGGTCACCATGTTGCCGTTGTCGCGGATATAGCGGTCGCGGTAGCTCGGATTGACGGGGGAATAGTTCCAGGCGGGGTATTCCGTGCCGCGGCGGTGGAACATATACATCCAGCTCGCTTCGACCGCCCAGTGCTTGTTCGGACGGAACACGAGCGAGATTTCGTCGCCGTTCTCCCCTTTGCTAACCATATGTCCTCTGAGGCTTTTCCCGGGGAATGAGCGCCAGTATGAGAGGGTGAACTTGTCCTTGGTCCACCAGCAATAGACGGATCCGCTGAATGAGTCAAGCGAATGGTCCCACCCCTTTCCGGCGGATTCATAATGAGAATAACCCAAAGAAAGGCTCGCCCCGAAACCCTTTATCTCGTTAAGGCGGAAATACAGTCTGCCCGACACCGACTGACTGCGCTTCGAGTTAACGCTCTGCGACAGGAATTGGCCGTTGCCGAGGTATGTCACATCGGAGAATGTCGCGTTGTCCGTCGTCATATACGTACCCGTGGCCGAAACGTAGAAATACTTGTGGGAATAGCTCGCCATCAACTGATAGACGAAGTTTTCAGCGACTTTCAACGAGGGGTTGCCGTTGACGACAAGATACGGGGTTGACTGCTGCGGGTGGTCGGTCAGCGCCGAGAGGCCCGGTATATTAGGCGAATAGGAGAAGGCTCCCTGGAGATTGACGCTCTGGCTGACGTTCCAGCTCGCCTGAACCATGGAGATGTTGCGGATAAAGTCGCGGCGGTTCAAATCGTTCTTTACCCAGTAGAGTTTCGCGCCGGTCGACAACGCGAAGAAGACCCGCTTGATCCGCTGGCTGAATCTGGCATATACATAGTTGTTGTTTTCGGTCAGAATCGCCTTGTGGCCGGAGTCAAGGTATGTGTTCGAGCTATGGGAAAGCGTGTTCTGATAGCCTCCCGACAAGGACGAGTTGTCGGAAAAAGAGTGAATGTAGCTGACTTCGGAGATGAGAGACCTTCTGTGGGAATCAATGTCGTTAAGGTAGGACTGCTCGGAGCCGTCGGGGAAAAAGTATTCGTTAGCACGGCGGTATTCGTCGAAACCGAGAGTCCCGACCACCTGGAGCTCGAGCGAGTTTTTCTCGTTGAAATCGCGCCGGAAGTAGAGGTCGAGGGCGGGCGTCTTCTCCGCGCCTCTCGATTTGCCGCGGCTGTCGTAATCGCCGAGCTGCGAATCGCTCGTCTTCTGGATTACGCGCCGGTGGTTGGTGCTGGTGTCAAGATTAAGGGCCGCGGAGAAGACGGTTGACTCCTTAGGGGAATAGATGTACTTCAGGCTTATATTGTTAGTGAAGTAATCGAAGGGGCTTCGGTCGCTTTCGTCCAGATCGACCTTGAAATCGGGCGCGATATAGGCCCCCTTTGTGAAGTCATACACACTCTGGTAGTTACGCCAGGAAGGGACGTAATTGATTTTGAACTGGGAGGGTCCCTGGTGATAGGAAGTGGAGACCGAGGCATCGACGAACGCCGTATTTACAGCGCTTCGCCCGTAGAGGTAGACGGAACCGCCATCCTCCCTCTTTTTCAATGTGATTGAAATCAGACCGGTGACATTGCGGTCGGCATATCTCGCCGGGGTCAGCCGCGAATATTCGATGCGGGAAATCTCTTTGGGTTTCAGGGCGAGAACGTCGGTTATGGTGGACGGCACGCCATTGATGAGAGTCATCGGGGTGCCTCCGTCGACGCTCAGACTACGGTTGACGGGATTGGCGAGCAATCCGGCCAACGGCAGTTTCTGGAATAGGCTTATCGAGGTCGGGGAGGCTTTGACCTCGCTATCGGTCGGGAAGACAATCGTGCGCCCCCTAGAATCCATAATCGCCTGGCTGCTGACGGTCACTTCGCCAAGGGTAGCGTCCCCAGACAGGTAGATATCGCCAAGGGATATGTCCTTGCCCATCGTCTTTAGAACGACCTCGGTTGGCTTATAGCCGGTCATGGAGACAATCAGTTTCAGGGTTTTACCCGTTGATGTCTCGAGTGAGAATCCGCCGTTTTCCTCGGTCTGGGTCGCCCGCAGGAGCGTCTCGGCATCCATCAGGCGGCATATGGCGCCGACTACGGTGGTAGAATCTGTTTCAGACAACACGGTTCCCCGGATTCTGGCGGCTGACGCTCCGATGAAAGTGGAGAGTAGCAGAAGGCTTAGGAAAAGTCGATTGTTCATAATGCGTGATTGACCGGATTGGTATGTGATAATTGGAGATTTCGGGAAGCGTGTGGTTATTTTTCAGTAGGCTATGCGGGGCGTAGCTGTCCTGAGCCGTTTATGAACCAACGGTATGTGGTTATTTCCCGCAGGCCCATCGGACCGCGGGGTCCGAGTTTCTGCGTAGAGATTCCGATTTCCGCCCCGAGGCCGAACTGAGCGCCGTCGGTAAAACTGGTCGGGGCATTGACGTAGACACAGGCGGCGTCGACTTCGTTTTGGAACCGCATGGCTGCGGATTCGTCGGCGGTGATGATACATTCGCTGTGGCCCGAGCCGTAGCGGGCGATGTGGTCGATGGCCTCCGAGAGGCCGCCGACTGTGCGGATTCCCATTTTGTAGTCCATCCATTCGGTGCCCCAGGTAGTTTCGTCGGCACGGGAGAGTAGATTTGCGGGATAGTTGCCGGAGAGGGCATCATATGCCTCAGGGTCAGCGTGGATTTCGACATTGTGTTCTGCCAGCGGGGCGGCCAGAGCCGGGAGGTCGGCGAGCTTGTGGCGGTCAATCAGGAGGGTGTCGAGGGCGTTGCAGACGCTTACGCGCCGTGTCTTGGCGTTGTTGATTATGGCGGCTCCCATCACGGTGTCTCCGGCGGAATGGAAATAGGCGCTGACGACTCCGGCACCTGTCTCGATTACCGGGACACGGGCGTTGTCGCGGACGAACTCAATAAGCCGTTTACCGCCGCGGGGGATGCAGACGTCGACATAGCCGACGGCGTTGAGCATCGCGGCGGTTGCCTCGTGGGTAGCGGGGAGGAGAGCGACTATGTCAGGACTGATATCCTCTTCTTTCAAGACGCGGTGAATTAAATCGACAATCGCCCGGTTGGAGCGCTCCGCGTCGCTGCCCCCCTTTAGGATACAGGCGTTGCCGCTTTTGAAGCAGAGCGAGAATACGTCGAAAGTGACGTTAGGACGAGCCTCGTATATAACGCCGACTACTCCGAAGGGGACTCTTACGCGACGGAGCCTCAAGCCGTTGGGTAGCGTCCGCTCCTCAATAATCTCGCCCAGGGGTGACGGGAGGGTCGCGACGTGCCTCATGTCGCCGGCGATGTCGGCAAGACGTTTTTCCGTAAGGCGCAGACGGTCGTAAAGGGGGTTGGCGGGATCCATTCGCCCGAGGTCTTCGGCGTTGGCCGCCAGAAGAGCGGCGGAGTTGGCGAGGATGGCGTCCGCCAATTTGACGAGAACCGCGTTGCGGCGCTCGACTGAAAGAGCCCCCATTTTGCGGGACGCGGCCTTCACGGCGTGGAATATATCGGTAAGCTGTTGCTCCATAATTTCTTAATTTAAGTTTCGCAAGTTTTCAACTTGCTCACCTTAAATGGTGAAGGGTGAATGGTG
>CAJUFH010000055.1 GCA_910585755.1 uncultured Muribaculaceae bacterium | reverse complement strand
TGCAAATTTAACACTTTCCACAAAATTTATGCACCGGGATTTCGGCTTGACCCGCTTTTTCCTTAACTTTGCGCATATTACGGCTTTAACGACGATTAATTCGCCGCTATGTTCGTAGTCTGACCTGCAACCTTTACCGACAATAGTTAAGCAGCGGCCTCCGCCCCGCTAACAATTGTTATCAAAACCGCCAAAGTGGACTTTATCTTTAACTTCCTTTCGTCGATTTTCCTGGGGCTTGGTGCCGCTCTGCTTTTAGCGGCCGCCGGCGCAGTGCTCTTCGTCAAGGCGTTCGGCCTCGACTATCTCCGCACGGGCCTCCTCGCGCTTTTCCTCCTGATTTTCGGGGGGTACCAGATGGTGCTCCTCGTCGGGGCATCCTCCGTAAGGGGGCTCGTCGACCAGGCAGCGACTGCCGCCGAAATCACTACCGAGGCCATCTCCGACAATGTCGACGCCGCGGCACTCCTGGAGGACATCCCCGGCGCGTCGGCCTTCCTCAGCGACGAGACCGCTGCGTCGGTAGGCACCGTTGCCGCGATCGCCCGCCGTATCGACGAATCAATCGGCGACTACATGCTCCGCCGCGCCCTATGGCTCGCCGCCTTCTGCGCCGCCGCCCTGGGGCTGGCCGCCCTGATGCGCCCGCGCCGCCCGGCCCCGATGCCATCCTACGGCGACCCTTCCGGCTCATCCCCCTCCGGCGGCGGATACGACCTTGACTTCTAACCCCATCGAATACAATAACTCCAAAATACCTTTTTCCAAATGTCACACATTCTTATCGGTATCGGCGGTACCGGAGGCAAAATCCTTAAAGCCTTCCGCCAGAGACTCTGGAACGAATACACCGAAGAGGAGCGCAAGCACCTCCCCATCGGTTTCATCTACGTCGACACCGACAGGGCGATGCTCAACCCCTCCGACCCCTCCTACCAGACAATCCACGGCAACTGTTGCTTCACGGCCAGCGACTTCGTCGACATCAAGACCAACTCCAATATCGACGCCATCTTCAACAACCCCAAGGGATTCATCCGCCTGATGGGCGTCCTCGGAAACGTCGGCGAGACGCAGACTGCGACATGCCCCGTCGGAGCCGCCGCCGACCAGAAGCGCCGCGCCGGCCGCCTCCTCTTCGGAGCGAACATCGACGCGTACCTCCACAAGCTCCGCACCGAGCTTACCGAAATGAACAAGCGCGAGATGGGGCAGCCCGTCAACATCCATATCTTCTGCGGTCTCGCCGGAGGCACCGGTTCCGGCTCGGTCATCGACGCGATCGTACAGACCCGCAAGCTGATGTTCGAACAGACCAAGGCCGAAGACACCGGCTTCAAACTGACAGTATTCTGCCAGCTTCCCGAGACCCAGCCCAACCCCAACTGGGACAACGGCCGCTACCACGCCAACGGATACGGCGCGCTCCTCGAGCTTAACAACCTCTTCACCTCCCACCATAACCAGGAATGGGCAGGGAAAGGCTCCGTGCCCCCCTTCGACATCACTTCCAACGTCGAGAAGGGACGCACATACCTCAGTTTCACCAATCCAACGCCTGAGAACGTCAAGGCCGGGGCCATCCCACATGATGTCAAAATCGCTGGCGGTCTGATGCTTTACAGCTCAACAAACTCCTTTGGTTTTACAATCACCGACCCTGAAGAACTGGCGCGGATGGTCTCCGACTTCATCTACACATATATATTCTGCCCCGGCGGCCCTATTCTCGGCGAATTCAAACGATTCTATACCTTCGAAAACCTCGCAGATGCCCGCGACGAGTACGATGAAACCGCCGACCCGATGGACGGCTCACCCGTCCCCGTGCGCACCCGCGCCATCGGATCCTTCGGCATCAAGCGCGTAGTCGTCCCCGAACAGGCGATCTCCGAGCACATCACATATACCCTCGGAACCGCCGCCATGCTCCAGCTCAAATACGACAACTGGAGCTCCACCGCCGGCTTCCGCGACGAGCCAAAGAACTTCGACCCCCTGGGCTACCTCGCCCAGCCCGGGCGTCAGGACTCCTGGAACCTCGACCGCAACCACCTTATGCTGAAGGATTTCATCCTCGAGGGTGATTCCAAGGAGGGGTGGCGCAAAGGGGAGTTTACCTCCTACTGGGACCCCTGCGTCGACAACTGGGCGGCGGCCGCGAAAGGCACCGACCACCCCTTCGACCAGCTCGTAAACCTCTGCCGCGGAGGCTTCGAGAACGGCTTCCGCAACAAGGGTGTCGAGAACTTCTACACCGACAAGGCCTCCTCGCTCGACAGCTACGTGCGCCAGATCGCCCAGACCGTCGAGAAGTATATATTTAAGGAATGGACGGAAGGGCGCCTGAGCATCTCCGAGGCGCGCCAGGTTGTCGACCGCCTGACAACCTACATCTCCAACGAGGCCCTCGCGCTCCAGGAAAAGCTCCTCCCCGACCTCGCCCAGAAGTGCGACGCCCTGATGAAGGATATCCAGCTCGTAAAGAACGAGTACCTCGCCGCCGGAATGCTGAAGCGCCCGATTATCTTCGGCAACCGCTTCGAGCGCGTCACTAACTTCTGCAAGCAGCTCTACTGCCGCAAGACCGAGATGGAGGCCGTGCGCCTCTTCGCCGTGCCCCTGGCGCAGTCGCTTGAGAACGCATTCGCCGACCTGGCCCACCGCCTCGTGGGCTTCGAGCAGGCGATTGACGACGTAATCAAATTCAACAAGGAGCGCATGGCCAACCTCCTCCCCGACCTCTACGAGACTACCGACGACGGCCTCGCAGACCTTACAGACCCTGTGGTCGACTTCTACCACCGCGGCCGCCTCAAGGACCTCGAGGAACGCCTCCGCGGCAACGAGAGCAAGATGGACAAAATCTGCAAGACGATGCGCGGAGCCATCACAGAGCTGCTCGCCTCCGACGGCCGCTTCCTGAACGTCGGAGCTTTCAACCGCTCCTCGATCAGCCACATCCTCCTCGACAACGTCTATTCCGATATTCTCTCCTTCCATAACGAGCTTTGCTCTGAGGAGAGCAAGCGCGTATTGCAGGTTCCCATCATGGAGCGCCTGATGAACAAGTTCCGCGGCAAGACCGAGGAGCTGAACGAGTTCGCCCGCCAGCTCATCACAGCCTCCGGCGTGTTCACGGAACTCAACATGAACGAAATCCGTCTGCACAACGCCAACACCGACGCGCCAATAATCAGCATCAACATCCTAACTTCCCGCATCCTCGTAATCCTACCGAAGGTCAAGAGTCCCGAACTCGTATCCTTCGCCTCCGACCTCGAAACAGCCCTCCGCGGCGCCATCCCCGGCGGAACAGGAGCCTCGATTATAGTCAGCACTGATGGTAAGGAAGCTGACGAAATCACGATTTCCATCATCGAGAACAACTTCCCGATGCGCGCCATCAACTCCGTACCGATGCTCAAGGCCAAATTCGACCAGCTCATTGCGGCCAAACCCACCAACGCCATCGTCCTCGTCTCCGAGGGTAAGGCGCAGGACTACCGCCCGCTCTTCGCCGTGCCCGCCAAGAAGCCCGACGAACTCCGCGACGAGGTGATGCCCTACATGCTCCTCGACCTCGGCCTGGGACGCATCCAACTCGACGAAGGCTCTTCCGGCCAGTACGGAGTCGCCGACGGCGTCGACATCTTCGGCAACGCCGAAATCGCGCCCTGGGGTTACGCCAAGTTCATCGAGATGCCCTTCGACGACCGCCTTATCGAGGAGCGCGCCCGCGAAATCAAGCGCCTCTACCGCGACGCGATGGAGGAGGAGTTCAAGGAAATCGACCCCACCGCCCTCCTCGAAATCAAAACCAAGCTCGACGAGCTGCAGAAGAAGGTCGTGGCCGCTGTCTCCGCCGTAATCAAGGTTGAGAACCCCACCCCCAAGCCCCGCTACCAGCAGTTCGTCAACTGGCTCACAAAGGGCCTCGAAATCCTCAAAGCCTACAAACCAGAATAAACCATAAACCATAACCCATAAACCATAACCCATAATGGCTAAGATAAAGAAATACCGCTGCCTCAACTTCGGCAACTGCGAGAAGGCCGGTAAGAAAGAACAGTTTGAAATCCCCGAAGGGGGCGAGATGAAGTGCCCCGAGTGCGGCTCCGAGATGATCCAGGAGGTGAAGTCCTCCAACGGGATGATGATCGCCATCATCGTCGCAGCCGTCGTGGCCCTCGCGGTCGCAGCCGTCGCCCTCCTCCGCAGCTCCGACAAGGAAGAGAAGGTCCAGGAGGAGGAAACCACCGAAATCGTCGAGGAAGCGACCGTCGCCGCCGAAGACTCCGTTCAGGCCGCCGAAGCTGCCGCCCGGCAGGCAAAAGAAGACTCCATAGCTGCCGCCGCTGCTGCCGCTGCCGCCGAAGCAGAGGCCAAAGCCAAGGAGGACTCCATAAAAGCCGCTGAGGAAGCTGCCAAAGCCAACGGTAAGAAACCAGTCGCTCCCTCCAACTACCTGACCAACGCCCGCTGCGAATACGGCCTCTACACCGGTCCCGCGGTCAACGGCAAGCCCGGCGGAGGCCTCGGCACCATCAAGGTCCAGGGCTCCCACTCCATCAACCTCAACAACGCCCGCAAGGAGACAATCGACATCACTACCGGCGACACCATCCTCAATGCGAAATTCGCTGACGGACGCCTCGTTTCCGGCCTCGTGAAGTTCGCCAACGGCCAGGCCCGCCAGTTCAACGTCGGCGTCTGACCCAACCGAATGGGTTCTGACCCGGGTGTGAGGGGCCGCGGCCCCGAAGCGAAAGCAATCTTCCCTAAACCGCTCTCCTATGTACGGAATCCTGAAAAAGACCCTCTTATTAGCAGCACTGCTGGTTCCGCGGCTCCTTTCCTGGGCCGCGGAACCCTCCTGTGCCGCCCCCGTCTCCCTATTCCCCGACTCCGTCACCGGAGCAGCCTACCGCTTCATCGAGAGCTACGTAGCCGAAGCCGCGGCCGGCATCCCCGCCGACCGCACCCTGGAGGAGAAGCTGTTTCAGGACGAAGTCATAGTCGAAGGTGGCTCAATACTCGAACTCCCGGCCCGCGTCGCCGCCGTCGGCCCCCTTACCGCGCCCGACGGCTCCCCGCTGACCGTCTCCGTCGCCACCCGCCTCGGCAAGCACTACCGCGTCGAATGGCGAGATACCCTCGGAAACCAGGTATTCGCCCTCGCCTTCCCCATCGACCACCTCCTCCTGACCCGCCAGACCCCCGCCCTACGCGAGACCCGCCTCCTCTCCGCCCTCCGCTCCCTAAACTCCCCCCGGCTCTCCCAAACCTCCCATCTCTCCCAAATCTCCCAACCCTCCCAGCCCCTCGAACAAGGTGCGCGAGGCGTAAGCCGAGCGAAGAATCAGCCCCCTTCCAAAGGTCTAAACCCTAAACCTTCAACCTTAACCCCTTCTTCCCCTGTCATTGTCCCCGGCGACTGCCTCTTCTCCCCCGACATCAACAACCACCTCTACCTCTCCCCCCTCGACTCCCTCCCCCTGGTCTCCCCTGCCCTATACCCCGTAGAGACCCTCTCGAACCTCATCACAACCGCCGAAATCCCCAACGACCTCACCGTCGACCTCTCCTATATCTCCCTCGACCGGGAGAAAATCATTATCCCGGTCCCCCTCAACCCCCTCCTCCGCTACTTCCGCGACGAAGGGTGTACCCTCTACTTCGGGTTCTCCGAGGCACGCCCCGACGGCCGCCACACCTGCCTCCTCATGGCCGCGAACCCCGCCGAAGGCTATTGCCACTCCCTCCGTCTGCGCCTCTCCCGCGAGACAATCGACTCCCTCTCCGGCCCCGTGGACGGACGGCTGACCGCCTACGTCCCCCTGTCGCGAATCCTCTCCCTCTTCGACGAAAACGCCCAGTAAAAACGCTATGCAAGGAAGAACAATCATACATACTCTCGCCGCGATTCTCCTGGCCTTCCTGCCCCTCCGTGCCGAGGCGCATAACACCGCCCGCGAGTTCGCCGAGATGAAGCTCAACAAAGACTACCTCTGCGAGGAATCTACCACCCAGGACCCAAAACAGGCCCTGGAGAACGCCGACCTGCTCCTGATCAACCGCGTAAACGAATACCTCGCGCAGAACCATCCCGGCACACCCCTCTCCCCCGCCGTCCTGGCCGGCATCAAACATCTGACAATGCTCCGCGGCGACCATACCCGCGTCCTCTCCTACATCTCCGTCGCCGAAGTCACCGGCGGCGCTCCCCCCGCGGCTCCCGCCCCGGCTCCAAAAGCTCAACCCGCCCCCGCGGCCCCGGAACCGACTCCGGCCCCCGCCCCAACTCCCGCAGCCACCAAACAGGAACCGGCCCCCGCTCCGACCCAGCCTTCCCAGTCTTCCCAGTCCTCCCACCCCTCCCATAACTCCCATAACTCCCAGCCTCCCTCCCTCCCCCAATGGCAGCTCGAGGTAATCCAGGAGCTGCTGAAGGCCAAGGACATCGCCGAAGCCTCATCCCTCCTCGGCTTCTTCCAGCAAATCAAGAAAGTAAAGTCGTTCGGAATCGTCACCGACTGCCCCGACCGCGACACGGTCTACTGGATTGTCGGCAACCCCGCCGGCGGAATAAAAGCCGCCCTCTCCCCGGCATCCCCCGACGGCTCGCGCCATAATTTCAGCGACGGCTCCTCAGCGACCCTCGCCTCCTTCTCCGGCAACCCCGCGATATGGTTCGCCTTCTGAAAATCCCCCTAAGATATTGAAACAAAGACCAATCATTATATGAAAAAACTTCTCAGCCTCCTGACCGCCGCGATTTGCGCTGTCTCCCTCAGCGCCGGCGTCGTGGAGTTCCAGTTTTCCGACGGAGTAGACTCCGGCGCGCTCAAGACAAAGATGGAGCAGAACGTCTCCAAGCTCCTGACGGCCATCAACGCCGCGAAGGCGCAGAACACCGACATCAACTTCTCCGGCATCGACATCTCCGACACCGCGATCGAGTCCCTCGCCTCATCCTGGAACACCGTCCATTTCTCCACCGAGGACGACTTCATCGTCGACCACTGCATCTCCCGCAAGCGCCCCTCCGGCGCCGTCAAGGGGTTCCAGCTCCGCAACATCGGCCTGACTATGTTCCCCCTCGACGACTCTTACGATTCCGGCTCGCGCCGCGAGCTCGTGATCGACTTCACCCCGGCCGGACGCATCGACGACATCAACTTCGCGATGGAGAACACCGAATACGCCCGCATGCTCGCCGAGGGGAACACCGTCGGCGAAATCGAGCGCCGAATGCAGATTCTCGACTGGTGCGAGAAGTTCAAGAACGCCTACAACACCAAGAACCTCCCCTTCATGGAGGACATCTTCTCCGACTACGCCCTGATTATCACCGGAAAGGTAATCACCGAGCGCCGCAAGGGGCCCGAATACCCCGCGACCTCGAAGGTCGTCTACACCCAGCAGAACAAGCGCCAGTACCTCGACGGCCTCCGCCGCGTATTCAAGCGCAACTCCTACATCAACGTCGTCTTCGACGACTACCGCGTGCTCCAGCACCCCGCCAAGCCGGACTATTACTACGTGACCCTCTCGCAGAAATGGCACACCACCGGCTACTCCGACGAGGGTATCGTGGTCCTCGTATGGGACTTCACCGACGAAGACCATCCCCAGATCCTCGTCCGCACCTGGCAGCCCTACGGCGAGACCCCCTTCGGCCCCAAGGACATCCCGGTGCTCTGATCCAAGAAAGATAACTCCAATACAATCATGCGAAAACATATAGTTTTAACCCTCCTGGCGGCCGCGGCCGCCCTATCCCTCAACGCCCAGGAGCTTGAGATGATCGAGTTCAACGAGACCTCAGAGCTCTCTGCGGCCCAGTTCAAGGAATACGACGCCAACGGAAACGCGTGCGCCCTGGTGAAGCTCGGCCTCGTGGCCAACGACCCCGTCTTCGAGGGTGACGTTGTCAAATCCGAAAACAAGGGTGGGGTCTACTGGCTCTACCTCCCCCAGGGTACCGACAAACTGACAATCCAGACCTCCAACTTCCTCCCCCTCCGCCTTCAGTTCGACCCCGTAAAGAGCCTCTTCACCTACCATATGACCGTCGCCCCCAAGGGCGCGGGCGACGAGGCAGCCGCCGGTGACCTCCCCGTGGAGAAAATCACCATCAACGTCCCCGACGACGCGACCGGTGTCCCCCTGACCCTCGTGAAAGTCCTCTCCGGCCGCTTCCAGATGGGTGCCACCAAGGAGCAGCATAGCGAGGAAAAAGACGAGCAGCCCGTGCGCTGGATCAGCCTCACCAACGACTTCTACATCGGCGAGACCGAGGTCACCCAGGCCCTC
Source organism: uncultured Muribaculaceae bacterium (assembly GCA_910585755.1). Classification (GTDB taxonomy): domain Bacteria; phylum Bacteroidota; class Bacteroidia; order Bacteroidales; family Muribaculaceae; genus UBA7173. The sequence continues at coordinate 12,082 of CAJUFH010000055.1, read as the reverse complement.
TGGGAGAAAGTCATGGGCGAGAATCCCTCCCTGTTCAAGAACCCCTCCAATCCCGTCGAGAACATCTCCTGGCTCGACGCCGTCAAGTTCGTGCAGGCCCTCAGCAACGTGACCGGCCGCAAGTTCCGCCTCCCGACAGAGGCCGAATGGGAATACGCCGCCCGCGGAGGCCAGAACCTCAAGCCCACCAAATTCTCAGGCTCCAACACCGCCGGCGAAGTCGGCTGGTACATGACGAACTCCAACTCGCGGCCCCATCCCGTAAAGTCAAAGAAGCCCAACGAAATCGGCCTCTACGACATGAGCGGAAATGTCTGGGAATACTGCCAGGACTTCAAGGGGAGCTACGACAAGCTCCCTAAAACCAACCCCGTCGACACCAAGCGCACCGAGAACCGCGTACGCCGCGGCGGCTCCTGGATGGACAACTCCGCCGAAGCCCTCCGCTGCGCCTACCGCCGCCGCACACCCGAGCGCGCCAAGGACTCCAACAACGGCCTCCGCGTCGTAATGGAGCCTTAAAAGCTCTCCCATCCCTCCCAGTCTTCCCATCCCTCCCAGTCTTCCCACCCCTCCCATTCCCGACCCTCCCCTATGAAGCTGCTTAAAGCCCTCCTGATATGCCTCCTGGCGGCGCTCCCCTGCGCCGCCCAGGAAGCCGCCCCCCTGCGTTTCCGCCCCGACGGGACCTTCAAGATCCTCCAGGTGACCGATACCCACTACAAAACCGGCAAGTCCGCCTCCCGCGCCGCCGTGCAGAACATAACCTCCGCCCTCGACGCCGAGCAGCCCGACCTCGTGATCTTCACCGGCGACCAGGTTTACGCCGACGGTGTGGCCGAAGCACTGCGCGCGCTGACGGCCCCCATCGTCGAGCGGGGCGTCCCCTTCGCCTTCGTCTTCGGCAACCATGACCACCAGTTCGACATGACCCTCCCCGACAGCTACGACCTGATGCGCTCATTCCCCGGATGCCTCGCCCCCGACCGCGGCAGCATCCCCTCCCCCGACTACACCCTCGAAATCCGCTCCGCAGCCGACTCCTCCCGCGTCGCCTCCGTCCTCTACCTTCTCGACTCCCATCAAGGATCGAAGATAAAGAACACCGGCAAGTACGACTGGCTAAAAACCTCACAGATTGTCTGGTACAAGGCCAACTCGACCAAATACACCGAGCTGAACGGCGGCAAGCCCATCCCCTCCCTGATGTTCTTCCACATCCCTCTCCCCGAGATGGAATACGCCTGGTCGCAGACCGACTCCTACATCGCCGGAACACACGGCGAAGACATCTGCTGCCCCAAAATGAACTCCGGCATGTTCACCGCCATCAAGGAGCAGGGCGACGTATTCGGAGTATTCTTCGGCCACGACCACGACAACGACTACGCCACAACCTACTGGAACATCCTCCTCGCCTACGGCCGCTATTCCGGCGGAAAGACCGTCTACACCCACCTCGGCAAACCCGGAGTCCGCGTCATAACTCTCCGCGAGGGGGAGCGCGCCCTCTCAACAGCCGTGCGCCTCACCGACGGCACCATCCTCGACCCCGTCGACTACCCCGCCTCCTTCGATGCCAAGCGCAAGAAGAAAAAGAAATAACCGTTTTTGTTTTGAATCGGGGCCCGTCAGCCCTGATTCAAAACAAAAAGTTTAAGGTTGAAGGTTTAGGCTCGGCTTGCGCCTCGCGCTTCAGAAAAATCTATTTCCGCTCGCGCCCTCCCCTCTCTTCCTTTTCTTGTTTCTTCTTGTTTCTTCTTTCTTTTTTCTTGTTTCTTCCTCTTTCTTCCTCTTGTTCCCCCCTGGTTCCTCCAGCCGGAAGTATCTCCGTTCAGTGAAGCGAGCGTAAGCGAGCGGCCTCCCCTCCCTGCCCTCCCTCCCCTCCCTGCCCTCCCAGTCTTCCCAATCCTCCCATAATTCCCAGCCCTCCCATCCCCCTCTGTTGTCCCCTGCTTTGTGCGCGAGGCGTAAGCCGAGCGAAGTAAAAGCCCGGCCTGTCCTGATATGCCTTTAAACCTTTAACCTCCCCAATCAGGGTTTGCTTTCAATCCGAAATCTCTTAGCAACATTTAACTCTTTTTAACATAAATGGGGGGGTAAAACACCCCTTTTTAGTAATTTTGTGCGCTAAAAATCATTTGAAAGTTGGTATAGATGCCGGGATAGGGCGAGTTTTTTGTCGAAAAACACCCGTCTTCATCGGTTCGCCGAAACATTTATCGGCATCTTGACTATCTTAACTATATGACAAGACACAGCGCCAATGAACAACCGATCATTGTTTCTTTTGTTTGTGATTCTTCTTGCCTCCCTCTCCTGGAAGGCCGACGCGCAAAAGGCCGCTATTAAGACGAACCTCGCCGCCGACGCTTTCCTGAACCCCAACATCGGGGCTGAGATCGGTCTCGCGCCTAAATGGACTCTTGAGGCAGAAGGGGAATTTAACCTCTGGACCCTTTCCGGCGACAAGCGCTGGAAGCATTGGGCTGTGCAGCCCGAAATCCGTTACTGGCTCTGCGACAGGTTCTCAGGCCACTTTTTCGGCGCCCACATCCACGGCGGCCAGTTCAACATCGGGGGCATAAAGAACTCCCTCAACCTCCTCGGAACCGACTTCTCGAAGCTCTCCGACTCCCGCTTCCAGGGATGGTTCGTCGGGGCCGGAGTGGCCTACGGCTACGCCTGGATGATTAACAACCACTGGAACTTCGAGGCCGAAATCGGCCTCGGATACTCCTACACCCGCTTCGACCAGTTCCGCTGCGCCGGATGCGGCCGGCGCGTGCGCGTCGACGTTCCCCACAACTACGTCGGAATAACCCGCGTAGCCCTCAACCTCGTTTATCTCTTCTAAAACCCCAACCCGTAATCCTCCAATATCCGTTATGAGGAGATTATCCCTGTATATACTGCTGCTTGCCGCGGCCGCGCTCACCGCTGCCGCCGGTGCCCCGGCACGCGGACTGAAAGCCGACTCCCTCGCCATAGACCGCGCGGGCGACTTCCTTACCGTCAGCCTCGACCTCGACCTCGAGAGCCTCAAGGTCGGCACAAACCGCGCGAAGGTAATAACCCCGCGCCTCGTCAACGGCAACGACTCCGTTGAGCTGCGCCCCCTCGGCCTCTACGGCCGCAGCCGCTATATCTACTACCAGCGCAACTACCCCAAGACGATGATTTCCGGCCCGGAGGAGCGCACGTACCGCCGCTCCCAGGCCCCCGACACCGTCGCTTACCGCGCCGTCCTCCCCTGGCAGGATTGGATGAACGGAGCCGCCCTGACCCTCACGACCTGCGAATACGGCTGCTGCCACACCCTCGTCAACCAGCAGGTCGACACCCTCGGCCTCTTCCGCGAGTTCCGCTTCAGCCCGCAGTGGCTCTTCGTCAGACCCCGCGAGGAGGGTCCCAAGACCCGCGCCCTCTCCGGCAGGGCGTACATCGACTTCCCCGTCGACCAGACCGTAATCTACCCCGACTACCGACGCAACACAACCGAGTTAGGGAAAATCCAGGCGACCATCGACTCCGTGCGCAACGACCGCGACGTCACAATCACCCGCGTATGGCTCAAAGGCTTCGCCTCCCCCGAATCCCCCTACTCCCACAACACCGACCTCTCGATCGGCCGCGTGAAGGCCCTTAAAGAGCACATACAGCGCCTCTACCACTTCGCGCCCGGAATAATCGAGACCGACAACGAGCCGGAGGACTGGGAAGGGCTGCGCCGCTTCGTCGAGGGCTCCAACCTCGAGCACAAGGAGCAGATTCTCGCCCTGATTGACTCCGACATGGCCCCAGACCCCAAGGAAGCCCGCATCAAGAAACTATATCCCGCCGAGTACAAGTTCATGCTCGCCCAGTACTATCCCGCCCTGCGACATACCGACTACCGTATCGACTACAACATAAAGCAGTACAACGACCTCGATGAAATCCGCCGCGTCTTCGCGACCCAACCCTCGAAACTCTCCCTCAACGAGCTCTTCGTCCTCGCCAACAGCTACGCTCCCGGCTCCGACGAGTTCAACGAGGTATTCGCGACAGCCGTCCGGATGTACCCCGACAACCCCGTCGCCAACCTCAACGCCGCGACTACCGCGATGGAGAAAGGAGACCTTGACCTGGCCGCCCGCTTCCTCGAGAAGGCCGGCGACGACCCCCAGGCCGACTATGACCGCGGCGTCCTCCTCGCCCTCCGCGGCGACTACGCCGCGGCACGCCCCCTGATCGAGCGCGCCGCCGCTGCCGGAATCCCCCAGGGCGCCGCCGCCCTCCGCCAGCTCGACTCCTCCACTTCCCGCGGCTGGACAAACCTCTCAATCCGCCAGGACTGACCCCCATTCCTCCCACCCCTCCCATAACTCCCAAAAAGAAAACAATTAACAACAATAATAACTCTAATCATTATCAACAGATGAAAAAACATCTCTTTTTAGGCATCCTCGGAGCCATGGCACTCGCCTCCTGCTCCTCCGACGAGCCTATCTCCGACAACGGCGGTAACGGCAACGGTACCTCCAACGGCGAAGTCCAGTACCTCTCCGTCAACATCGTATCAACCCCCGCCTCCCCCGCCCTCGCATCCAGCAAGGCCGCAGGCGGCCAGACTACCGGCAACCCCGACGGCAACGCCACCTACGAGGAAGGCTACGCCTCCGAGAACGCCGTAAAGAAAGTGCGCTTCTACTTCTTCGACGCCCTCGGCAAAGCCGCTAACGTACGCGGGACCGAAACCGGCGTGAACTTCTACGACTGGGAAAACCCCGCAACCGACGGCAACGACATGCCCAACGTCGAGAAGCAGCTCGCAGCCACCATCGTGATCCACACCGGCTCACCCGACAACCACGCCCTCCCCGCCCAGATCGTAGCCGTGCTTAACCCGACCTCCGCTCTCGGCGACGACGCTATGGACCTCGACGACCTTCGCGACAAGGAAGAGGACTATGTGGCCTCCGCCAAAAGCTCGACCGAAGAACAGGGAGCGTTCGTGATGATGAACTCCGCTTACGCCAACAACACCCAGGCTGTCGTAGCCAACCAGGTTCCCGAAAGCGCGTATCAGACAACCGAGGAGCTGGCAAAGAACAACCCCATAAACATCTACGTTGAGCGCAACGTGGCAAAGGTACGCGTGAAATTCGACCACTCCGAGGACACCAAAATCACATATATCAAAGTCGGCGGCGAAGAGACCGGCTATTCCGCAGCGCTTCTCAAGGACAAGGACGGCAAGAACCTCACCGTTGAAATCAACGGCAAGAAGGAGCAGCTCTATGTCCGTATGTTCGGCTGGAACGTTACCGGCGAGACCGACAAAGGATACCTCGGCAAGCATATCGACCCCGCGACCTGGGGAACCGGCTCAAACCTCTTCGGAACCGAACAGTGGAACTGGGGTCCCTACTTCCGTTCCTACTGGGCGCAGAACCCCGCTGACATCGCCCAGGCTTGGCACACTTACGACGCCATCATGACCGGCGGCAAGAATTTCTCCGGCGACCAGGACAACAGCATCTATATCAACGAGAACGCCCCCTATCTCGCAGCCTCCAAGGAATCCGCTGCCGCCAATGTCGAGAAATTCACCAAGGTCATCCTCAAAGGCCAGCTCATAACTTCCTCCGGCACCCCCGTAGAGCTTTGCAAATATGCCGGAACCACGATGGCCGGTCAGCAGAACCTCAAAAAAGCGCTTCTCGACCAGCTCAAGCAGAACGGCATGATCTACAAGCATACCGTCGTTAACGGCGAAAACAAAGTTGCCAGCCTCACTGAGAGCGACGTTGTATTCAAGACCGCCCTCGCTGCCGGCGACACCTCTGTCGACCAGTCCGAAAAGACCGTGGGCCGCTACTACGTCTACATGCAGCTCGCTCCCGAAGTGTTGGTTGACGCCGACAACGTATGGAACTTCTCCGCCGACAAGGACAACACGACCGGCGCTGACAAACTCAGCTCCGTAGAGAACATCAACTCATACCTCATGAAGCAGCTCGGTTCCGCGCAGATTTACGCTACCGGCAACACCTACTACTTCTTCCCCCTCCAGCACCTCGGCGACGAAGGCAAGATCGGCTACTACGGCGTTGTCCGCAACCACATCTACGACTGCGTGATTGATAACATCGCCGGTCTCGGAACCCCCGTATACGACCCGACCGAAGTCGTTTATCCCGAAAAGCCGAAAGAAGAGGATACCTTCATCGGCGCTAAGATCAACATCCTCTCCTGGCGCGTAGTTCCCAACAACGTCAAGCTCGAATGGTAAACCCCATTCATCCTGCTGACTGAAACAGACCCCGGGCCGGGGTCTCCCGCGAGGCCCCGGCCCTTTCCTCTTCCCCTTTATTTCCCGCGAAGCCCCTCTCCCTTTCCCTTCTATTTCCCGCGAACCGCCCCTATCGTGGCGAGCCGTAAGGCGAGCTTCCCAAATCTCCCGACCCTCCCATCTCTCCCAACCCTCCCATCTCTCCCAAATATATTTAGCATAAGGCAAATATGTTAACCCTCCTTCAGAAACATCTACGGCGCCTCCTCGCCATCTGTCTCGTAGCCCCCCTGCTGGCGGCCTGCGACTCCGCCATCTACGACGAGGAAGGCGACTGCGACATACACTACCGCCTACGGTTCCGCTTCGACCACAACCTCCTGTTCGCCGACGCGTTCAACTCCCAGGTAACCTCCGTCGGGGTCTACGCCTTCGACGCCGAGACCGGCCTCTTCGCCTGGCAGCGCCTCGAAAGCGGCGAAGCCCTCGCCCGCTCAGGCTACGAGATGAACCTCGACGGCGTCGAGCCGGGGAGATACCGCCTCGTGGCCTGGTGCGGCCTCGACAACGCGCATATAGGCGGTAAGCCCGAATCCTTCACCCTCCCGAAGCTGACCCCCGGAGTTTCCACCCGCGAGGAGCTTCGCTGCCGCCTCGAGCGCGAAACCGATCCCGACGGCTCCCATCACTCCCGCGGTGACCTGTGGAACCTCTTCCACGGCTTCCCCGCCGACGACCAGTGGAACGAGCAGGTTGTCGAAATCATCGACCCCGAGTCCCTCCGGGCAGACGGACAGACCGTCGAATACACCGTGCGCCTCAAAAAGGACACCAACCGCGTCCGCGTAATCCTCCAGCAGCTCTCCGGCGAGGACATCGACGCCGAGAACTTCTCCTATACCATCGAGGCAGAAAACGGCCTCATGGCCCACGACAACTCCCTACTCCCCGAAACGAAAATCACCTACCATCCCCACCGCGTAGGTTCCGGAATCGCCGGCGTGGGGCTTCCAGGCCTCCTCTCCCGCGACGAGACGCCCGACGGCATCAAGCCCGTCAAAGTCGCCGTCGCCGACCTCTCAATCGGCCGCCTCGTAAAGGACAACCCAGTCACTCTGACCGTCTACGCCCCCGACGGCAAAGTCTCCGCCCGGATACCCCTGGTCGATTACGCCCTCCTCGCAGCCGAGGGGGAGACATTCTACAAGGACGGCCGCCCCTACGCCATGGGGCAGCAGGAATACCTCGACCGAGAGGACTCCTACACCCTCACCTTCTTCCTCGACCGCTCGAAGGACTGGCAGGCGGTTCGCCTCCAGATTCTCTCCTGGCGAATCGTTTTCAACCATATCGACATACACTGATTTGAAACTGATCCTCCGCATAACCGCCTCGCTGCTGCTCGCGCTCCTCGCGGCCGCCTGCGCCCCCGACAGGGGCGCCGATGAGCCGCGCCCGGAAACGAGCGACGCCCAGGCCGTGCTCTCCCTGAGGGTCGGAATCGCCGATGCGGCCTCCCGCGCCCCAGAAGCCTCCTCCGTAGAGGCCATGAGGCAGCTAAGGATCGTCATCCTGCGCCCCGGAGGTGAGGTAGAGGTCAACTACCTCGCCGACTTCGGCTCGACCTCCCCCCGCGATTATTTCGGCATCTTCCGCCTGCGCCCCGGAGAGGACAAGAAAATCTACGCCATAGCCAACCCCGCCTCCACCGGATTCCCATTCGACTCATACCCCGAAGGCTCAAAGGGTATCGAGAAAGCCCTCGAGGAGTACGCCTACGAGTTCGAGCCCTCGCTCCCCATACCGATGACCGACTCCCGCGACATCCCCGCCGCCACCCTCCTCCCCGGCCAGCGGACCGACGTCGGGCTTAACATCGTACGCGTCGCGGCAAAATTCTCCGTCACGGTCGAGAACCTGCGCGACGAGGACGTGACCCTCCGCTCTTTCTCCGTCAGCGCCCTCGCGGGGCGCGAGTACCTAATGCCCCACTTCACCGGGGACCAGGGCCTCAACATCGTCAGCAACCAGGGCCTCAAAGGATTCGACTTCGGCTCCGCCTCCGGGCTGCACTGGAGCGACTGGCTCCGCCTCGCCGTCGACGAGTCGCAGAACACCCCCTCCGACGTGCTCCTGGCCGACGACCGCGGCTGGATAATGAAGTACGCCGTACCCGACAACGCCGGCCACGCCATCAGGAACTTCGATTTCTCCGAAGCACCCCTGATACGGCAGGGCGCTTCGATAACCCTCCCCGGCCAGTACTTCGCCGAAAGCCGCTCGGGGCTGATACAGTCCTCCGACTTCGGCCTCGGCGCCGCCGACGGCCTCGAGCAGAGCTACACCTACACCGTGGCCTTCACATCGCCCGACGGCAAAACGAAAGAGTTCCGCGACATGCCTTTCCCCAACCTCAGGGCGCTGTTCCGCAACACCCACGTATCCATCAAGCTCGAACTGTCGCAGCAGGCCGTAATCCCGGTCGAAGTCGACGTGACCCCGTATTTCGCCGTTTCCCTTAACCCGAGTTTCGGACTCGAACCGATTATCGACGGCGAGGAAACGGAAGCTCCCTGACGGCCGCGGCCGAATCACAAAGTCTGTTCCTATGACACGCAATATTTTCACATATCTCGCGCTCCTGCTCGCGCTGCTCGGCGTCACCTCCTCCTGCGAGGACCGGCTCGACTACCCGGCGCGCCCGGGCGAAGGCACCTCGACCGTAAAAGTCGAGGTCGGCTTCAAATCTTTCGCCCCGGCCCTGTCCCGCGCCGCAGGTGACGCGATCAAGGACATAAACTCGCTATGGCTCGTGATTTACGCCACAGACGGCACCCTCGTATCCTCCGAACCGGTCAATAACTTCGCCTCGGGCCGGCAGCCCAACACGCGCCCCGACGGAAACCCATCCTCCGAAAGCGAGACCGGCCGCGCGACATTCGACCTTACGCTCCCCAACGGACAATACCGCGCCTACGCCATCGCGAACATGAGCCTGGCCGGTGTCGACGTGTCGACTGAGGAGAAGCTGCGCTCCGTCAGCGCCGCATGGGACCCCGACGACATCTCCCGCGACGCCGCGATGTTCGGATGGTTCGTCAACGGCGACAGGACTACGGACCGCGACAACGGCTTCGCCGCTTCACCCATAACGATAAAAAAGGGAGCGAGGCTCCACGCGTGGCTCTCCCGCGCCGCGTCGAAGGTAACCGTCGCCATCGACGGCTCCGGACTGTACGACGGTGTGGAGGTATTCATCAAGTCCGTGCAGGTCAGGGACATCCCCGACTCCTGCCATATCGGCAAAGACAACACCGCGACCGAGGGGCACATCATCGACGGAGAGCGCCTCGTAATCGACGAGACCATGTCCAACGAGGGCCCGTCGGTCACCAACGCATCCCCCTACCTCTACCTGACCTCGGCCGACGGCGACGGGGCCGCGAAAACCGGAAACTCCGACCTCGAACAGGCCCATACCGACCTCACTCCGGCCCTCTACTTCTATGAGAACCTCCAGGGACAGGGGCGCGACAAACGGCAGCAGGACGCCGACAAGGACGGGAAGCCCGACAACGCCGACATCGTAAAGGACGACAAGCCATTCGGCTCCTTCATCGAAGTAAAGGCTTACTACATCTCCACAAACCCCAAACGCCCCGGCAGAGGGGAAATCACTTACCGCTTCATGCTCGGAAAAGACGAAATCTCCGACTACGACGCGGAACGAAACCACCACTACAAGCTGACGCTCCTGCTGAAATATTTCGCCAACGACCCCGACTGGCACATCGAATACGACCGCCAGGTTCTCGAAGTCTCTACACCATTGGTATTCAACTACCAGGGTAAAGTTTTCGTCCCGACGGCCGGAATCCCCAACGCCGACCATGATTTCGAACCCGACAACCCCATAAGGGTTAACAGCTACCTCGAAGACAGCCGCACCGGCGAAAGCAGCCGGCGCGAGGAACCCTGGACCGCCACCTTCGAATACCTCGACGCCAACGGCAACCCCGTGACCTCCGACAATCCTCCCGCATGGCTCCCCGGGTTCCCCTCATCCGGCGACGGCTCAACGACCATAAACGCCAAAGCCGAAAAAATCGCTTCCGTGGATGTCAATATCGACAACGAACTGACAAAGAACTCCTTCGGCGGGGTCGGAAGCCCCCACAACCTCGCCGGCTCCTCGGCCGACGCGGTGGAAAACACCGCCAACTGCTATATGGTGGGCGGAACCGGCTATTTCTCCATCCCGCTCGTCTACGGTAACGCCCGCGAAGACAACAAGGATAACTCCGACGCCTACGAACTGGATGCCGTTACCGACGGAATCGGCAACTGCGTCGACTATCTCGGAAACTCAATCTCATCCCCATACATCCTCAACGGCATAGCGAACAAGACCGGCTATGACGCCGCGCTCGTATGGCAGGACGAGGAGGGCCTCGTGACCGGAATCACCTTCCTCCCCGACGCGTACGGCAAAAAGGGGGGCATCTCGTTCCAGGTCGCCAGGGCCGTGCAGGGCAACGCAGTAATCGCTCTCCTCGACCCCCAGAAACGAGTCGTATGGAGCTGGCACATATGGGTAACCATCCTCTCCGCGATGGAGCAGGACATAACCGTGACCGCCCACGACAACACTCTTTTCGACCTCATGGCTGTAAACCTCGGCTGGTGCTCCAAGCACGGCGAGGCGATCAAGTACTTCAAGAGACGCGAGTGCAAGGTGACATTCAAGGCCCGCAAGATGACAAGCTCCATAACAATCGTCCAGGAATCCCACACCGCCTTCCCCTCCGGCAACAACCCTTACTACCAGTGGGGGCGCAAGGACCCCTTCATCGGCGCTGTCGGGCAATGGACTAACAAAACCAGGCAATTCGGCCCCGCAAGCTCCGAAACGAAGGTCGCAGGCATATGGGGCGGAAGCCATCCGGCAAAAATGTTTGACGAGTTCGAAAAAGACGGACACGGAGTCCTTTCGCTCGGTTACTACCAGGGAGAAAACCGAAAGACCACCCGCGAAATCCTGCCGCGCCTGATCCAGCACCCCGACCTGTGGCACAACCCGCCGCGCGACTCGATAACCGGCGCGTACACCAGCCTCGAATCCACCTACGCTGACCTCTGGGGCAACGGCAACAGAAATATCAAGACCGTCTACGACCCATGCCCTGTCGGGTACCACGTCGGGGGAAACGAGGTCTATTCCGGATTCACTACCCTCGGACGCCTCTATAACCCCGAGATAGACGGAGACCTGAAAGTAGAGGAAACCTGGTACGACGTAAGGTTCACGAACATTCCGGACGAAAATTACACCACGCCCGCCAACAAGAACTGCCTCTTTGAATTCTACACCAATCCCGAAAAGATAAAGTCCATCATCTTCCCCTTGTCGGGCTACCGCGACTGGGACAATAGCGCCGCGATTACATTTTTCGGAAACCCGGACGATAATACCTCCAATTCTATCGGATACGCATGGTCGAGCCAGATCCTGATAGCGACAGGCACGAAAGGGAGTATCGACGCGGCCTATAACTTCGAGTTCTCCCGAAACATGGTTCACGGCGTCACCCCGGGTACAACCGGCTACATACGCCCCGACAACGCTTTCGTGACCCGCGACGGCTTCCCGGTGCGCCCCTGCCGCTACACACCCCTGACAGAATAGCCCCCGTCTGAAGAATCCAAAGGCAGCAATCCCGCGACAGATACTTCAACTTCGATAAACGCGGAAAGAGACTGTCTAACAAGTTTGGGCAGTCTCTTTTTATGGTCTAAACAGGCTAA
>CAJUFH010000054.1 GCA_910585755.1 uncultured Muribaculaceae bacterium | reverse complement strand
CCGTCCCGAAAGCGAGTGCAAAGTTACGCCTTTCCCCCGGAACCGCCAAATTTTTACGCGACTTTTTCAACCAAAAACGCGATTTTTTTATGCTTTTAAACACATTTATTCGGCATAAAGCGGGCGATTTCCGCATATATACCATATTAATTATGCGCGCAAGCGCGCAAAGGAGAGGCGGGGACAACGAGGGAGGAGGCATCGAGGGAAGGCATCGAGGGGAGGCCGCTCGCTTACGCTCGCTCCACAGAACAGAGATACTTTCGGCTTACGGAAGGGGAAGAAAAAAACGGGAAAAGAGGGAAGAGGAGGCGCAAAAATCAAGGAAAACGAGGGAAGGAGGGAAGGGAAGGAGGAGGGGAGAGGGGGCGTTGGCGTTGTAGCGGTTTTTTCGTAATTTCGCGGGGAGAATATAGTATGGAAGAAAGAGAGAAGAGGAATGCCAGGGGGCGGCAGGTCGACATGACCCACGGGCCGCTCGCAGGCAAGATATTGGTGTTCTCTTTGCCGCTGATTGCCAGCGGCATCCTGCAACAGTCGTTCAACGCGGTCGACGTGGCCGTCGTCGGCCGCTACTGCGCCAGCCAGGCTATCGCGGCGGTCGGGAGCAACGGCCCGATTATCAGCATACTCGTAAATCTGTTCCTGGGAATCGCGGTCGGAGCCAACGTCGTCATAGCCACATATTTAGGGCAGCGCCATTTCGACGCGGTCAAGCGCTCGGTGTCGACGGTGGCGGTGGTCGCCCTGCTGTCGGGGCTGTTCCTGACGGCGGCGGGGGTTACTCTCGCGCGCCCGATTCTCGAAGCGATGAGCGCGCCTCCCGACGTGATCGGCCTTGCCGAGCGCTACCTGCGGATATATTTCTGCGGGATGCCGTTCCTGATGGTCTACAATTTCGGCTCGGCGATCATGCGAAGCGTCGGGGACACCCAGCGGCCGTTTTACTCGCTGTTAGCCGCGACGCTCTGCAACTTCCTCCTCGACTGGCTATTCACAGGCGTGATGGGCTACGGGGTTGACGGCGTCGCGTGGGCCACGGTCATCTCCAACGGGGTAAACGCCGGAATCATCGTCTACTACCTCACCCGCGAGCCCGAGCCTATCACCCTGACAATCAAACGCTGGAGCGTCTCGATGCCGGACCTGAGGAAAATGCTCCAGATCGGCGTTCCGGCGGGGCTCCAGGGGATGGTGTTCTCCATCTCTAACATCTTTATCCAGTCGGCCATCAACAAGTTCGGTTCCGACGCGATCGCCGGGTCGGCGGCTGCCCTCACGTTCGAGGCGTACTGCTATTATATAATAACCGGCTTCTGCGCCGCGGCGATCGCGTTCACCGGGCAGAACTACGGAGCCGGGGAGGCGGAGCGGTGCCGGCGCGTGGCCCGCATCTGCCTACTCTACGCCTTAGTCCTTTGCGGAGCAGCCAACTGGCTGATTATCTGGCAGGGTGATTCCGTAATCCGCCTCTTCACCAACGACCCCGAGGTAGCCCGCTACGCTCTTGAGCGCTACCACACGGTGCTCGCCTTCCAGTTCCTGGCGAGCACCTACGAGGTGCCCGGCTCTTACATGCGCGGCCTCGGATATTCAGTCACTCCGATGGTGCTGACCATCTTCGGGACCTGCGTCCTGCGGCTGGGGTGGTGCTACATCTTCGCCGACATCGACAACACCTTCCACACGCTGCTCACAATCTATCCCATAACCTGGGCGGCCACCGGCGCCGCCGTCTTCACCGCGGCCCTGGTCGTCCAGCGCCGAGTGTTCAAAAGAATGAAACAACAACCGACACAGCCATGAAACACCTCATCCTGACCCTCGCCCTCTGCGCCGCCCTCAGCCCGTCGGCCCAGACGCTGCGCTTCGACCTGACCGGGGCGAAACATCCCAAAGAGGGGTATATCCCCGTCGGCCAGAACACCGTCTATACCGACTCGGCCGGATACGGCTACGACTTCATCCCCGGCTGGGACGGCAAGAGCGACCGCCCCTACTTTTTCTCCGCCGCCGTACCAGACGGCAACTACCGCGTGACCGTCACCCTCGGGAGCAAGAAGAGCGCCGGGAGCACCACCGTCAGGGCCGAGGCGCGCCGCATGATGGTCGAGAACGCCGCGACCCGCAAGGGGGAGACGCGCCGCGAGACCTTCATCGTCAGCAAGCGCGACGACCGCATCGACGACAAGGATCGCGTCAAGCTGAAAGCCCGCGAAAAGGGGTGCATCAACTGGGACGACAAGCTGACCCTCGAGTTCAACGGAGCTGCCCCGCGGGTAAGCTACATCGAAATCGAGCCGGCACCGGAAGTGCCGACGGTTTTCCTCTGCGGCAACTCCACCGTTGTCGACAACCAGGCGGAACCGTACACCGGGTGGGGGCAGATGCTTCCGCAGTTCTTCAACGACAGCGTCGCAGTCGCCAACTATGCCGAATCGGGGCTTACGGCGAGCGTGTTCCTTAGCCAGGGGAGGCTCAGGAAAGCCCTGACGCAGATGAAGCCCGGCGACTACGTCGTAGTTGAGTTCGGCCATAACGACCAGAAGCAGAAAGGCCCCGGCAGCGGCGCCTACTACAACTACGCCTACTCCCTTAAGCAGTTCATCGACAACGCCCGCCGCAAGGGCGCGACACCGATACTCGTCACCCCGACCCGGCGCCGGGACTTCGACAGCGAGGGGCACATCCGCGACACCCACGGCGACTATCCGGCGGCCATGCGCGAAATCGCCGCCCGCGAGGGGGTCTTCCTGGTCGACTTCCAGGAGCAGACCAAGACCCTGATTGAGGCGATGGGGGTCGAGGGTTCGAAGAAGCTCTTCGTCCACTGCCCCGCCGGGACATACGAGGGGCAGGAAACAGACATCGCCGACAACACCCATTTCTCCAACTTCGGGGCACGGGAAATCTCCCGGATCTTCATCAACGCTATCGCCGGCAGCGGCCTTCCCCTCGCCCGCCAGATTAAGAAAGGATGCGGGAGTTTCGACCCCGCGAGCCCCGACGACCCGGAGAAATATGTTTACCATATGTCGCCGTTCGTGCTGACGAACAAACCTGCCGGGAACTGACGCGCCGACATCCGAAATCCCTTCCAGAACGGCTACACGGGTTCCGTGTGGCCGTTCTGTCATCTCCTCCGGGCAATAGATGGAATAATAGATGATTGCGTTTCCGCTACAAATACGATAGACAGATTGTCATATATGCGGCTTTTGCTAACACTTTTTAACAATTGGGGGGGGTAAAATGCCCCTTGGAAATCCTATCTTTGCATAAAATTACGCGAAACACAGTTTGGCAAATCCTCCAATCAGAAGCAATACAAGGTAAACGGCGCGACAGTTTTTAATTAAACGTGCGCATTAACGACCAATCAAAAAGAAACGGTAACGACAAGGGAGAACCTGGCGGCCAACGTCCGCACGCTCCAACACCTCCATCAACGAAAGCCAATGTCAACAATCAAGCGACACAATCTGCCCCCACTCCTGATAGCGCTTATAACCGCGTTCGCGGCGGCCATCCCGGCATCCGCCGCGCGACCGCAGATAGGGGTCAAGACGAACCTCCTGTACGACGCCGCGCTCAGCCCGAACCTCGGGGTCGAGGCCGCGGTCGCCCCGCACTGGTCTGTGGAGGTCAGCGGCAACTACAACAACTGGGACGTAAACGGCCACCTCTGGAAGCACTGGTTCGTGCAGCCCGAGGGGCGCTATTGGTTCTGCGAGAGCTTCGGAGGCCATTTCGTCGCCCTCCACGCGATTGCCGGGGAGTACAACTGGGGTAACCTGCGGTGGGGCAAATGGCCCGGCAGCGACTTCTCCAAACTCCGCGACCGCCGCTACCAAGGATGGGGAACTGGCCTCGGCATAGGCTACGGCTACTCGTGGATTCTGTCGAACCACTGGAACATCGAGGCCGAAATCGCCCTCGGCTGGATCCATACCCGCTACGACAGCTACCCATGCGCCTCCTGCGGCAGCAAGCTCGAGTCCGGCGCGCGCCATAATTATTTCGGCCCGACGAAAATGGCCGTCAACCTCATCTACGTATTCTGACCAACAGCCATGTTCAAGAAGACAATGATATACGCCCTCTTATCGGGGGCAGCCGCCACGGGGCTCAGCGCCTCGCCGCGGCAAATCAGCGCCCTGGGGCTTACGGAAATCGACGCCGCCCTGGGGGACACCCTCGGCATGGCGATGACGGTCGACCCGCGGGCCGTCAGCCTAAAAGCCGAGGAGGAGTTAGTGCTCCGCCCGACCGTAAGCAGCGGCGACAGCGCCGCCGCGATGGCCCCGGTAGTGATCGCCGGGCGCACCCGCCATATCCGCTACATCCGCGGGCAGCGCGCCCTCCCCGAAGGGGCGGTACTGCTGCGCGCCGACAAGGACGGCCCCTACCGCTACACCGCCTCCCTCCCCGCCGAGGGATGGATGGCCGAGTCGGACCTCGACATATCGGCCGACACCCGCGGATGCTGCGGCGCTCCGGAAGGAAGCTCCCTCGCGAAGGTCGCGACCTTCGGCTACTCATACGAGGAAATCCGCAAGGCCGTAGAACGCCCCAAACAGCGCCGCGACAGCGTATATGAACTGAAAGGACGCGCCCGCCTCGACTTCAAGGTCAACATAACCGAAATCGACCCGACCCTGCGGCGCAACCCGCGGGAACTGGCGGAAATCGTGCGCACGATCGACGCCGTGCGCACCAACCCCGAAGCGCGGATTACCGAAATAATAATCACCGGCTACGCCTCCCCCGAGGGTAGCTACGAGAACAACGTGCGCCTCTCGAAAGGGCGCGCCGAGGCGCTGAAGCAGTTCGTGGCAGCGCAGGGGGACATCGACCCCTCGATTATCAAGGTCGACTACGTTCCCGAGAACTGGGGCGGGCTGCGCGACTCGATCGCTACCGGCGACTGGGCCGAGCGCGACGCTATTCTCGCCGTCATAGACTCCGACCTGGAGCCTGACGCCAAGGACGCGCGGCTCAAACGGGAGTTTCCGAAAGCCTACGCCCGCATCTGGAAGGATATCTACCCCACCCTGCGCCATTCCGACTACCGCGTGCGCTACTCCCTGATCCAGACTACCTACGAGGAGACCGAGGGGGAACCCGAAGAGCGCGTTGTCGAAATCATACGCCATCCGACAGTCACCTTCCATACCGACCCGGTAGCCGCCGGGGAGGAGGAGGCTGCATCCGCAAAGACGCAATAACCTATTGAAAATCAAAATTATTTATTCACCAATAAAACCAATCGAATGAAGTATCTGAAATTCATCGCCGGTGCCATGCTGCTGAGTATGAGCGCCTGCTCAGACAACGACGAGCCCGCCGGCGGTAACACCGGCGGCGGAACCGCGGACAACACAGCCGGGTTCTACTCCACAATCTCCATCTCCATGCCCCCCAGCAGCCGCGCCAGCCGCGCCGACAACAAGTTCGTAGGCGAGGAAGTAGGCCAGGATGTTGAAAACAAGGTCGGCTCCATCCTGGTAGTCGTAGCCAAAGAAGACGCCACCGTAGACGGGGGTTACAAGTTCGTGACCTTCGCCCTGAACGACGCGCCCATCACCGGCACGACAAACAACACCCACACCATCGTCTTCCAGGACAAGGAGGCGCTCTTCAACGAGGCCGGCAACGAGGTATGCATCTTCGCATACTGCAACCCGACCGACGAAATCCGCAACAAAATCGCCGGAACAATCAACGCCGCTACCGGCAAATACGAAGGTGGCCTGTCAGCCGGTGACGCTTTCACCGAGGAAATCTGCACTGCCGGAGCCGACACCTGGCGCGACAACGCGTTCCTTATGACCAGCGTCGCAGTCCACAAAAAGAAGCTCGATGACGAGGAAACCCTGAAAACCTACAACACTCCTGCCAACGCTTTCCCGCTCGGCAAAGTCAAGGTAATCCGCACCGCCTCTCGCTTCGACTTCCGCGACGCGTCGGTCGACCTGGACGAGTACAAGAACCTCCCCGAGGGTGAGACAGCCCCCGCGCTGACCTACCCCGTCTACGACCCCAACCTGACACCTAAGAAAAAGGTCGCCGACATCACCCTCTCCAGCGTGGCTCTCTTCAACCTCGCCGACAAGTTCTACTACCTGCCCCACTCGCTGATGAACGGCACCGGCAACCCGGTAGTATCCGCCGGACCGGACGACAACACCACCCACTTCATGACCGCTCTCGAATATCCCAACCTCGTGGTTTCTCCCGCGACGCAGAGCTACGGTTTCGGTATCCCGCAGGTTTCCGGCGTTCCTACCATCAACCCGCTTGACCGCGCCGCCGCAGGCCTTGACTGGAAAGACCTTGCCGAGCTGATTGGCGGAACCGAGGACAAGGATAACGACTGGAACACCGGCGAAGGCGCGCAGGACAACCGCAAGGGTTACCACATCTGGCGCTACGCTACCGAGAACACCTTCGCGAAGGGCTACACCCCCGCCGTTACCGAGATGACCGGCCTGGTGTTCGAGGCTGAAATCAAGCCCGCGGCCGACTTCGGCAACGTCGTTGACGGCGCTTATTCCGACATGTACCTCTACGGAGGCATCCTCTACGCCAACACCAAGCAGATTTACGAGGCAGCCCAGCTCTCCCCCTCGACCAACCTCGCCAACGCGTTCAACGCCGGCTTCGACGTGACGCTTGACGAAAGCGGAGCCTTTGTCAGCGCTACCCCGAAAGAGGGCGTAGACCTGGCGAACCTCAAATTCACCGTCTACAAGCCCGATCCCGCCCGCGAGAACAAGTACTTCTGCTACTACTTCTACTTCAACCAGCACGACGCGGACAACGACCCGACCGTGGTAAGCGACATGGAGTACGCGACCGTCCGCAACAACGTCTACAAGATCGCCGTCAAGAAAATCACCGGCTTCGGAACCTTCACTCCTCCCGACCCCAAGGACTGGGACGTTTACTTCCAGGTGGACGTAGAGGTGCTGAACTGGGTAGTACGCGTCAACGACGGCATCGAGTTCTAAGGAGTGCGTGTCATAACGGCCCATCTGGGTCGTCGCTCGAAGGTTCGGCCTCGGTCACAATCCTTAGATTGCTCCCATCGGCCTCACCTTCAAGCTCCTACCATCTGAACCGTTCTGACAGCGCCCTCCCCATCCGGCGGAAATGCCTGGAAGAACGAAATTAACAAGAGCGGGTGCCGCGGCGCCCTGCCGGGGCACCCGCTCTATTCTCTTTTCAAACAAAACACTACCCCCGACACCAATGACAATCAACGGGACAAAACTTGGAAAAATACTCGCCCGAACCATAGCCGCGGGCGCCCTGACGGCGACCTCCGCGCTGGCGACCTCGTGCGGAACGGTTTTCGACGACCTGCCCCCGTGCCGCGGAGGAGTGGAACTGCGATTCGTGTTCGACTATAACCTTGAGGAAGCCAACTCCTTCCACAAGCAGGTCGACTGCCTCACCCTCTATCTCTACGACTCCGAAGGACGCTATGTCGCGACCCTCGGAGAGGACGCTCCGGCGCTCGCGTCGGAGGATTACCGCATGAACCTCGACCTCGAGCCGGGGCGCTACCGCGCCGTGGCCTACGGAGGGACGCGCTGCGACCAGGCATCCTTCGCGACCGTCGAGGAACCGGCCGCGGGCAGCCACTACACCGAGCTCGCGTCGGCCCTTAAGCCGGAGCATGTCGGCAAGCTGCTCCACAACCATTACCACGGGACGCTCGACTTCACCGTACCCCAGCCGTCCCCAGCCGGGAGAGTGAAGGAGACGCTGAACCTCAAGCGCACGACAAACCATTTCCGCGTAACCCTCCAACACACCGACAACAGCCCCGTCGAAGGCTCGAAATTCGACTACTACATAATCGACGACAACGCCCTGCTCGACCACGAGAACAACCCCGTGGCCACAGGCAACCCAACAACCTACACCCACTGGACCCGCGGAGTACTCCCCGGTTCCAAGGCCGACGGGGAAGGAGCCGCCGCCTACGGCGAGCTGAGCACCTCCCGCGTCATGTCCGGCACTTCGCCCAAACTCAGAGTAGAAAACAACCAGACGGGAGAAACCGTATTGGAAATCCCGCTGATCAGATACCTGGAGGCATCGCAGAGCGACGCCACCGACTACCCCGACCAGGAATATCTCGACCGCTGCAGCCAGTGGAACCTGATATTCTTCCTCAACGGCAACGACAAATGGGGGCGCACCGAAGTCATAATCAACGACTGGGTCGTGCGCTTCAACGACATCGAGATGAACTGAACCCGAAATGAACAAATCCCTGAAGAGAATCGTACGGACCGCCTGGGCGGCCGTCACCATCGCGGTGGCGGCCAGCGGCTGCGCGCACTCCTCCTTCAGGGACGAGCCGGCTCCCGCACCCCCGCTGAAAGAGCCGGGAATCACCAACCTCACAATCCACCTCACCCTGTCGTCGCCCCACGGGAACCCGTTCTTCCCCTCCGAGACCCCCGCGGAGTCGCGCGCCGGGGAGGAGCTGGCGGCCAACCAGGCCGAAAAGCTCCATAGCGTCCGCATAATCATCGCCGACGGCGAGGGTTACGTCGAGCACAACACTCTATGGGACCTCACCGCCGACCCCGCGGTGCTCGCCTCCGGCGACAGCTTCCCCGTCAAGAGCAACGAGGACAAGACCCTGATTTTCATCGGAAACGAGGAGAGCACCATCCTGACTGACATCTCCACCGGGGAGACCGTCAGCGCCGCCGCGTATTTCAGCCGGATGATACCCGCAGAGGGGGATATGCGCGTGAAAGTCGACCCGGAAGCCCTGAAGAAGAACCTAATCCTGAACCGCGCGCTGAACTTCCCGCTCGAAATCGCCGACCCCGCGACCCGCAAACCGTTGCCGATCTGCTCCATATACGAAAAATACCATATCGGCGACGCCGCGGCGCAGAGCGACCACTTCTACATGCACCGCGCGGCCACGAAGTTCACCTACCGCCTCGAGAACCGCTCGGTCGACGGCTCGGCGGTCGTCAACGCCATGTACCTCAACAACATCCCCGAGGCGGAATACTACTTCTTCAACGCCGTCTTCCCCGAGGGGAGCAAACAGACCTCCTACACCAGCCACACCCCCTACGCCGCCTCCGGCTCGACAGCGACAATCGCCGCCAACACCGACATACCCCACGGCACAACCGCCGAAATCGGCCCGGTCTACCTTCCCGAAGGCCCCAGCTTCACCCGCTCCGCGTATGTCTACCGCACCTGGCTGGCAATCAACGGGGAAACCGGCACCCCCTCCGACATCAACTTCACCACACCGGCCGGAGGAACCACGCGCCCGATGCTCGACCTCCCGAGGAACACCCACGTCGTAATAAACGGCCATTTCACTCGCCTGTCGGCCGCCGAGGTGGTATTCAATTATACCGTCTGCGAATGGCAGGAACTCTCGACCGACATCCCGCCATACAACTAACCCGCTCTCTCCATACAGCAATGTCATACAAACATATAAGACATACAGCCTCCCTGCTGCTGACGGCGCTCCTGCTGCTGGCGGCCTCGTCGTGCGCCGACGAGATCGCCGTCCCCGACGGGATGCTGCCCCAGCCCGAGGGGGAGGAAGCGACCGTCACCCTCCGTATGAACGCCGGGGATATGGCGTCCCTATCCCGTGCGACAGGCCGCAACTACCTCGTGACCTCCATCTGGATCGGCCTTTTCAACGCCACCACCGGCGAACTTAAAGACTACTATATCGCCGAAGGGTTCGACAAGAACACCCCCGCGGATGTATGGCAGAACGTCTCGCTGAAAACGACCTCCGGCGCGACCCGCGTCGCCGGAGTCGCGAACTTCGAGAACTATACCGCCGTCGAGGGGGACAAGACCCTCCCGATGCGCGACGCGCTGCTCGCCGTTACCGACTGGGACTCCTACCGCGCGATCGCCGCGGCGGTCTCCGACCCGGATATCGCCTGGATCGACGAGCCGCTTAACTCCATGCTCATGTCGGGATTATACTCCGAGCAGTACAAGGACGGAGAAACCCACGACGGTACCGCCCCCGCGGAAACAATCCTCAACATACCCCCGACCGCCGGCAAAGACCCGTTCCAGCCCACCGGGGCGATACACCTGCGCCGCCTGTTGAGCCACAGCACCTTCAACGTCACCTATAACGCGTCGAACATCAAGAGTTTCGACATAACGGAATGGAGGGTCTACAACGTGCCGACCACCTCCTGGCTCCACGGGCGCTCCGCGGCCGACGACAGCGTCAACGCCGGGGAGACCGTGACGGTAAAAGGGAAGGCCGTCAGCAACTCTACCGACCAGACCCGCGTCACGGCCAGCGGAAACACTCTCAGCTTCGACTTCTGGAACGCCGAGAACCTCCATACAGGCCTCACGCCCCCCGACGGCTACAGCGCCGCCCTCGGCAACCTGTACCACTACCGCGAGAAGCAGCACAAGAACCCCGACGGCACAAACTCCGGCAAATTCATCAGCCTCGCCTCTTCAGCCGCCGAGAGTTCCTACCGCGACAACGCGACATACGTCACCTTCACCGCCGAAATGGAGATGAGCGTCGACGAAAACGGCAAGGCACTCTCCTCCGGGACTACCAGAAACGTCCAGGCCACATATACCGTCCACCTCGGCTACTGCGTCGGGGAAAACGCCGTAGACCGCGCCCGCGACTTCAACTGCTTCCGAAACACCAAGTACAGCTACAACATAACGGTCAACAACATCGCCGACCTGCTGCTGGAAACCACCAAAGAGGAGCTCGTTCCCTCCGTAGAGGGTATCATAACCGACGTTACCGACACATACGTCCAGCTCGACGCCCACTACAACAGCTTCAACATCTACCTTACCGCCGCCGAGCTGCAAAACTTCAAATTCTATATGGAGGTTTACGGCGAGAACGGCCAGCGCATACTTTACAATACCGGCAACTATCCCCGCTCTACCGACTCCGACTTCCGCTTCTTCTCCTGGATCGAGCTGCGCAAGACCTCAGGCCAGAACGTGCTCGCCGAATACAAGCCGCGCACAGGAACCTACTCAGACGGAAAGACCTACCTGCTGTCGGAAATCAACTCGTCGCTGTCCGCCGGGTGGTACACGCTCTTCGTCAACGAATACTGCTACGAGCGCTACGACGACTCCAACGGCGACATTTACGACGATGACAAGTACGCCTGGCACTGGTTCGCCAACGCCCCCGACCGCAAGGTATGGATCAACGTCGACGTCGGGCAGTCGGCCGACGGCGCCTCGATCCACAACAAATCGAAATACGCCCTTTCGCAACACTCGATACAGACCTATTACCGCAACGGGATGGATAACGCGGCGCTCGGCCTGGAGCACGTCAACGAGAACCAGGGCCTCAACCTGCGCTCCACTTTCGAAGACACGAGCGTCGACATGCAGACTTCCGGGCGCTACTCCGTCGCGCATTACTATATGAACACGAAAAACTCGTACAGCACCTGGTACGACAACACATATAAATGGTCTGACTTCCTCGACCTCACCACACCCCAGAGCGTCAACGCCATAAACGGCGTGCAGGGGCTGACGGCTCCCGCGAGAACCTATCCGATTCCCGCAACCGTCTCTCTCTCCGACCAGACGCAAAAAAATTATTATCCAACAGAATACGACCCCGACCAAAGCTCGTCGGCCAAATTCATAGAGGCGATCAACGCCTGCACCAACCGCAACCGAGACCTTGACGGCGACGGGCGCATCGACCATACGGAAGTGCGCTGGTTCGTCCCCTCCACGTCGCAGATGATGCGCGTAATCCTCGGGCGCCAGGCCCTCTCAACTCCCGTCATGGACTATGACGGCATTTCCAAGCTGGAATACACAATTAACGAGACAAACTCCCGCCTGCTGATTTTCACCGCCGACCGAATGATTCTCTGGGCTATGGAGGGCCTCTCGATTTCCTCTTACGACCAGCTCCTCGGATGGGGCGGCTCCCCTCCATGGCAGGTGCGCTGCGTGCGCTACCTCGGAGCGCATCTCGAAGCGTTCCGAAAGGATACCCGCGTGCAACCGGTCTACCGCCGCCGCACGGGCACGAACATCTTCGACCTCGACCGAATGGACTACAACGCCCTGCGCAGCGAGCCGTTCACAAGCTCCTCCAACACGATGCCTCCCCACTTCATCAACGACCAGCGCAACAACCGCTGCTACCACTCATTCGAGGTATCAGACAAGGTCATCTACCTGTCGGACGTGATAGAGGACACCGATAGCTTTTCCTGGGCGCAATACCTCCTCGACGGCAATAACCCCTGCTCTTCGCTCGACACTGCCACCAAAAAGGGATGGCGCGTCCCTAACCAGAAGGAAGCCTCGATTTTCTCAATCGAGACCAACGAGTTCTACACCGGGTTAAGCGTACAGGCGCTCCTGACCTGCACATTTACCTATTACGATGTAAACGGCAACGGAGCGGGGAGCCCGACCGCCGCGGTTGTCCCAGGACAATATAAAGAACTGAAAGTAAACGTTGGCAACGGATGGATGACGCAGAACCCGTTGCTCCATAACACTGCGGATTACAAGAGTTTCGCCGTGCGGTGCGTGCGCGACGTCGTAGAGTAAGGATATGAGGGAGCTTGTTGTTTCGGCGATAGCCGCCGCTGCCCTGTGCGCGGCGTGCGCGGGAAGAGGCGGTAACCCCCGCGGCGACAGTCGGGAATCCGTTACCGATGCGCTCCCCGACACCGCGGCGCTCGAGCAGCGGTTCGCCGACCTCGCCTTCGAGCTGGAGCTGTCCGACGATGCCGCCCGGCAGCGCGGAGCGAGAGAATACCTGCGCCGGAGCGCCGACGAGCCGGGAGGCCTGGCGCTCGCCGCCGAAATAGCCGACCGATACCTCTTCGACCCCGAATCTCCCGTCTACTCCGAAGCGCTCTACATCCCCTTTCTCGAATACCTTATTTCGACCGGGCGCGACTCCACCGGCCTGCTGGACGAGGAACTCGCGATCTGCCGCCGTAACGCCCCCGGTACGAAAGCTCCCGATTTCTCCTACGCGACCCCGGGCGGCGGAAGGGAACGGCTGCTCAAACCGGGAACGGCAGCCGACATAATCCTCTTCTTCCACGACCCCGACTGCCCCCGGTGCCGGGCGTTCGCCGAGGCGATGCGCGCATCGGAAGCGATAGACCGCCGCGTCGCAGAGGGCACACTACGCATAGCCGCCGTCGACCTCTCGCTCAACCCCTCGGTAGAGGCCGACACGCTCTATGAGATAAGGGCCACTCCGTCGGTCTACCTGCTCCGCGCCGACGGGACTGTGGTACTGAAAGAGCCCTCCCCCCAACGGCTGGCGGCCGAGCTTTCCGAAGGGGTGAATAATTGACAATTTAGGGTGCAAATCTCGCCGAAAAGTCGATTTTTGTCATCCCGAGGCCCCGGGAACAGGCATTTCTGCACAGGATTGCAAGCAATCTGTACGCATTTACGCATACGCGCGACATCTTCGTGCGTTTTTTTTAGTACCTTTGCGCTCAGAATCTCAAACCTAACTTAACAGACTACAATGGTAAATTTCTCACTTGAAGGCAAAGTGGCCCTCGTCACCGGAGCCGCCTATGGTATCGGACTGGCTATCGCCCAGGCGTTCGCCGAGGCAGGCGCGAAAATCGTTTTCAACTGCTCGCGCCAGGAAACCGTCGACCGCGGCCTCAAAGCATATAAGGAACTCGGAATCGACGCGAAAGGCTACCTCTGCGACGTGACCGACGAAGAGGCCGTCAAGGCAATGGTCGCCGACATCGAGGCTACCGTGGGCACAATCGACATCCTGGTGAACAACGCCGGTATCATCAAGCGCATCCCGATGGAGGAAATGGCCGTCGAGGACTTCCGCCGCGTGATCGACGTCGACCTCGTAGCCCCCTACATCTGCGCAAAGGCCGTCATCCCCGGAATGATCAAGAAGGGTCACGGCAAGATTATCAACATCTGCTCGATGATGAGCGAGCTGGGCCGCGAGACCGTCAGCGCCTACGCAGCCGCCAAGGGTGGCCTCAAGATGCTTACCCGCAACATCTGCTCCGAGTTCGGCGAGCATAACATCCAGTGCAACGGCATCGGCCCGGGCTACATCGCGACCGAGCAGACCGCGCCCCTCCGCGAAATCCAGCCCGACGGCTCGCGCCACCCCTTCGACCAGTTCATCATCTCGAAGACTCCCGCCGCCCGCTGGGGCACACCCGAGGACCTCATGGGCCCCGCCGTGTTCCTCGCCTCCGACGCCTCCGACTTCGTCAACGGCCACGTCCTCTACGTCGACGGCGGCATCCTGGCCTACATCGGCAAGCAACCCAAATAAAGAGTGAAAGGTGAAAAGTGGAGGGTGAAGATAACGGTTAAGAGGGCTCCCCGGCCTTGTTGACCAGATGTCTTCGGAACGCGCATAGCTGCCTGTCAAGCTCGTCAATCAGGGATTGAGGCACATTGATTTCCTCCTCGCTCAGGAAGCCAAGGTCAACTGCCAGAATCAGCTGACAGCTAACTTCCATCATCGAGCCATAGGCAATCTCACAAAAATGAGCCTTCTCCTTGTAAGAGACACGCCCCGAACCTTCCGCCAAATTTGACGAAATCGAAATGACAGCTCGCCTGAGCTGATCGGCAAGCCCGTACTTCTCCTCATAGGGAAACCGCGAGATAAGCTGATAGACGAGCTTGACAAGCTGTCGCGATTTCTGCCATACAGTTAATCTTTCAAATGACCGTTCCATACCGCGAAGATATGGAATAGAACCCGAACCTCAAACTAACATTCTCCTTAACCTTTCACCCTTCACTATTCACCTGTTGTAAAACATGGAACAAGTTTTCAGCTACATAATCGGGCTGGGGGCGGCGGTGATGATGCCTATCATCTTCACCATCCTCGGCCTCTGCATCGGAATCAAGTTCGGCGACGCGCTCAAGGCCGGCCTCAAGGTCGGTGTCGGCTTCATCGGACTCTCGATTGTCACCGCCCTGCTGACCTCCGCCCTGGGCCCCGCGCTCAACAAGGTGGTCGAAATCTATGACCTCCAGCTCAAGGTGTTCGACATGGGATGGCCCGCCGCGGCCTCCGTGGCATACAACACCGCCGTCGGAGCCTTCATCATCCCCGTCTGCCTGGGCGTGAACCTGCTGATGCTCCTCACCAAGACCACCCGCACGGTCAACATCGACCTCTGGAACTACTGGCACTTCGCCTTCATCGGCGCCGTGATTTACTTTGCCAGCGAGTCCCTCGCCTGGGGCTTCTTCGGAGCAATCATCTGCTACATCATAACCCTGGTAATCGCCGACATGACCGCCCGCAAGTTCCAGACTTACTACAAGGACATGGACGGCATCTCGATTCCACAGCCCTTCTGCGCCGGCTTCGTGCCTTTCGCGATCGGCATCAACTGGCTGCTCGACAAGATTCCCGGCATGAACCGCCTGGAAATCGACGCCGAGGGCCTGAAGAAGAAGTTCGGCCTCCTTGGCGAGCCCCTCTTCCTGGGTGTCGTGGTTGGCGTCGGTATCGGCTGCCTCACCTGCGAAAGCGGCGCCGAGCTGATTGACCAAATCCCCTACATCCTCGGACTGGGCATCAAGATGGGAGCGGTGATGGAACTCATCCCCCGCGTGACGGTGCTCTTCATCGAGGGCCTGAAGCCGATTTCCGACGCCACCCGCTCGCTGATCGCCCGCAAGTTCAAGAGCGCCGACGGCCTCAACATCGGCATGAGCCCCGCCCTGGTGATCGGCCATCCGACCACCCTGGTGGTATCGATCCTCCTCATCCCCGTGACCCTCGTGCTGGCGGTAGCCCTCCCTGGCAACCAGTTCCTGCCGCTGGCGTCGCTGGCCGGGATGTTCTACCTCTTCCCCCTGGTGCTCCCCTACACAAAGGGCAACGTTGTCAAGACCTTCATCGTAGGCCTCGTGTCGCTCACAATCGGCCTCTACCTGGTGACCTCCCTCGCCCCCGCCTTCTCGCTGGCGGCCAAGGACGTCTACCTCGCGACCGGCGACGCCGCCGTGGCTATCCCCGCGGGATTCGAAGGTGGCAGCCTCGACTTCGCCTCCTCCCCCCTGGCCTGGATTATCTACCAGTGTACCGAGAACCTCAAATGGGTAGGCGCCGGAATCCTCGTCATCCTCACCATGACGATGATGGTATGGAACCGCGTGCTGATTTCCCGCAACCAGAAGGCAATGATCGCCGACAATTCCGACAAACTCGAAAAAACAGAATAACCCAACAAAAATCATGAAAAATATCCTGACCGGCCTTATGCTCGCAGCCACCCTCTTCTCGGCTTCCGCGCAGACGGAATACAAAATCCTCCGCGCCTGCCACCCCGACGACGTGAAACGTTACGACACCGAACAGCTCCGCTCCCACTTCATGATGCCCAAAGTCATGGAGCAGAACAAGATAAACCTCACCTACTCGATGTATGACCGCCTGATTTACGGCGGCGTGGTTCCCGTAGGGAAGGTTGTCACCCTCGAGACTATCGACCCGCTGAAGGCCGACTACTTCCTGGAGCGCCGCGAACTCGGCGTAATCAACGTCGGCGGCGACGGCATCGTCAGCGTCGACGGCAAGGACTACGAGCTCCACTTCAAGGACGCGCTCTACGTGGGCCGCGGCAACAAGAACGTAACCTTCCGCTCGAAGGACGACGCCAACCCCGCCAAATTCTACATCAACTCCACCCCCGCCCACAAGGCTTACAAGACCCAGCTCATCACCATCGACGGCCGCAAGGGCTCCATCAAGGCCAACTGCATCAAGGCCGGCTCGCTGGAAGAGTCGAACGACCGAGTAATCAACCAGCTCATCGTCAGCAACGTGCTCGAAGAGGGTCCATGCCAGCTCCAGATGGGTCTGACAGAACTTAAGCCCGGCTCGGTATGGAACACCATGCCCGCCCACACCCACGACCGCCGCGTCGAGGCCTACTTCTACTTCAACGTGCCCGAAGGGAACGCCATATGCCACCTCATGGGCGAGCCCCAGGAGAACCGCCTGATCTGGCTCCACAACGAGCAGGCCGTAATGTCGCCCGAATGGTCGATCCACGCCGCCGCCGGCACCTCCAACTACATGTTCATCTGGGGCATGGGAGGCGAAAACCTCAACTACGGCGACATGGACAAGGTGACCTACCTCGAAATGAAGTAAGGTTCCCCCTTCCCCTCTCCCATTAACCCCCAAGTCCGACCTGCCCGACCTGTCCGACCTGTCTGACTCGTCCGACCCGTCCGACTCCACCCTATTCTCTCCCCCTACTCTACCGAAATTTCCTCCAAGGGATGCGGCCGCGCGGCCGCATCCCTATGAAGGATATAAAGATACCATTGATTCACACCATTTCTATCACAAAAAAGACCCTCAAATGAACGATTTCAAAGAGGTTTCTGAAAGCTACACCCTTCCCGAGGCTATCCGGGAGGCGCAACGCTGCCTCCACTGCAAGGTGCCCCAGTGCAAGAAAGGGTGCCCGATCAGCAATGACATACCCGACTGGATCGCCGAGCTGGCGAAAGGCAACTTCGGCAACGCGATGTCGATTATCAACGCCCGCAGCAACCTGCCCGCGGTATGCGGACGCGTCTGCGGCCACGAACGCCAGTGCGAAGGCAACTGCGTGCTCAACAAAAAGGGAGCGCACATCAATATCGGCAAGCTCGAACGCTTCGTAGCCGACTTCGACTCCTCCGCCGGGCTGACCCACGAGACTATTCCTGAAAAATCGCGCGGCCGCGTCGCCGTAATCGGTTCCGGCCCCGCCGGACTGACAATCGCCGGCGACCTCTCGCGCCTGGGCTTCGCGGTCGAGATTTTCGAGATGGAGCCGGAGCCGGGAGGAGTGCTGATGTACGGTATCCCCGAATACCGCCTCCCGAAAGAGGTCGTGCGCCGCGAAATCAAGAAAATCGAGAACCTCGGCGTCGTGTTCCACCTCAACTCCACCGTCGGCGAGGACCTGACGGTTGACAACCTTTTCGCCGAAGGGTTCGACGCCATCTTCATGGGCACCGGCACGGGGGTTCCCCGCCGCCTCAACATCCCCGGCAACAACCACCCCGGCGTACGCCAGGCAATCCGCTTCCTGCGCCGCGTGTCGCTCTACGAGAGCGGCCTGATCGACCGCAAGGAGGTCGTAATCGGCACGGGCGACAAGGTGGCCGTCATCGGCTGCGGCAACACCGCGATCGACGCGGCCCGCTCCGCCCTCCGCATGGGAGCCTCGGAGGTCTACGTCGTCTACCACCGCACCATCGACGAGATGAGCGCCCTCCGCGCCGAATATGACGACGCCGTCGCCGAAGGGGTAAAGTTCCTCTGGAACTCCTCGATCACCAACATCGTCGGCGGCGAAGGCTACAAGCTCAAGGAGGTCACGATCGACATAGACGGCACCCCGACCGTGATGCCGATGGACAACGTGATCATGGCCGTCGGCTCCGTGCCCGCCGCCCGCATCGTCTCGACGACGAAAGGCATCGACGTCGACGACAAGGGCTATGTCCTCACCCGCGAGGTACCCTACGGCATGACGACCCGCCAGGGAGTGTTCGCCGGCGGCGACGTCACGAAGCGCCCCGCGACGGTGGTCCACGCCATGCAGGACGCAAAGCGCGTGGCCGAAGGTATCGCCCAGTATGTCGACGCCGTGAAACTGATGGAGTCCATCAACCTCACCGCGACCCCCGCGAAGCCCGAAAACGCCTGAACGCCGGTCTCCCCCAACAGAAACAATCAACGCAAACCAATCTTTATTACCTTAAAAAACTATGTCTAAAATCGTAACCCTCGGCGAAATCATGCTTCGCCTTTCCCCTGCCGGCTGCAAGCGCTTCGTGCAGGTCGACAACTTCGATGTAATCTGGGGCGGCGGCGAGGCCAATGTCGCCGTAAGCTGCGCCAACTACGGCCATGACGCGTACTTCGTCAGCAAGCTCCCCAAACACGAGATAGGTCAGGCTGCCGTCAACGCCCTCCGCCGCTACGGCGTAGACACCCGCTTCGTTGCCCGCGGCGGCAACCGCGTAGGTATCTACTACTGCGAGACCGGCGCTTCGATGCGCCCCTCCAAGGTGATTTACGACCGCGCCGGCTCCTCCATCGCCGAGGCCGATCCCCAGGACTTCGATTTCGACGCTATCATGGAAGGCGCCGACTGGTTCCACTGGAGCGGCATCACCCCCGCCATCTCCGACAAGGCCGCCGAGCTGACCCGTCTCGCCTGCGAGGCCGCCAAGCGCCACGGCGTGACCGTCAGCGTCGACCTCAACTTCCGCAAGAAACTCTGGACCAAGGAGAAAGCCCAGTCCATCATGCGCCCCCTGATGAAATACGTCGACGTCTGCATCGGCAACGAGGAAGACGCCGAACTCTGCCTCGGCTTCAAGCCCGACGCCGACGTTGAGGCCGGCAACACAGATGCCGAAGGATACAAGGGCATCTTCGCCGCGATGATGAAGGAATTCGGCTTCAAGTATGTCGTTTCGACCCTCCGCGAGTCCTTCTCCGCCACCCACAACGGCTGGAAAGCAATGATTTACAACGGCAAGGAGTTCTACCAGAGCAAGCGCTACGACATCAACCCCATCATCGACCGCGTAGGTGGCGGCGACAGCTTCTCCGGCGGCCTCATCCACGGCCTGCTGACCAAGCCCAACCAGGGCGAGGCCCTCGAGTTCGCAGTAGCCGCTTCCGCCCTGAAGCACACCATCAACGGCGACTTCAACCTGGTAACAGTTGACGAGGTAGAAGCCCTCGCCGGCGGCAACGCCAACGGCCGCGTGCAGCGCTAAAAGGCGCTCCGCGCCGATGGCGCCTGTGGCGCCGTGAAAGGTGAAGGGTGAAAAGGTTAAGAAGAAACTTTTGTTTCTCCCAAGGCTTTACCGCCCCTGTTGCTGGCTTTTCTTCAAGATTCCGCTGGCCGGAAGTGACTCCGTTCAGTGGAGCGAGCGTAAGCGAGCGGCCTCCCGGCCCCGGAAGCGAAAGTATCTCCTAAACCGCCTTCATCTTTCACCCTTAACCTTAACTTTTCAAACAAGAATAATGGCTAAATTTGACAAACAGGCCGTCCTGGCCAAAATCGGAGCCACCAGAATGGTGCCCGTGTTCTACCATAAAGACCTCGAGACCGCCAAGAAGGTCCTCAAGGCGTGCTACGACGGCGGTGTCCGCGCCTTCGAGTTCACAAACCGCGGCGACTTCGCCCACGAAATCTTCGGCGAGCTGGTCAAGTACGCCGCCGTAGAGTGCCCTGAAATGGCCCTCGGCGTAGGCTCCATCGTCGACCCCGCTACCGCCGCCCTCTACCTGCAGCTCGGCGCCAACTTCGTAGTAGGCCCGCTGTTCAACCCCGAGGTTGCCAAAGTCTGCAACCGCCGCCTCGTGCCCTACACCCCCGGCTGCGGCTCCATCAGCGAGGTAGGCTTCGCCCAGGAGGCCGGCTGCGACCTCTGCAAGGTATTCCCCGGTGACGTCCTCGGCCCGAAATTCGTCAAGGGCCTGCTCGCCCCGATGCCCTGGTCGAAGCTCATGGTTACCGGCGGCGTAGAACCGACCGAAGAGAACCTCAAAGCCTGGTTCGCCGCCGGAGTCTACTGCGTCGGCATGGGCTCCAAGCTCTTCCCCAAGGACCGCGTTGCTGCCGGCGACTGGGCCTACATCACCGACAAATGCCGCGAGGCCCTCGCCATCGCCGCAAAATAAACCCCTGTCACCATTCACGGTACCATACTTTGGTTCCGCCCCATCTTTGTGGGGCGGAACTTTTTTCCTGACTTCGCCACTCAAAAAAGCGCAATTTCATAATTGCCTAATGGTTA
>CAJUFH010000053.1 GCA_910585755.1 uncultured Muribaculaceae bacterium | reverse complement strand
CCGCTCACCTCGACACTGCCAGTGTCGCGCTCTAGCCAGATGAGCTAGTACCCCGGTTGTTTGCGATGCAAAGTTAAGGGTTTTGCGCGAATCTGCCAAATTTCAGGGAATTATTTTTTCAAAACCCGGAAGGAAAGATTCCAATAAGAAGTGCACCGCAGTGGGGAGAAGTAGAAAGAAGGGGGAGAAGAGAACCAGAGTATAGGATGGACGCGGGGCGGTGGCGCGAAAAAACGGCTGCGATAGTTGTATTATCGCAGCCGGAGGTGGTTGGTTTTGTCTTAATTTCGCGGCGAAGGGAGAAACCGCCCGGAGGGAGGGTTACTTCGCCTTAGCGGCCTTTTTTGGGAGCTTTTTCTGCCTTGGGAGCCTTTTCAGCCTTGGCCTTGGGGGCCTTGGGGGCTTTTTCCGCTTTGGGCTTGGGTTCCCCGGCGGGTTTCGCCTCGGCCTTGGGGGCGCGGAGGAGGTGCTCCTCGTTGAGGTGCTCGAGGTCGGTGCGGTACGACTCGACTTCCTTGTTGAGGGTCTCGATCTCGCGGGCCTGGTTGCGGATGGTCGTCAGCAGCGAGTTAAGCTCTTCGTTGTCGATGTTCATCGGGTACTGCTCCTCTACGCGAACGATGAAGTCCGACAGGACGTTCATGTAGTTCGTGAAGGCCTGGAACGGGGTCTCGTAGGGGGAGAAGGAGGCGTGGCTCGAACCGTCGGCGAGGTGCTTGGTCGACATGTAGAAGAGATGGTCGGAAGCCTGCAGACGGCCCCAGTCCTGCTTGAGCTGGCGGTTGTCGCAGAGGCGCACGCGCTCGGCTACGGAGTAGAGCTTGTTGAACGCCTCGTTCTGCAGCTTGTTGCCCAGCCACGCGGAGGTGTCGCGGGCCTCGTCGGCCCAGGAGATGTTGTGGACAACGGAGAGCTCGGCAACGGGCTTGAAGAGCTTGACGGCCTCCGAGGGGGTCACGAACTGCACGCCGCGCTCCTGCGCGAAGCGGGGGATCGCCTCCAGGAACTGGAAGATGCCGGTCTCGCGGGTCTGGAACTCGCCGAAGGTCTCGAGGTTCATGAAGAGGTTGATGATCTGCTCGTCGGCGGGGGTGTCGGCGATCCAGTTGACATACTTGTCGGCCGTCAGGGGGAACTCGTTCCAGGAGGTGTCGGAGAAGCGGCGGGCGATGTCGTCGGAGAGCTTGTCGTTCTTCAGCAGGAGCTTGAGCTTGGGGCAGGAGGCCGCGGAATATACGTAGTCGGGCGACTTCCAGCCGAGGATGTGCTTCGCGCCCTCGGTGATGCACCCCTTGTAGCCCATGTCGTAAATCTGGGGGGCCAGCTCGTCGGAGTAAATCAGCTCGGAGTTGCGGAACACCTTGGGGGTTACGCCGAAGAGGTCGCGGATTTTGTCGTCGTGGAGCTTCACCTGGATGCGGAACTCCTCGGGGTCGGCCAGGGAGGCGAGGGAGTGGTCGTAGGTTTCGGCCAGGAACTCGCACTTGCCCGTGTCGGCGAGCTTGCGCAGGATGTCGATGAACTCGGGGACGTAGATTTCGAGCTGCTCCAGGGCCACGCCGGAGACGGAAATCGCGCAGCGGAAGGCGCCGTTGGTGTCCTGGATCATCTTCAGCAGCGTCTCAGCCGCGGGGATGTAGGAGCGGTGGGCGATGCGGGTTATGATGTCGTCGTTGGCGAAATCGTCGTAGTAGTAGTGGTCGTTGCCTATGTCGAAGAAACGGTAGCGTTTCAGGCGGAATGGCTGGTGGATTTGGAAATAGAAGCAAATCGCTTTCATATCTTTTGGTGATTTGAAGGTTTAAGGTTGAAGGGTTAGAGTGTCAGGAGCGGCCGAGAACCTTGTTGTAGATGTCGATGACCTTGCGGCCGGCCTTGTCCCAGGTAATCTGGTTTACCTCGCGGAGGCCGTCCTCGCGGAGCTGCTGGTACATCGCCGGATAGGTGATGATCGAATAGACGGCGTCGGCCATGGCGTCGATGTCCCAGTAGTCGGTCTTGATCACGTTGTCGAGGATTTCGGCGCATCCGCTCTGCTTGGAGATGATAGAGGGGACTCCCATCTGCATCGCCTCCAGCGGGGAGATTCCGAAAGGCTCGGAAACGGAGGGCATCATATAGACGTCGGAAGCCTTCAGCATCTCGTAGACCTGCTTCCCTTTCTGGAATCCGGGGAAGTGGAACCGGTCGGCGATTCCGCGCTCGGCGGCGAGGTTGATCATCTTGTCCATCATGTCGCCCGAACCGGCCATGACGAAGCGCACGTTGTGGTCGAGCTTGAGCACCTTCGCTGCCACTTCGACGAAGTATTCGGGACCCTTCTGCATCGTTATGCGCCCCAGGAAGGTAACGATCTTGTCCTTCGGCTTGGTGACGGCCACGTCGAGGTATTCCTGGCTCAGGGGGGTTACGGCGTTGTGGACCGTCGTTACTTTCGCCGGGTCGATGCCGTACTTCTCGATGACGGTCTGGCGCGTAAGGTTGGAGACCGTTATGATATGGTCGGCGTGGATCATGCCGTCGCGCTCGATGCCGAACACCGTCGGGTTTACGTTGCCGCGGGAGCGGTCATAGTCCGTAGCGTGTACGTGGATCACCAGCGGCTTGCCCGTCACCTGCTTGGCGTGGATTCCCGCGGGGTAGGTCAGCCAGTCGTGCGAGTGGATCACGTCGCAGTCGACCGTGCGGGCGATCACGCCGGCAACAATCGAGTAGTTGTTGATTTCCTCCAGCAGGTTGTCGGGGTAGCGGCCTGAGAACTCGATGCAACCCAGGTCGTTGAGCCTCATATAGTTGAAGTCGGCGTAGATATGGTCGCGGAGACGGAAGTAAAGCTCGGGATCCATCACCTTGCCGATGCGCTGCTCTACGTAGTCGCGCGATACGTCCCTCCAGGCCACCGGGGTCTGGGAGGCTCCGATAATGTGGGCGAACTCCTTGTCCTCGTCGCCGAAAGGCTTGGGGATCACGAAGGTTATATCCATGTCGCCGCACTGCCACATGCCGCGGGTCAGGCCGTAGCTGGCGGTACCGAGGCCGCCGAGGATGTGAGGTGGAAATTCCCACCCGAACATTAATGCTTTCATTCTATGGTATTTGGTTTCAGGGTGGTTCAGGAGTCAAGTTTCTTGAGGGTGCGCAGCGTTCGGAGCACTTCGGCGATGTTCGTCGCGTGGGAAATCGCGCCGCGGCCCGAGAAGGGCGGGTTGCCGTCGTAGAGCTGGCTCAGGGAGCCGATGCAACCCTGGCTCATCTCCTCCTCGAAGCCGATCAGCATGCGGTCAATATAGCTGCGGCCGCTCAGGCCGAACACCTTCAGGTACGCGTCGGCGTAGAAGCCGATCAGCCAGGGGCGCGCCGGGCCGTTGTGGAGGGCGATCTCGCGTTCCTGCGGCGAGCCGAGGTAGAAGGGGCGGTAGCCGTAGCTCTTCGGCGAGAGGGTGCGCAGCCCCTTGGGGGTCAGCAGCTCGCGGGTAACGACGTCGAGAACCCCCTTGCGCTGGCGGCGGTCCAGGGGCGAGTTGTCAAGCCCGGCCGCGATCACCATGTTGGGGCGCACCGACGGATCGGCGTAAGTCCCGGCCACGTAGTCGTAGAGGTAGCCGTAATCGTTGAGGAAAGTCGGGGCGAAAGCCTCCTTGACCTTGTCGGCGGTGTCGGTCCATGCCTGCGCGCGTTCCTCGAGGTTCCCGTCCCCCTGCGCCATATCGGCGGCGAAGCGGAGCGCGTTGTACCACAGGGCGTTGATTTCCACCAGCTTCCCGGTGCGGGGAACCACGGGGCGCCCGTCCCATACGGAGTTCATCCACGAGGCGGGAGTCATCGTGCCGTCGGTCGAGAGGAGCCCGTCGCTTTCAAGTGTCAGACGCGGGTGCCCCCCGGAGATGATGAAGTCGACCAGCGCGGCAACCAGACCCATGTAGCGCTCGCGCGCCGCGTCCATCCCGTAGCTCTTGGCGTACTGCTGGATGGCCCAGATGGCCCACACGGGGATGTCAGGCTCCGCGATGCCGTGGATCATGCGGGAATGTTCGAGGGTCGCCATGAAGTTTTCGAGCGCCTTGGCGGCGGTAGCCATAATCAGCTCGAAGTCCTCGCGGTGGCCGATGGCGATCGTGTTGCCCGGAAGCGACATGAACGTGTTGCGCGCCAGAATCTTACCCCAGGGATAGCCCGAAAGCATATATTCCGCGTCACCCTTCTTGAGGTAAAGCTGCTTCGCGGCGTTCTTGAGGCAGTTGAAGAACGATGTGCGGCGGGTGCGCGAGGCGATTTCCCCCTCGTACATCTTGCTGAGCGAGCGGGGCGAAACCTCCGAGAGGCCCGCTGAGAAGATTATGGACTCACCCTTCTTGATGCTTACCTGGAAATAGCCGGGCACCATCAGGTCCTCGACGTAAGGCACGCCGCGGTCCATATCCTTTACATATTCTATATTATTGTACCAGTGCGGGTCGTGGACGAACTCCGGCTTGCGGGAGAGCTGCATGTAGAGGTTGGGGTAACCCTCGTAGAGGCAGCACGCGACGCCGTTCTGCACCGGCTGGCAGTCGGTGTTCGCCTTGTCGTTGGCCATGCAGAGCGCGTTGCTGGAGCGGAACGCCAGGAACGGGCGGAGCTGGAGGGTTGTCGGCGAGTGGGCCTCGAGGAGGGTGTAGCGGATCAGGATGCGGTTCTCGTTCTGGATGAAGATTTTCTCCTTGGTGAGAATCACGCCCCCGACGCGGTAGGTGGTACGGGGCACCCCCTCGCAGTCGAACTCACGGATGTATTTGTGGCCGTTGGGGCTGTAGACGCCCCCCTGGTAGCGGTGAAGCCCCAGGTTGAAGGCCGCCCCGTGCTGGATGACGGTCTCGTCGAGCGACGACAGCAGCACGTGCGGGTCATACTCCTCGTCGCCGATGGGCACCACCAGCAGCCCGTGCTGCTTGCGGGTGTTGCAGTCAACGAT
This sequence comes from uncultured Muribaculaceae bacterium, assembly GCA_910585755.1. Classification (GTDB taxonomy): domain Bacteria; phylum Bacteroidota; class Bacteroidia; order Bacteroidales; family Muribaculaceae; genus UBA7173. Next base: position 15,948 of record CAJUFH010000053.1, on the reverse strand, counting down.
CGAGGTGCAGTGATAAGCGCCCGCCTGATTAGTCCGCAGCATCTCCTTGGGGAGCGACTGTTCGAGGTTAATCATCAGGTTTTTATCAAACTTCAGATAACTCATGATGCAGTGTGTATTATGTTAGATGTTATTAGTCTGTTAAGGTAAATATTCAACGAAAGTACCGCGTTTTTCATAGAGTTACAAATTTTTCGCGCAAAACTTGACAAAAAATTTTCAGATACAAAACAAGCCGCCCGAAAGCGGCTTTGCAGTTATGTTTTACAGCAGAAAAACTCATTTATTCAGCTCTTCGTAGAGGCGCACATATTCGTCGACCATCCCTTTGAGCGAGTAGCTCAGCGAAGCACGCGACCGCGCCAGTTCGGCACGCATAAGAGCCATTGGGTAATCGGCACGGACGCGCTCGACCGCATCGGCGCACGACTCCGGATCATCCGGCTCGAACGTCTCGCCAAGATGCCCCCGGTCAATCACCTCGTAGGGGCCCCCTCCGACCGGGACCGCCACCGGAAGCCCGGCGGCCATCGCCTCGGCGATAATCAGCCCGAACCCCTCGAAGCGCGAGGGGTGGACCATCAGGTCGTAGTCCGCGTAAGCGTCGTAGACCTCCTTCCGAGTCATCAGCCCCCGGAAGGTAACTCGGTCGGCCACCCCCTCCTGCCGGGCAAGCTCCTCGAGCATACCCCGGTCGGCCCCCTCGCCTATAAAGTCGACATACACGTCCCTTATCCCCCTGCGGGACAGAACGCCCAGGGTGCGGACCAGTATGTCCTGCCCCTTGGTGGCGGTGTCGAGCCGCCCGGACTGCACGACGCGGAACCTACCGCCGTCAGGAAGCCGCTCATAGTCGCGGCGCCGTATGCTGTCAATGTCTATGCCGTTGGGTATGACGCGAACGTCGGCAGCCGGATACTGGCGGAGCGCATCCTCCCTTACCGCGTCGGTGATCGCGCACTGCCTGACCGTGGGGCGCAGATAGCGCTGCGACAGCCCCAGGGCGTGAACCGTGTAGACCAGCTTCCGGTCCATCCCCCGGAGAAGCCCCGGGAGCTTAGGGTCGTGGAGGTGAACCGCGTCGGGGTGCCGGAGCCTTACCCAGGCGTTGAGGCGCAGGGCGAGCCGCAGCTTCCCGGTACCCGGACGCCGCGGCCAGTGGAACACCTCAACCCGGTCGCTGACGGTCGACAGGAGGTTACGGTCGACCCCGTCGTTGATTATCAGCAGGGCGACGTCGTGGCCCAGCGCGGCCTGCCGGTTCATCATGTCGACCAGCATCGTCTCCGCCCCCCCGGTGCGGAAAGTGAATATTATATGCAGGATTTTCATTCTTGGCGGCAAATGTAATAAAAAAAAACAAAACCCGGCATACCGCCGCCACTATAATTAAATAGTGTTAAAGCGGCAACAAGTATGACATATATCATATTTCAGCTCTAATTTATTGACTAATTTTGCGTTCGGTTTCCAAGCGAATATTCATCGCTGATTGCTTAAATTATAAAAAATACATCATAAAAATAAGCGTAAGACAATGACTGACAACAGCAAGCGACTCGCCCTCCGCGGGATGTTCCTGGGCGGAGCGGCCGCGGTAATGGCATTGACATCGTGCGGCAAGAAAGACGACGCCGCGGCCCAAATGGCAGCAATGATGCAGCAGACTCCCGAAATCGCGGTCATGACCGTGCAGCCGGGCAATTCCGACCTTTCCCACTCATACGCAGCGACTATCAAGGGGCGCACCGACATCGACGTACGGCCCCTCGTTTCCGGCTTCATCACCAAGGTACACGTCGACGAAGGACAGGCCGTAAGGAAAGGACAGCCCCTCTTCACCCTCGACCAGGTGCAGTACCAGGCTGCCGTCGACCAGGCGGTAGCCCAGCTCGCTTCCGCCAAAACCTCGGTTGAGACAGCCCGCCTGACAGCCCAGAACAAGCAGCGCCTATTCGACAAGAACATCATAAGCGAATACGAGAACCAGCTCGCCAAGAACCAGCTCGCGCAGGCCGAGGCCCAGCTCCGCACAGCCGAAGCCGCCGTCGTTAACGCCCGAAAGAACCTCAGCTACACCGTCGTGACCGCCCCCTCAGACGGATTCGTCGGAGTTATCCCCAACCGCGAAGGCTCCCTCGCGTCCCCCTCAATGGTCCAGCCCCTGACTACCGTCAGCGACAACTCCGACATCTACGCCTACTTCTCCATCAACGAGAAAGACCTCCTCGAAATGACCGACAACGGCACCAAGAGCATCGCACAGGCAATCGCCGAGATGCCCGCCGTACAGCTCCGCCTCTCCGACGGCTCGATATATCCCGAAGCCGGAAAGGTAGCCACCGTATCCGGTGTCATCGACCAGAGCACCGGCGCCGCGAACGTCCGCGCCCGTTTCAAGAACACCAACGGCATGCTCCGTAGCGGCTCGACCGGACAGATTATCGTACCCGTGGTGAAGGATAACGTAATCATTATTCCCCAGAAGGCCACCTACGAAATCCAGAACCTCCGCTTCGTTTACGTCGTAAACGACTCCAACAAGACCGTCAGCACCCCGATCAATGTCGACGCGCTAAACGACGGCAAGAACTTCGTAGTTACCTCCGGCCTCCAGCCCGGCCAGCGAATCGTCGTCGAAGGTGTCGGCAACAAAGTGAAGCCCGACATGCAGATCAAGCCCGTCGACGCCGCCGAGCTCGCCGCCAAGCAGGCAGCAATGGCCCAGCAGCAGGCTGCCGCCCAGAAGAAGTAACAAAAGCATTAAACATCAACATCACAGATGAAACTCGATACATTCATTAACCGCCCGGTACTATCGACGGTTATATCAATCTTCATCGTCCTGCTCGGCTTGATCGGCCTGGCGTCGCTCCCGGTGACCCAGTACCCCGACATCGCCCCCCCGACAATCTCGGTCTCCACTACATACTCCGGAGCCAACGCGCAGGCCGTGCTCAACTCCGTGATCGCCCCCCTCGAAGAGTCAATCAACGGCGCCGAGGGTATGACATACATCGAATCAACCGCCACCAACACCGGCTCCGCCAACATCAACGTCCACTTCGAGCAGGGCTTCGACCCCGACATGGCGGCCGTCGACGTACAGAACCGCGTCGCCAAGGCCCAGAACCTCCTCCCCGCCGAAGTCACCCAGGTAGGCGTGCTGACCCAGAAACGCCAGTCGTCGATGCTCGTCGGCGTCGCCCTTTACAGCGAGACCCCCGACGGCTACGATTCGGAGTTCATCGACAACTATATGAAAATCAACGTCATCCCGGTGCTCCAGCGCGTGCAGGGCGTCGGCGACGTGATGAGCTTCGGCGGTGACTACTCCATGCGCATATGGATCAAGCCCGAAGTAATGGCACAGTACGGCCTCAACCCCTCTGACGTCGCCGCCGCCCTCCGCGACCAGAACGTCGAGGCAGCCCCCGGCTCCTTCGGCGCCCAGGGCAACCAGAGCTTCCAGTACACCATTAAATACCGCGGACGCTACGAGACCCCCGAGGAGTTCGAGAATATCGTTATCCGCACAAGCGCCAACGGCGAGGTGCTCCGCATAAAGGACGTGGCCGACGTCGAGCTCGGCAAGGTAACTTACGACTTCGCCAACACCCTCAACGGCCTCCCAAGCTCCGTCTGCATGGTCTTCCAGACCGCCGGCTCCAACGCCACCCAGATTATCAACGACTGTCTCGCGCAGGTCGAAATCATGAAGAAGGACCTCCCCAAGGGGCTCAACTTCGCTATCCCGATGAACAACAACGACTTCCTTTACGCCTCGATCAACAAGGTAATCCATACCCTGATCGAAGCCTTCATCCTCGTGTTCTTCGTCGTTTACCTCTTCCTGGGCGACATACGCTCGACCCTGATTCCCGCCATCGCGATTCCCGTGGCCCTGGTCGGTACCTTCTTCGTGCTGAAAATCATCGGCTTCTCCGTCAACCTGATCACCCTCTCGGCCCTGGTGCTCGCCATCGCGATTGTGGTCGACGACGCGATTGTGGTCGTCGAGGCGGTCCATGCCAAGCTCGACGCGGGCTACAAGAGCTCGCGTAAGGCCGCCATCGACGCCATGAGCGAAATCGGCTCCGCGATTATCTCCATAACCCTGGTGATGATGCTCGTGTTCATCCCCGTGTCGTTCATGCCCGGTACCGCCGGTATCTTCTACCAGCAGTTCGGTATCACAATGGCAATCGCCATCGGATTCTCGGCCCTGAACGCCCTGACCCTCTCCCCGGCCCTCTGCGCCGTGTTCCTCAAACCCCATACCCCCGACGGCCACCAGGAACCCCTCGCCAAGCGAGTGGGCGAAGCCTACAAGGCCGCCGGACAGGCAATGGCCAAGAGCGTAGCCTCCCGCTGGAACCGCCTCTGGCTCCCCCTCTGGACCTTCGCCCTCCTCGCCGCCACGATCACCTTCATGGTGCTCGGGTGGTTCGACTTCGAGAACATCCTCAAAGGTGTCATAGCGATTGTCTGCGGCGTCCTCGCCGTCTGGGGCCTCTTCACCAAAGCCTTCAAGGAAGCCTTCGAGAAAGCATACGCGAAAGTGCTCGCCGGCTACAACAAGTGGGTCGCATTCTTCACCCGCCACAAGGTCTCCAGCTTCGTCTGCGTAGCCCTCTCGATCGGAATCCTCGTTTGGCGTATGGCCGTGACCCCTACCGCCCTGGTGCCTAACGAGGACACCGGCGTCTTCTTCGTCATGGTCGACATGCCCGCCGGAACTTCCCAGGAGCGTACCGCCGAGGTAATGGACCAGGTTGACAAAATCGTCATGTCGATTCCCGCCGTCCAGTTCAGCCAGAAAATCCTCGGCTACAGCTTCATCGCCGGACAGGGCGCGACCTACGGCACCTTCATCGTCAAGCTCAAGAACTGGGCCGAACGCGACAAAAAAACCGAAAACGTCGACGCGATACTCGGACAGGTCTACGGCGCCGCCAACATGCTCGTCAAGGACGGACGCGTCGTTGCCTTCGCGCCCCCTATGATCACCGGCTACTCCGCGACCAACGGTTTCGAGCTCAAGATGCAAGACAAGACCGGAGGCTCCATCGACGACTTCTTCGCCGTCGTCCAGAACTTCCTGGCCCAGCTCAACGCGCAGCCCGAAATCAAGGTGGCTTACACTACCTTCAACCCGACATTCCCCCAGTACAAAATCGACATCGACGCCGCGAAGGCCCAGCAGGCCGGCCTGAGCACATCCACCATCCTCTCCGCGATGCAGGGCTACTACGGCTCGATGTACGTATCCAACTTCAACCGTTTCGGCAAAATCTACCGCGTCATGATGCAGGCTCCCCCCGAGTCCCGCGTCTCCGAAGAGAGCCTTAAGAACATAAAGGTGCGCTCAGCTTCCGGCAAGATGGCATCCCTGGAGAACTTCGTCACCCTGTCGAAAGTCTACGGCCCCGACCTCCTGAACCGTTTCAACCTCTTCCAGTCGATTTCCGTTACCGGTAACCCGGCCGACGGCTACTCCACCGGCCAGGCCCTCGCCGCCATCGAGCGCGTGGCCTCCCAGGCCCTCCCCCAGGGCTACGGCTACGAGTACTCCGGCATGACCCGTGAGGAAGGAAGCCAGTCGGGCAACGCGACAGCCATGATTTTCGGCCTCTGCCTCCTGTTCGTCTACCTCCTCCTCTCAGCCCAGTACGAGAGCTACATCCTCCCGTGGGCCGTTATCCTCTCGATACCCTTCGGCCTGATGGGCTCCTTCTTCTTCGCGACGATGTTCGGCGTCTCAAACAACATCTACCTCCAGATCGCCCTCATCATGCTGATCGGCCTTCTCGCCAAGAACGCCATCCTTATCGTCGAGTTCGCCCTCGAGCGCCGCAGGACAGGCATGTCCGTCGTAAACGCCGCGATTTCCGGCGCCGAAGCCCGTCTGCGCCCGATCCTGATGACCTCCCTGGCCCTCATCATCGGCCTTCTGCCCATGATGTTCGCCTCCGGCGTAGGCGCCAACGGCAACCGCGCCCTCGGCGTAGGCTCCGTAGGAGGCATGCTCATCGGCATGCTTCTCCAGATTTTCTTCGTGCCCGCACTATTCGTGGCCTTCCAGCTTATCCAGGAGAAGTTCACCCCGATGAAGTGGCGCGACACAAACAACGACGCGATCGAGAGCGAAATCGAACAGTACTCACGATAACTTATCCTGAACCATACAGATGAAATCCAACAACATAGCACTGACCCTCGCTGCCGGCCTATCACTGGCGATGCTTTCGTCGTGCCACATCTACAAAAAATTCGAGATGCCTACGGATACTCCTGACACCCAGGAGTATGCCGAGGTATCGAAACAGGCCCCCGACTCGGCAGCCTTCGGAAACCTCCAGTGGCAGGAAGTCTTCACAGACCCCCTCCTCCAGGACTTCATCGCCAAGGCCCTCGCCAACAACAACGACCTCGAGAACGCCCGCCTCAACGTCGAGGTTGCCCGAGCAAACGTCCTCGGCGCCCGGCTGAGCTACCTCCCCTCCGTCGCCCTCTCCGCCCAGGGGAACCTCTCGAAGTTCCACGACGTCCCCGGCGCTACCGACTGGTCGAAGACCTACAACATCCCCCTCTCAATCTCCTGGGAGTTCGACGTCTTCGCAAAGACCCTCAACCGCAAGCGCGCCTCGGAAGCGGCCCTCCGCCTCCAGCAGGACTACCAGCAGGCCGTACGCTCCCAGATCATAGGAGCCGTCGCGACTACCTACTACTCAATCTCCTGCCTCGAGTCCCAGCTAACCCTCTCCCGCGAGACAGCCGAGCTGTGGAAACAGAGCGTGCAGACGATGAAAGACTTCAAGGAGGCCGGACGCACGACAGAGGCCGCCGTCGTCCAGAGCGAGGGACAGCTTTACAGCATCCTCGCCCAGATCGAAGAGCTCGAAGCATCTCTTGACGCCGCCAACAACACCTTCGCCCTTCTCCTCAACGAAGGTCCCCGCGTCTACGCCATCCCCGAGAACGCCCACCTCACCGCTCCCCGGATCCTGCGCGACGGAGTCCCCATGCGCGAACTCGCCCAGCGTCCCGACGTGAAGGCCGCCGAAGAGAGCCTGGCCGCCGCATACTACGCCACGAACTCGGCCCGCGCGAACTTCTACCCAGGCATTTCCTTCACCTCCAACGGCGGTTTCACCAACTCCGTAGGCTCCTTCATCATGAACCCCGGAAAATGGTTCGAGAACCTCGCCGGCTCCCTCGTCGCGCCCCTCTTCTCCCGCGGCCAGAACATCGCCAACCTCAAAGGTTCCAAGGCGCAGCAGCAGCAGGCCCTCAACAACTTCCGCTACAAGCTCCTCAGCGCCGCCGCCGAAGTCCAGGACAACATCGTAAGCTACGACAAGCAGACCCAGAAGGCCTCTCTCCTGACAAAGCAGGTCGACGCCCTGACGAAAGCCGTTGACTACACAAACGACCTCTTCGCCTACAACGGAGGCTCGACGACATACCTCGAAGTCCTCACCGCCCAGTCGTCGCTCCTCTCGGCCCAGATGAACTACCTCTCGACCGAGCTCGCCCGCGACCGCGCCCTGATCTCCCTCTACCAGTCCCTCGGCGGAGGCCGATAATATTAAACTTAAATAAAATATTATGATAAGCTCTCTTGCCTACGTTGACCCCTCCGCAAAGCTCGGAAACAACGTAACTGTCCACCCCTTCGCATATATCGACAAGAACACCGTGATCGGCGACAACTGCGAAATCTTCCCATACGCCTCCGTGATGAGCGGCACGACGATGGGCAGCAACTGCCGCGTGTTCCAGGGCGCGATTGTCGGGGCAGAGCCCCAGGACTTCCGCTGGAAAGGGGAGGAGACACGCTGCGAAATCGGCGACAACGTGACGATCCGCGAGCACGTGATCATAAACCGCGGCATACGCTCCGAAGGCGCAACCTCTATCGGAAGCGACTCCTTCATTATGGCGAATGCCCATATCGGCCACGACACCAAAATCATGGGCCAGTGCGTCATCGGAAACGGCGTGACAATCGCCGGCGACTGCGAGGTCGAGGAGTGTTCGATCCTATCCTCCAACTGCGTCCTCCACGAAGGCTCCAAAGTAGGAAAATGGGTACTCGTCAAAGGCGGTTGCCGTATCGCCGGAAACGTACCTCCCTACGTCATCATCGCCCACAACCCCGCCGCATACTTCGGTATCAACGCCTACATCATGCGCAAGAAGGAGTTCACCGACCAGCAGATCGACGACATCGCGAAAGCCTACCGCAACATCTACCAGAGCGGTATCTCCCTCTACAACGCCATGCGCCGCATCGAGGCCGACATCGAGCCCTCCGAAGTGCGCTCCGAAATCCTCAACTTCATCCGCTCCAACAACTCCCGCATCGTCGCGATTCCCCTGGACATCGCCGACTGACGCCCCTTCTGATGCTAAGCCAAATACCCCGGCCTATATAACGAAGCCGCGCCCCGTCCCGGGCGCGGCTTTTTTCGCGCTTTTGTCCCGGTGCCGCCCCCTATGGGGCGCTTAAAGCCCCGTTCCTCGCGAAGCCTGTCGGGTGGAGCGAGCTTTAGCGAGCGGCGCGGCCAGCCCCTCAGCGCCTCCTGTAATGCCGGGCGCTGATATAGGCCAGGATAGAGTAAAGTACAAACAGCCCCCAGAGAGCCAGATAAGGAATCGTCTGCTGCTCCAGAGTCGCCCCGTTGTTGTTGATGCGCAGGAACCCTTCGACTCCCCACGTTGCCGGTACCAGGCTCCCGAGCCCGTACCACAGCGGCGACATCGCGAACCGCGGCCACGTCAGCCCCGACAGGAACAGGAATATCACCGAGGTAAACACAACGATTATAAACGCGCTCTCGCGCTCAGAGGTCATGAACCTCACCGCCTGCCCGAGCATCGCCGTCGCCAGCAGCATCGGAATCATCAGCAGACACCCCTCGAACATATTCCCCAGATGCGGGAAATTAAAGAACTCAGGGATATAATGCAGGATATAGACCGTCGCCGGAAGATACAGGAACGTATAGCTCAGAGTGCGCCCCGTGATGAGCGCCGAGGGGGCGACGCCCCGCAGCTCCGCAAGCCCGTAGGAGTCGAATCCCAGCCGCCGCTCCCGTTCCGTCCCGTCCAGCAGCACAATCCCCAGCAGCATCGACTGCTGCAATATCAGAACCACAATCCCGATCAGGATGAACGACGCGAAACCCTGCTGCGGGTCCCCTAAGAAATAAGCCTCCGTCTGAACGTTCGACGGCGCGTCCGAAACGAACCCTACCGTGTTAAGCAGCTCCGTGCGCAGGCGCGTGTCCGTTGCCATCTGAAGCTCCGTAAACGACGAAAGGAACGTGCGGTAGCGAAGCAGCAGCCCGAGGTCGTAGTAGATCGAAATAACCCCCTGCTCCCCCCGCCCGAGGCGCTCAGAATAGTCCGAGGGGATATGGATGATCGCGTAGCAGCGGTGGTCGGCCATCCAGCGGCGCGCCTCCCCCATGTCCGACGCGTAGCCGCAGACCTTCGCCGCCTGCGTCGCGTCTGCCTCCCGGGCGAAGCGCCGAGACTCTGCCGTCCGGCACTCGTCAACGACCGCCACAGGCATGTCGCGCGTCACCTCCGGGTTGTAGATTGCCGAGTAAACAAGAGGGTAGGCGAACGGAAGGAGGAAGAAGAAAATAAGAACCCCGACATCGGATAGCGCACGGGCCGTCTCGCGCCGGACCACCATGGCCGTCTCGAGAAACCACTGCTTTATGTCGCCGAATATTTTCATCGCTGCTGCAAAGAATTGTCGTTTAATTAATTATGGCACATATACCGGATCCTTCAGCGCCCGTTTCATCAGCGGAGCGCAGAGCGTAGCCGCGATCGGGAAACCCAGCAGCGCCGCGTAATACAGGCGCGAGTAATAGAGCGCCACCCCGTTGAGCGCCTGGTCGATATATATCAGGAAGTACCAGCGCACCGGCAGAAGGTCGGCGAATATCGCGATCCACCCGTACATCGCCTGAACCGGAAACGAGAAAGCCGCTACCGAGAAGGCCAGGATGCCCGTCAGAGAAACAACCGACAGCGCCAGGCGCGGATTCGGAATAACCGAACATACAACCACCGAGAAACTCTGGCTCGCGATAACGAACAACAGCATCCCGAGAGCCATATGCCACCACGGCGAGTTCTCCGGGAAATGGTGGAAACCGAACATCAGGGCGTTCATCCCAAGACCCAGGATGTAGAATATAACAGTCTGCGGCAGCAGCTTCCCGACAAGCGCCGTCCCGATCCGGTTACCCGCCGTAGCGAGCCACTCTACCGACGTCGACCGCTTGATTTCCTGCGTGATGGAAAACGCCGTCATCAGGAAAATCATAAGCTGCAGAATACCCGGCAGGAACGACGAGGAGAGGTAGTAGGAATAGTTCAGGTACGGATTCCCCATCGGGTGGTTGTCGAGAACCATCGGCTGAAGGATCAGCCCCGCCGCGCGGTTCGACGCACCCTTCGACACCAGGTCCTGCTGGACCAACTGCCCCGAAGTCGTTACCGCCAGGGTCTTGAAACCCTTGTAAATCAGCGTTCCCGGAACATAGTATGTCAGGTTCGAGTAGAACGTCAGCGTCGGAGCCCGGTTGGCGAGAGCCTTGCTCTCGAACTCCGCCGGTATCACGAAGAAACCGAAAATCTCCCCGCGCTGCACCGCGTCCATCGCCTGAGAATAGCTCTCCTTGTGGCAAGTGATGTCGCAAAGTTCCGTCGCGTCAAGCTGCCGGGTGATCCGCCGCGAAATCTGCGAATGGTCCAGGTCGACAATCGCCACCGGTACCCGCCGCAGAAGCCCCTCCCCGAGAAGCGACAGGAAGAAGAACGCCATAAACAGCGGCACCAGCAGCATCCCGACCAGATAAACCGGCCTGGAACAAATCCTGCGGATCTCGCGCCGCGCCACTGCTGACAAAGCCTTCATTATTTCGAGTGTTTATTGTTCGTTTTAAAAGGGTTAATTCTTGAAAGTCTCCCGCCTTCCGCTGCCTCTCCCTGAATGTCGGGTGGAGCGAGCCGAAGGCGAGCGGCTTCCCCGCCTTCCTTCGTCCTCCCCGCCTTCCTTCGCCTTCCCCTTCCGCCCGCTTTCCCCCCGCTTGGTGCGCGAGGCGTAAGCCGAGCGAAGGCTGGGCGCTCTTTCCTTCCCGGATGGCTTTTGTCCCGGTGCCGCCCCCTTGGGGGCGTCGAAAGCCCTCCCGCGCGAAGCCTGTCGGGTGGAGCGAGCTTTAGCGAGCGGCGCGGACCAAGGCCTTAATCCTTGTAAATAACCGTCATCCCCGGCCTGAGGTCGGGAATATCAGCCGTAGGCCGCGCCTTGACCTCGAATGTCTTCGAGTCCCAGTCGCCCGTGGTCTTCGTCGCGTGCCAGGTAGCGTAGGCCCCCATGTCGCGCACATAGTAAATCTTTACCTTCGCCTCCTTCTTGTCGAGCGCCGGAATCATTACCGTGATTTCCTCCCCGATTTTCAGCTTGTTGAGGAGCTCTTCCCTGACGTTGAAGGTAACCCACTTGTCGGAAATCTTAAGAACGTTCATAATCGGGGCCCCCATCGCTACCAGTTCCCCCTCGTGAGGGAAGATAACGTCGATCTGCCCGTCGCACGGTGCTGTAAGGTACTGGTCCTCAAGAACAGCCTCTACCTCGGCGACTCCGCCTTTCGCGACATTGACCATCGCCGCGGCCTGGGTCTTGTCCTCCGACTGCGGGCCCTGCTTCGCAAGCTCATACTGGCTCTTCGCTGCCTTCGACCCCGCTACAGCCGCGTCATAAGCCGCCTTCGCCTCGTCGCGCTTCTGCTCCGAAATCACCCCCTCCTCGAAAAGCCGCTGCATGCGGTCGTAGGTCTTCTTGGTGATGCTCTCGGCGGCCTGCGCCTGTTGCCATACCGAATGGGCGCTCTGGATAATCTGCGAGCGGGTTCCCGCGTCGACCTTCTGGTCCAGCGCCTTAGCCGCCGTCTCCATCGCCGTCGCCTGTTCCATCTTCGCCTCAGCCAGCGACGAATGGATGTGTACCAGGGTGTCACCCTTGTGTACCATGTCCCCTTCGCGCACGAAGAACTCCGCTACGCGTCCCGGCAGCTTGCCGCTGACGCGAACCGACGTCGCCTCTGCCTGCCCTTCCAGCAGCTCTTCCGGCTTGTTCAAAAACAGGAACCCGATTATGGCCAGCGCGGCCACTACTACCACCACGCCGCCGACAGCGCCCAGCAGCAGGCGGTTCTCTTTCTTTTCCCGCGGGGTGAGTTTATCTGACATATCGCTTGTATGTTAATAAGTTACTTATGTTGGTTAATTCTCAGGAATCTGTACGTCGAGCGTCCCGAGAGCCTTCGACAGGTAGACCTTGCAGAGCTGTACCTCTACCTCCGCGTCGATTTCCTCGGAATGGGCCTTCAGCCACGCCGTCTGCGCCGCCATTACGTCGTCGGTGGTAACCACCCCCTCCTTGAAGCCTACCTGCGCCGTCCGCAGGTTCTCTTCGGCCTTCGACAGGTTGGAGCGCGTCGCCGCGTAGGTCTTCAGTGCCTCCTGCGTCTTGAACGCCGCCTGGCTTACCTGAAGGTCAACCATCTCCTTCGCGTCCTGGAGCTGGAGCTCCCGGATCGTGCGGTCGGTCTTCGCCGCACGGTACTTGTTATAGTTGCCGCCCCAGTGCCAGATCGGAATCTTCAGCATGACCCCGACGGAGAAAGCCCCGTCGAAACGCTTGCGAAAGCCGTCGAACAGGTTCGGGTTGCTGAAAGAGTACATCCCCATCAGCGCCAGTTGCGGCATCATGTCGGCCCGCGCCACGCGCGCCTGCTGCTCTGCGGCGTTACCCGCCAGCCGGAGCGCCTCCAGGTCCGGGCGGTTCGCGTACACGCTCTCCATATCGTAGCTCGACGGAACAGCCTCCGACGCGTCAATCCCCCGGGGACCCTCGTCGGCGACCTCCATCTGCGAGTCTACCGGAAGCCCGCACACCTGCGCCAGCGCCATACGGCTAAGCGCCAGACCGTTCTCGACCTTCAGAAGGTCGACGTTAGCCTCGTTCAGCTTAACCTCCACGCTCAACAGGTCGCTACGGGTCGCGACTCCCTGGTCAAGCATCAGCCTGACATTCCGCGTCAGAGAGTCCAGCAGATTGACATAGCTCGTCGCAAGCTCGTGCTTAGCGTGAAGCGAAACTACCGTCCAGTACGCCGCGTCTACCGCGTAGACTACGTTCTGAGCCTCCGAAAGCTGCTGCTTCCGCGCGATTTCCTCCGCGTAACCCGTCAGACGGTTCATGGCGACAATCTTGCCCCCCATGAAAATCGGCTGCGTAAGCGTGACAGCCCCGAAGAAAACATTATGTATGTCATATTCCAGAGCCTCCTTCGGCAGCAGGGCCGTCTGCTCCGGGACATACTGACCCCCGGGGCCCTTGATCGGCTCCCCCGTAATCGGGTTCTTCACTACCGAAAACTCGTACTTCTGCGTCTGAAGGTTGAAATTCTGAACCGGCAGGTGCTGGTCCTCGCTCAGAATCGAAAGCCCCTTCTGATTGTAGAAATACGCGCCCTGGAAATCGAACGCCGGCAGATACGCCGCGAACGCCTCCTTCTTCTGGTACGAAGCCTTCTTCACGCGCTCTGCGCTGATCATCAACTGCTTGTTGTGGTCAAGCGCCAGCGCCCGGCAGGAGTCAAGCGAGTAAACCTCGCCCCTCGCGGTTCCTCCCGCGAGAGCCACCGCGGCCAAAGCGGCCCCGGCCGCCATTCTATAACTTATTCTTCTCATAAAAACAATAGCCGAAAAAAGCTTTTTCTGGAGCATACGGCGGCAAAGTTAGCCTTCCCCGCCGTTCCCGGACTGCAAAAATACTCAATACTTATTTTTTAACAAACATCTCTCCCTGAAAGTTCCAACTATCTCCCAAAAGCCCCATTTTAGCGCCCCCCGCTCTCCTCCTCCCCTCTTCCCCTCCCGGGCGTCGTCCCGAATGGGTTCTGATCCCGGTGTGAGGGGCCGCGGCCCCGAAGCTGCCTGGTCAGGAAAGGAATCGCCGCAGCCAGCGTCCGTTCCGCGTACGGGTGGAAAAACCAGAACGGGTGAAACGGCGCCCCTACCCGGTGCGCTTCCGTCGCGATACCGAGCGCCGCGTACCGCGCTCTCAGTACATCCCTCCCCTCCGAATACCGCGGAAGCTCCGAGTTGATAAAGCATACCGGCGCCGACCGCTCCGTTATCCAGTTCAGCGCCGAAGCCTCCTCCCAGTGCTTCGGAGAATCAGCGTAGACCCCCCCGAGCCACCGCGCGTTGACCGGCAGCTCGCCCCGCTTCGCGATATGCTCCTCTACCGATTGCAGGTTGCTGTCCGTCAGGAACGTCGCGATCCCGTCGATACTGACAACCGCCTGTACCTCGCTCGAATACCCCCCGTATTCCCCCTTCCCCTCGTGGAGCGCCGAACCGTTCGTAACCCCAGCCAGCGTCGCCAACTGCGCCCCAGCCGAGCAACCCGCGACAGCGATCCGCTCCGGGTCGATGCCGTAGCGCCCGGCGTTAGCCCGCGTGAACCGTATCGCCGTCTTGATGTCGTGAAGCCCCGCCGGGTACAGCGCCTCAGGAATCAGCCGGTACTCAACCGGAATCGCGACGAACCCCGCCGCCGCGAGCCGCTGCGCCAGCGGTCTTTGCAGTCCCCGGTTCCCCGAGTTCCATCCCCCGCCGTGGATCATAATCACCGCCGGGAGGATGCTGTCGTTGTCGGGCCGGTAGATGTCGCACCGCAGAGGCCGCGCCCCGTTCGCCGTCTCCAGCGTCGTATAGGGAACATCCTCAATGGCCCGTACCCCCTTCGGAACCCTCTCCTCGAGAATCGAAATCTCCGGGTGCTTCTTCAGCGTCTTCTTGTACGTCGACCAAAGCGCGAACGTCGTGTCGCGCGGCACCAGCCGCTCCGCAGCCGTAGGTTCCTGAGCCCGTCCGGCGAGAACAGCGCCGAGCAGTACTATAAGCAGTAATCCTCTTTTCATGGCAGTTGTGTCTTTCCCGCGAAGTTAAGCAATTATTTCGGTACGAAAATTGCATTATCGCACACTCCCCGCCTCCCCCGCCCCTTAACTTTGCCGAAAAAAATAAATGTTTATGAAGAACACACTCTCAATATCCGCGGCCGCCAACCTGCGCCGCGACCCAGAGAGCCCCGCCGAATGGCGCCGTGCGGGTTCTCCCCGGCAGCTCGCGACCTCCGAGGCCCTCCCGATTGCCGAAATCCCCCTCGCCGGCTCCGCGAAAGCTGTCCTCCTCGCCGCCGGAACCGCCCTCTACGTCGCTTCCGCCGAAGCCCCCGCCGACCCCCTGGCCGCCCCGAGGTTCTTCCTCGGCATGCTCGGTGGCGACCCCCTCGAGGCCGATACCTCCGTCAGCGGCGTCGTGAAGCTCTACTGCCGCCGCTCCGACCCCGAATACGTCACCTATACCCCCGCCGGGGAGTTCTCCCTACGAGGCCCCCTGCCCGAGCTCCCCCCGCTGGCAGTCCATGCCTCCGAAAGCTCGACCAGGTATATCGATGTTTCCGGAACGAAACTCACCGGCGCGACCCGCGGCCGCACCGATTCCTCGATCGCCGACTACGACCTCTCGATCATCACCCCTAAGCTCCTCCTCGGCTATACCTCGATGAAGCTCACCGCCAAGCACGTAGGCGGTGCCACGCAGCCCGTTCTCGCCCGCTACCGCCTACGCGACATCTTCGGCCAGACTGTCTATCTCTCCGCCCCCGTCCTCCTCGCCGCTCCCTCGTTTCCCCCTAGCCGAAAGTATTCCCGTTCTGTGGAGCGAGCGTAAGCGAGCGGCCTCCCCGCCTTCCCCTCCCGGCCCCCGCCCGAATGGGTTCTGGTCCCGGTGTGAGGGGCCGCGGCCCCGAAGCTGCCTCTTGGTGCGCGAGGCGTAAGCCGA